>QMUK01000061.1 GCA_003660555.1 Thermococci archaeon
ACTAGAAGCAATAAAGGAATTTTCTGGTGTATTAAAGACCTCAGTTAGAATAGACCCAATAATACCCGGAATCAATGATTCTGAAAATGAAATAAGATCGTTAATAGAGGAAATATCCAAGAGCGGAGCAGATCAGGTAATAACCTCTACGTATAAACCGAGACCAAGCGATTGGAAGAGACTCAATTCAGTTTTCAGGATAAAGGCAGACTTTTCAAGAAAAGTAGGTAACTCCAGGTACCTACCGAAGGAATACAGATTCAACTTGATCTCATTGGTCAGAGAGATTTCCCTCGAATATGGATTGGAGTTCTCCAGCTGTAGAGAGGGATTTCCAAATTTAAATACAGACATTTGTGACGGATTCGATGCCAATCTCATCGGGAGTAGGTGGTGAAGGTATGAACTTAGAGGAGTACTTGGAAGAGATATGGCGCTTGTGCTATAAATTCATGGAGCAATTCCCAGGACACGACATGGATCACGTTAGGAGGGTCTACGAGAATTGTCTCCTCATACTAGAGAGAGAAACGGGAGATCCATGGGTCGTCTTACCAGCTGCTATACTCCACGACATAGCCAGGGGGAAAGAAAATCACGCAATTGAAAGTGGAAAAATGGCAGAAAAACTGCTAAAGGAAATAAAATATCCCGAGGATAAAATACCAAGGATAGTGAGGGCAATAGAGTCCCATAGCTTCTCTGGCAACAGAAGACCATTGGACAGGGAGTCGAAGATACTCTGGGATGCAGACAATTTAGATGCCATTGGAGCGGTAGGGATAGCTAGAGCGTTCCTCTACAGCGGAGCTAACGGAAGGGGGATAAGGGAGACAATAGAACACTTCAAGGAGAAACTCCTTAGACTGAAGGACATGATGTACACTGAGACAGGTAAGGAAATTGCAAAGAGAAGACATGAATTCATGCTCAATTTCTTGAGAGAGCTAGAATCTGAACTTTGATCACTCGTACTTGTAGTAGAATCTATTAAGTCTTTTCTGATAGCAGCTGAGACACATTCTCCTGTTCAAGTAAGTCCTCATGCAATTAGGACAAACAGGTAATCCGCAAACCGAACAATCCTCTACTTTCTCCTTCGGTATTACCTTTCCGCAAACGGAACATCTAGTTATCTTACTCATAGTCTCGAAGACGTATCTGAATGCCCTTTCAGGGCTCTTTTTTAAGTCATCTAGTAGCTCTCTTGCTCTATCTATTGATATGCCCAATTCACTTGATACCGTTTCTGCAGAGATGGACTTCGATGCTCTTAGCAAATCATCTGGTGTCTTTATGTTTGGATTCCTCTCATATATCAACTCAACTAATTTCGATATGGATCTGTCTTCGGATTCAACCTTTAATTCACCGTCAAAGTAAACGTAAAACGAGACGTCTCTGAAAGAGTACAGTTTCACAGGTCTATCTCCCGAAGAGTTCCATCTGCTCTCTAGAAGCCCAATTCTCTCTAACTCCTTCAGTTTCCTAACGATTATGCTCTCTGACTTGTCCATAACTCTGGCTATCTCAGCGGGGTACATTTCCCCATTCTGCCGTATTATCCCGAGAATCTTCATATTAGTGGGATTCGTTATTGTTCTCAGGAGCTTTACTGCATCAACGCCCTTCAAAGTCCCACCTAAGAGAATTTAACCTCAAAAGTTAAATACTTTACCTCTATAGATAAACCTAGTGATTTTATAAGATAAAAAAGGAAAAAATAGTGAGAAAAATGGGAGGACTTTACCTAGTCGGAATCGGCTTAGGGGAAAAGGGGATATCAGTAAAGGGGCTTGAAATCGCTAGGAAGTCAGATATGGTACTACTAGATAGCTATACAAATGTGATAGATGAGAACAAAGTGAAAACGCTATCTGGACTAATAGGAAAAGAGGTGAGATTGGCTGATAGAACATCGCTTGAGGAGAACATAGATCCTCTCATAGAGGAATCCAAGAAAAAGAGAATATGTATTCTAGTCCCTGGGGATCCTCTGCTGGGAACGACGCATATTTCCATAGTAGTCAGGGCTAGAGAGTTAGGTGTTAAATGCGAAGTCATACCAGGAGCTTCTATATTCTCCTCCATTGGTCTAACAGGACTATCTCCATATAAATTCGGTAGGACAGTTACTATTCCTCATTTAGAGAAATCATTCAAACCGAGGTCATTCTACTACCAAATCAAGCTGAACAAGGACGTTGGCTTACACACCCTAGTGCTTTTAGACACAGAGAGGGGAGGTATGAGTCCGAGTGTTGCAGTAACTATTTTAGACGAAATAGAAAATGAGGAGAGACTTGGGGTAGTGTCAAATAGTGACCTAATCTTCGTTCTATCTAGAATTGGAGAGGAGAACCAGCACATATGTCTCGATAGATTGGAATCAGTTATATCCAAGGAATTCGGCCCACCCCCACATTCATTGGTCTTACCAGGGAAAATAGACGAAGTGGAAAGAGAAATGATCAAAGCGCTATTTGGGGTTGAGGTCTAACTAAATGTGGTCCTAAACATAATTGAGGAATGGCAAACGTGACTTACGTAGTTTTAATCTCACTAGTACATTAGTGAGGACAGTTGGCCATCCACTTAGATCAGTAAGCAAATTTGTCTATCTCTCCAAGAAAATAATTCTAGTGACGTTATGTCCCCTAAAGGCAATCCCTACTCCTTCTACTACCTCGAACCTCTCTTCCCCATCTATTTCTCTCTTCTCTTTAACTCTCTCCAAGTATATGTTCCCGTGCTTCTCTTCGTAAGAGGAAAGGAAGCCACGATAGACTTTCCCGTCGAAAGTGTGAACTTCTACCAATTTCCCCAAGTTTCTCTCAAATTCGTCCCAGTATTTCCTTTTGGCCGGCATCACCTCACCTCTATACAACTGTGGAGTTTCTGACACACCTCTTTCACTGACGGACTGCAAATTATCCTTCCACAACTGCTACATCGCAGCAAGTGTTCAGAGCACAGCATGGAGCCACAGTAAGTACACACAGCGACGCTTTCTCTTCCACAGTACACGCACTTCATGCTCTCTCTATAGACTGTTGAGGCTTTAGACTTTTTCGGTAACCACGTGTTGTCTAGTCACTAGAAACACTACACACAAGTTTCAAACTTCGTTGGAGAAAGCCATCATCATGGATCTAGAGCACATGGGACAGAATTTCGCATCTTTTTCGTCAGTGTCTCTCACTGTGTTGGAGAAGTACATGACGCATTTTGGATCCGAACAATGCTTCAGTCCTAGCAAATGGCCTATTTCGTGTAACACTTCTTTTTTAAGCCTCTCAACCAGTATTTCTCCACTGCCTAACCTGTGTATTGAGACTAGACCAGCACCCAACTTTGGACTAGCTAATCCGAATACGAAGTTGAATCCCCTGACGAACAAATCCCCCTCCATAATCCCTAGAATTAGTTCTCTCTTTTTTCTGAACTTGCTCAGTTCAATTAATATTAACTCTGCATTGTATTGTCCTCTGCTGGGATCATAGCTTCTCTCCTTTATTTTGCTAGCGTCTCTAATTTCATGCACTTCTATGTTCATCGATGGAATTTCTGAGTGCAGAAAGCTAACTATTTCCTCTGGAACCTTACACTCCAGACCTACTATCTCCAACTTCAAGCCCATCCCCTTATTTTCAGATATTCATACGCTTTCCCAGATTCAAAACAGTATTTTACTTCTTGGAACTCTCTTCTGAATTCTCTAACGTCTTCTGCCACTCTCTTCTCCCCCTCTTTGTCTATTATGACTCTCTTCATGAATTCCGCTATTTCTTCCATCTCAGACTTCCCCATTCCAAGTCTAGTTACCTCAGAAGTACCGAGTCTTAGACCCCCGGGGTTCCTGAAATTTCTCCCCTCAGCGAGATCCCAAGGTAGGAGATTCCTATTTACTATGATGTTAGCCCTCTCCAATTTCTTCTCTAAATCTCCCCCTAGTCCGTACTTAGTCACGTCTACCACTACTTGGTGGCTTTCTGTAAATCCTTTGTGTTCACAGAGCACATCGAATCCTCTTTCATACAACGCTTGGGCTAGAGATTTAGCATTCTCAATTATTTTCTTGGAGTACTCCTTTCCATATTCCATCATCTCAGCTAGAGCGATGGCTAATCCAGCCACATTGTGCAAATGGTGATTGCTCACTAAGCCAGGAAAAGTCGCTTTATCAATTCGTTCTCTTAAATCATCGTAGCAGAGGACCATTCCGTGCTGAGGTCCTGGGAAAGTCTTGTGAGTACTGCTTGAAATAACCTGAGCTCCCTCTCTCAATGGATCTTGGAACTTCCCTCCTGCGATTAAACCTAAAACGTGGGAGGCATCGTAAGCAACGAAAGCATCAACTTCTTTCGCTACTTCACTTAACTCCTTCACGGGATGTGGGAACAGAAATACGCTAGCACCAAACAGTACTAGCTTTGGCTCTTCATTCCTTATTATTTCCGATGACTTATCTACATCGATGTTCATCTCTTCATTGTCGAACTCGAAGTATAGTAGCCTTAGACCGTGCACTTTTCCTGCAGCTCCGATTTTTCCCATGCTTATGTGCCCACCACTGGGTATTTTCAAGGCAACCATTTTGTCTCCTGGCTCAGTGAGAGCGGAGTAGACTACCAAGTTTGCCACCACGCCAGATACAGGCTGTACGTTGGCGTGTTCTGCCCCGAAGAGCTCCTTAGCCAATTCCATTGCTATTTCCTCTACGGGATCTATGTATTTGCACCCAGCGTATACTCTATCCCCAGGCATCCCCTCAGCGTACCTATGGGAGAAGTCCGAGATCATGGCCTCCTTTACAGCCTGGCTAACTATGTTTTCGCTAGCTATTAAGTTGATTGTTTCTTTCATCCATTTGTGATGTTCCGAAATTAACCTAAAAACCTCTTGATATTTCTCCAATGCGTCCATATGAGATGCCCCCGAGTGAAACTCTAGGAAAGATTTAAGTCTTCTCTTCTAACTGCTTGTAGGGAAGCCATTGATCGAAGAGAGAAAAACTCCTCTGTATGAGGAACATCTCAAATTAGGGGCTAGAATGGGTAATTTCGCCGGATGGAAAATGCCACTTTGGTATAAGGGAGCTATGAAAGAACATCTAGCAGTGAGAGAAGATCGTGGCATGTTTGACGTCTCCCACATGGGAGAGATATCTGTGAGTGGAGATAAGTCTGAGGACTTCATTCAAATCCTAGTGACTTCGGACATCTCAAAATTGGAGGAGGGCTCATCTCTGTACACAGTCATATGCAACGAAATGGGAGGAATAAAAGACGACGTGATAATTTTTAGAACTGGGGAGAACGAATTCTTATTAGTCGTTAACGCCATTAATCGGGAGAAGATATATCTTTGGATCAAAAACCTCTCTAAGTTATGGGGAAACCTAAAAATAAAAGATATTACAGAAAGAATTGGACTAATAGCACTTCAAGGACCAAATTCTATCGAATTACTAGACGAAGCAGGTCTTTCCCTCTCCATAAGGAGATTCCAGTTTCAAGAGGACGAACTCTTCGGTGAGAAAGTCACTATCTCGAGGACAGGATATACTGGAGAAGATGGAGTTGAGATATTCTCAGATCCAGAGGGAATCCGAGTGATATGGAGGAAACTCATTGACATGGGAGTGGAACCTTGCGGACTAGCCTCTAGAGATAGTCTCAGAATAGAAGCCGGATTCGTCCTCTATGGAAATGAGATATCTGAGGAAATATCTCCAATAGAGTCAAAACTATCATTTGTCGTTTCTAAAGAGAAGGAATTCATAGGGAGAGAGAAAATAATTGAGAAAATGGAGATGGGAGTTGATAAGACTAGGATAGGCTTTGCATTATTGGAGAAAGGGATACCAAGGAGAGGACAGGAAATACTTAGTCTAGAGGGAGAGAAAATAGGAGAAGTAACTAGTGGAACCTATTCTCCGACATCGGGAGCGATTGGGATGGGATATATACCCCCAGACTACAAGGGAAAAATCTATTTGAAGATCAGAAACAGAGAAGTAGAGGCAGAACTCAGAAACTGGCCCTTTTTCGATAGAGAAAAATATGGGATTGGGAGGGTGAGAAAATGACGTATGAAGTAAGAGACAATCTCCTTTATACCAAAGAGCATGAATGGGCTGAAATAATTGATGGAGAAGCCAAAATAGGAATAACAGATTATGCACAGAAGAGTTTGGGAGATATAACATATCTCGAGATTAGCGTTGAGGTAGGAGACGAAGTCGAGAGAGGCCAAGTCTTGGGAGTAGTGGAATCCGTCAAGGCCACCTCAGACATATACGCACCTCTCTCAGGAAAAGTCATAGAGATAAACCAAGAGGTAATAGACTCTCCTGAGATAATAAACGAGGATCCCTATGGCAAGGGATGGATTCTGAGACTAGAAATAAAGGACGAAGAAGAGAAAAATAAGCTACTAAGTCCAAAAGAGTATTCTGACATAATAAAGGAGGATTAGGATTGCATCCTTTCCTCCCGAACTTACCTAAGAAGAAAGAGATGTTAAAATACATAGGAAAGGACATGAACGACCTATACGATAGAGTAAAGGAGTTCATTGTCGACATAGATCTTCCAGAACCTCTTTCCGAGATGGAAGTCCTGAGAAAGCTCGACGGAATTTTGGAAAAGAACAAGGAGCTTAGACTCTTCTGTGGTGGAGGAGTATACAAGAGTTACGTCCCAGCAGTTGTGGACGAGATAGTGTCTAGATCTGAGTTCTATACTTCTTACACACCCTACCAACCTGAGATTAGCCAAGGTCTACTTCAATCTCTGTTCGAATATCAGAGCATGATTGCAGAGCTCCTAGGGATGGAGGTAGCCAACTCTTCCATGTACGATTGGGGTACTTCCATAGCTGAAGCAATGCTAATGGCCTCTAGAGTAACTAGGAGGAGAAGAGTACTTCTACCCGAGAACATTTCTCCCGAGAGAAGAGCAGTAGTGGAAACCTATATCTCTGGGAAGCTGAAAATAGATGAGTATTCGTATTCGAGAGAGACTGGCCAAGCCAATATCGAAGAAATCTCGGAAAAGATTGGAGAGGATGTTGCGGCACTTTACGTTGAGAACCCAACGTTCCTAGGTCCTATAGAAGAGAGAGTCGAGGAAATTGGAGAGATAGTCCATAAAGCTGGGGCACTCTATGTAGTGGGAGTAGATCTCCTTTCGTTGGGACTGTTAAGGAGTCCGGGAGATTACGGGGCAGACATAGCTGTAGGTGAAGGACAACCTCTGGGAAACCACATGAACTTCGGAGGACCCTTACTAGGAGTTTTTGCCTGTAGAGGAGACATGAAACTCATAAGGAATATGCCTGGGAGACTAATAGGAATGACGGAAAGCAAGAGCGGGGTAAGAGGATTTGTAATGACTCTTCAAACCAGAGAGCAACACATAAGAAGGGAGAAAGCCACCTCAAATATATGCTCTAATGAAGCACTCTGTGCTTTGGCAACAGCAGTCTACTTATCTCTAATAGGACCTAAGGGCCTAAAGAGAATAGGGGAGAGAATATTATCGAATTCTATCTACCTCAGGAGGAAAATCAATAGGGAATTAGGACTGGATTCCCCAATTTTCAACTCAAAGCATTTCAGAGACTTCACAGTTAAATACCCGGTGGAAGTGAGTAAAATAAACGAACTGTTGCTCGAGAGAGGCATACAAGGGGGAATAGACCTCGAGGCAATAGGTCTGAATAGAGTATCTCTCCTGAGCGTCAGTGAAACACACAACAAAGAAGACTTGGACTTCTTCTTGAGTTCTCTTAGAGAGGTTTTGGAGGCGATATAGTGTTTAGACAGGCTAGATGGCAATACGACAAAGAGAAAATAGAGCCTTTGATATTCGAACTGAGTGAGGAAGGAAAAATAGGACATATAATCCCAGAAGTAGAAAAAGAGATAAAGGACGAGATAGGGAACCCAGAGGACGAGATACCCCCAAATCTGAGAAGGAAGGATCTACCGGAGCTTCCACAGGTCACTGAGGTGGAAGTAGTTAGACATTACACTAGGCTATCTCAAATGAACTACGGA
>QMUK01000062.1 GCA_003660555.1 Thermococci archaeon
GCCCTAAGAGGAATAGTTGAAGGCGCTTTTGTCAGGGCAATATCTTCCCACGGTCCGGTAGTCATCGAGGTTAACAGGAACGTGGTCTGTATTGGTAGAGGTGCTGCGAGAAGAATCAGAGTGGTGAGGGTGTGATAACATGAGAAAAAAGCTGTCTGAGATGGATTATGGAGAGGAAGGCGTGGTAAAAAGTATAGAAGGAGACTTACGAAATAAAGTAGCAGGAATGGGTATCAGAGTTGGTGTAAGGCTCAAGATGGCTACGAAGCAGCCGATAAAGGGGCCAGTAGTCGTGACAGTGGATAGATATTCCGTCTCATTGGGATTGGGCATTGCCGATGGGATCATCGTGGAGGTGGAAGAGTGAAGATATTGCTCATGGGCAACCCAAATGTCGGCAAAAGCGCTATTTTTAACCGCCTTACAGGGGCGAAAGTTATTGAATCGAACTATCCGGGCACGACCGTTGATTATACGAGGGGATACATGAGATTAGACGATGAGGATGTTGAGGTAATAGACGTGCCTGGGACATTCTCTCTTGAACCAAAAGACGTAGCGGAAGAGGTCGCGGTAAAGATCCTCAAGGAGAATAGAGATTCTGTCGTCGTTTGTATAATAGATTCCACCAAATTGGAGCGAGGGCTTTATCTCGCACTTGAAATAATCGAAGAAGGCTATCCCGTCGTGATCGCACTGAACATGTGGGACATAGCAAAGGAGAAGAGCGTATGGATTGATGCAAAGAAACTGGAAAGAGTACTCGGAGTGCCTGTTGTACCCACGATTGCGGTGAGCGGAGAGGGGATAAGAGAACTGGTATCTAGGATCAAAGAAGCTTCTCCGGTCGATATCGAAAGAATAGTTAGAAATCTAGAGGGGTAGAAGATGAAGCTCACGGTAGATGAGAGATGGGACCTGATAGATAAGATTGCAGAGCAGGTTGTGAAATACGGAGAATACAGGTACAGGCTGAAGGACGCAATAGCAGATATTACTGTCAAACCTTTAACAGGAATACCGATTGCCATCGCAGTGCTTTACGGATTCTGGTCTTTCTTTGGTGCGTTTGCGGGCTTCTTCACAGACGGATTTCTTGTTAAGTTGTTCGATAATCATTGGTTGCCTTGGTTACAAGAGGTCTTCCCAGGTAAAGGTGGATGGCTGTATTACATTTTCGTAGGCGACCCTGCGGCAGATAATTGCTTTGAAGCATTCGGAGTATTGACGAGTGCACTTTTCGTAGCAATAGGTGTAGTGCTACCTGCAATAGTCGCTTTTTATCTATTCCTCATAATATTGGAGGATACCGGTTACCTGCCTAGACTCGCCGTTCTTGTTGATACCGTATTGCATAAGATCGGCTTACACGGTTTTGCGGTGATTCCGATGATTCTTTCGTTAGGATGTAACGTTCCTGCCGTTATAGCTACTAGGGCCCTAGAGACCGGGAAACAACGCTTTATGATGGCTGTACTGCTAGCGATATTCATACCTTGCGGCGCTCAACTAGGCATCATGTTTAAAGTAATACCAGGACACGTCGGCTTTGTGATGCTATACCTATTAGCTGGATTCTTCGTCTTCGGCTTTATCCTCGATAGACTATTACCAGGTAAGTCGCCGGAAATTCTGCTGGACGTACCGCCATACCAAAGGCCCATTGCAAAGAATGTGACGCGGAAATTGTGGATGAGAGTAAAGAGCTTCTTCAAAGTTGCCATCCCATTTGTTCTCTTAGGTGTGATAATAGTTAATTTGATGTACCTAACAGGCTTTCTGGGATGGCTGGCTAATTTACTCGAGCCTCTCCTGTGTGGGTGGTTCGGAGTGCCTAAAGAAACTGTAGGTCCTCTGGTAGCGGCATTCCTGAGAAAAGACTTAGCAGTAGCGCAGCTTTCAGCTATTGAGATGACAATGCCTCAGTTGGTTACTTCAGTCGTTCTCGTCAGTTTGTATTTCCCATGCGTAGCAACCTTTGCAATGCTGATAAGAGAAGGTAGAGAGGGAGGCTTGAAGGGAGTATCTCAATATCTGTTCGGAGGCCTTGGTGCACTGATTGCGGTGATCTTCCTATGGGGCGGACTGATACGCCTCATATGGATCATCCTGGGGGTGGCATGAAATTGAACAAAGAAATGAAATTCGAAATAGGGCGCGTATACTTCGCAATCCTCGGGGCTGTGGTACTAGGCATTGGCATAGCAGAAATGCTACTAGGCGTTACAGGGAGGAGCTTTGAGTGGGGAATCATGGAAATGTCCGGCGAGTTCCTTCTCTGGCGAGGACTGATTTTATTCTTTGCTGGAACATTCTATCTCTCGAGCATTCAGAATTTTTCAGACATCCACCAGCTAGCGAAGACCGTAATGGCAAGCGTGATGATATGGATCATCGCAGGGATGAAGATATTTAGCATGATACTGGAATCCATCCCGGGTGGAGAGGAAGGAGGGTGGTTCAATACCCTTGAGGGTTTCTTAGCAAGCTATTCAGCTCCATACATTCCATCCATATTCTTGCTACCCTTTTCGCTTCTCGTGCTCTACTACATCAAACTGGTAGAGTCGGAGGAGAAAATGGATGGTATGAAGGAGGAATCCCAGCCAACAGGGAGTGGGGGAGACACTTGAACAAAATGAGAAAAATTCTGTCAATAATAAGCGAAGAGAATACCGTGAACACGGACGCCCTCAGTAAGAAGTTGGACATGGGAACCTCTACTCTTAAGGCTGTGATCGACTTCATGGTCCATCAAGGATATCTCGAGGAAATAGACTGTGGAAGGGATTGTAACGCATGTCCGGTAAAGTGTAATGTTCTATCTTCCGAAGTCAAGATGTATAAGCTAACTGAGAAGGGTATGAAGTATACCGAACTTAATCAAGGGGGTTAATGTGCTCAGGAGAATCCACAGAATGGGAAACGAATTAGGCGAGATGATCATCGCAATTCACCGTTTTGTTTCATGGCATCATCTCTGCTAGTAGAAGCTCGCCTACTAGGACTAAAAACGATTGTTTAAACGATGGAAGAAGGTGGAGATAACAGCAGATGATATAGCGAAGTCACAGATGAAGAAGCCACGGATATGGTTGTGCATGGCTTGCACATCTATAGCAACGCAATTGGAACATCGAAAATGGGAACAAGGAGTCTAGTGAGGGATCTCCGAGATTAATCAGTAATCTCCCAACTCCCAGCTCTAGGGATTGTTTCAGGCACATCACTAGAACTAGACTAGGAATGGAAACGAAGACGAATTCAAGAAGACTAGATTGGTCTAAAGGTGACAAATATGAGCAACGAGAACTTAAAGAGTTATCAAAGGACATTACTTCAAGTAACTTTACGTCTTCCATCCGCGAAAATCTACTGGCGAATAATTCGAGGTGGCTGTGAAAGAAGTGTCCCCAGAGGATTTCTTTGAACTGAGAGGAAAAGTGAAATTTGATATACTAGAACCGGCGACAAAGAAGAGATCTGCTCAGAATGGGAAGACGTCAGGAATGTGTTTTTAGCCAAGTGATTTGAAGTTTTGAAGCGTAGAAGAACTGAAGGAAGATACAACAAGTGGAGTAGCTTTCCTCTCAATTCTTGGATGTCCACGCAGTAGTGGCCGCGTTATACATAAAGGGAGGTAAATAGCTGAGAACGACAAACAATTTCGCGATTGCTTTTTAACTCCCGTGTGCTGGGCGAAGAAAAAATAATTCCAAGACGTGTTACAAAAAGTGTTGGAACATGAGCTTCGTCGAGGCTCTCGAGGAGAAGGGAAAATTTCAATGAAACTCTGTGAACATCAGGAATCAATCATTATGTATTGAGTGACCATAACTTCTAAAAAGGCCGCAGAGTCTGCGTCTAACTCCCTCATTCTAGCATACTCTCTCTTCCATAGGGAGGGTGAAAAGAATTTTGAGGCTGGGATGACACAGTAATTATTAAATATCAATTCGTGCAATGTCCCATAAACATGTCACCACCAGCCTTACGAACAAAATGCAGTGGTGGAAAAATGGTGACGAGAAGAACAGAGCAGTACATAGAGGTCATTTATGAAATAGTTAAGAAGAAAGGCTATGCTAGGGTGAAAGATGTTTCAGAGGCACTTGGAGTAGGGTTTTCTGCAGTTTCGGAAATGTTCAGCAAATTAAGCGAAAAAGGGTATGTAAATTATGAAAAGCACGGAGGAGTAACACTCACCGAAGAAGGAGAGAAATTGGCAATTAGATTATCAGAAAAACATAAAGTGTTACGAGAATTTCTCATTATGCTTGGTGTTGACGAAGAAGTAGCTGATGAAGACGCGTGTGAAATCGAGCATGTGGTGAGGCAGGAAACAATGGACAGACTTACGAAATTCGTCGAGTTCGTCAAAAGCCATGAGGCACCTCTATGGTTAGAACGGTTTAAGAAATACTGTGAAACGGGAGAACTACCAGAATGTCCTCGAACAATTAAAAAAGACAAGATAAAACGTAAATAACTTGATTGAATGATGGGATCGGAAGTAGTGAATGACAAATGTGTCTCATTACTCGCTTTATCATCCCCTTTGGGGTTTCACCTACGTTTTGCATAAAGGAATATCGAAAGTATTTTGGGAATCTCGATTTTCCTCTCATCACCTGTTAGGCGAAGTGCAAGTCGAGTGTACCTCTTATCTGATTTCAATTGTTTTTCCCACTCCGTACTCAATAAAATTTTCCTTATATTCCTTTCTGAAGGCTTCTCTGACCGAATCGCCTGTGCAATGAGATGGTGCAACCTTTTCCACCCCTAATTCCCTAAATTCTTTAACACAAGATATAGGAGGGCGGTGAAACCCTCCCAGAACCAAGTATACCTTATCTCTTTTCATCAATTCTTTAGCTCTCCTTACAATGTTCACAATCCCAGGATGAGCACAGCCTGTAATAACTACCAATCCCCTTTTCGAATCAATGATCAAGGATTGCTCTTCTGGAGGTCCATAAAGCTCTCCAGTTGTGTAAACAAAATCAGAAATTTTTCTTGGAGCTGAAATTTCTATAAATTTTGCTCCTTTCTGAATTATCATACTTTTAATAGATTGAGGAAATGAGCTCGGAACGAAGACAGTGACATTACTGTTTCTCTCTAAAAAACCTTCCAATCCTCCTAAATGATCACCATGAATATGAGAAATGACTACTTTCCTTATTGAGGTAGGATCAATACCTAGTTTTTCCATATTAGAAAGCAAAATTTCTGAGTTTCCTCCGGTATCAAAGAGTATTAGCTCCTTAGGAGTTTTTATTACAGTAGCAAAGCCCCAATCAGTTTTAAGTTCTGGATTTACTTGATAGTTGTCATAAACAGAGATTAAAGTTATTTCAGGTTTTTCCTCCCCCTTTGACTCGATAGAAATATTCGGCAAAGCCTTCATTTTTGGCTGTTCTGGTTTTATTTTTTCGGTTTGTATTGAAAACCAAATTCCTATTCCTGCTAAAATTAAGATTCCTGCTAAAATTAAGATTTTGAGATTCATTCTACTCCACCTCAATTATTTTTCCTGCCCCTCCCTCAATGTATTTTTCAGGGTAAAGAGATCTCATCTCTGATTTGTACTGAGTACAATGGGTTGGACAAATCAATTCCAATTCCTTCAGGGATTCAGGTCTAGTTCCGTGTAAGCCTCCTATTATACCATAGACTTTACCGAATTGAGAAGCCTCTTTAAGGATATGTCCCATTCTTGGGTGTGAGCATCCTGCTATTATCAAAATGCCTTTTCTCGTCTCAACGCAGAGGAATTGCTCTATTCCATCAAGTTCACCAGTTGAGTAAATTCCTTCGTAAAGTTTTGTGGGTTTTTTCACTTCAATGATTTCCCTTGCATTTTTTGCTTCAGGAAAATAGGAAGGAATCCAGAGTTTCACCTTGTTATTCAATCGGAGAAAAGATGGTAGACCACCTATGTGGTCCCAATGAGGATGAGAAATGAAGACGTCTTCGATTTTTTCCGGATCGACTTTAAGTTTTTGCATATTTGAGAGTAAGATCCCTCCATCTGCTCCAGTATCGAAGAGGATTTTTCTCTCTTCAGTTTCCACAAGTGCGGAAAATCCCCAATCGGCTTTAAGCCCAGCCCTTGAAGTTGTATTATCGTAAATAATGACGACCCTCATCTTAACACCTCCTTATGCAGTTTTCATCCGAAAAACTCATTGGGAAGCACCCAATCTAGTGTAGTTCACCTCCATCACCTGATAACGGATATGAGTTCCCAATCTCCCCTGCAGTATAATATCATCCACTCCTACATAACTTTCCTTCCCCACGATAGTTTCTCATTGGTGAAACTGTAAGCTTTAATTTCATCAGCTTGGACTTTCTGTGTCTCGGAAGAGTACATTTAATAATTAGAAGATCAAATAGATTAGATTTGTCACATAAAGCTGCTCTCAGCAATTCACCCAATACTTCCCTTGGAGGATCAACGAACATTCCTTCCCCTCTTTACCTTCTTTTTCTCCAGCGCCAAACAATTAGCATAATTTTACCATTCAAATTTCCTTCGCCACAATAGCGTCCATTTTTATACCAAATTCCACCAAATTTCTTACAATCAATGTATAGCTTAAAGATCATTTCATCTCTCCAAATTTGCTGAAATCCGCAGCCAATTCCGCTTTATACTATTTATTGAAATCAATGGTGAATTCGTCATCTAAAGATTTGTAACTTATTTGCCCCAGTTGCCCCTAGCTTGTTCCATACATGAGTTTCTCGCCGTTGAAACTCACTATAATATACCATTTACCACTTTCACGATCGTAGAGATCAACATCTAACCATACACCTGCATCAGTTTCCCCAAATTGTCCTTCGGGAAGGCAAAATAAGCAGAAATTTCTTTAGAGGATGTTCCAGTGGATAAAATCTGGGCGACCAAAACACCCCTCACACTCTTGCCGAGCTGAGGGACCGTCCATAGTCTTGCGCTCCCACTCCCCGAGAGGAGAAGTTCTGTAGTGGTCTTAGGTTTTTCCAAATGCCATTCATACCCGGGGTGCGCATTTCGGTCTGCCAACTCTCTGGAAATCAAATATTTTTTCGTACTCAAAACCACCTTCTTTAAAAGAAATCACTCTCGAGACTCGATTCTCCTTGCATAGAAATTGTCAAGATATACTTCCTGTTCTCCTCTATTATCGAAGCTAACTAACCCAGCATAGAAATTAAAGGCTTTATGTCCTTTGTAGTGGGGATTGTAATATCCAACCCATACATCTCCTTCGAAAGTTTTTTCCTCAGATGAAGATTTATATCCAATCGAAAATCTTTCTTTGCTTCCTGTGATATCAAAGGTCACCCAAACTTCGAACCATTTATTGTATTCAAATTCAACCTGACCTACTTTTGTCCAACCTTTCGGGTTTGGCACCAGTACAGAGCCGTCCCTTGCATCTATTGCTGCATAGGCGAAATACTGGATAATCCACGACGGATGGTATTCCATACCTACGATGACTAATGGGTCTCTGTCTTCAGGGACATAGAACCAAGCCCCAACTTCATATACACCCTCTTTCACACTGGATTGTCTCCGAACGTAATGGGCAACGGCAACGATTAGTTCCCTATAGCCTGGAGGAATCTCATATGAGACTATTTTTACACTTTTTTCCCCTTCATAAGCTATTTCAGAGGCTATACTTGCATCTCCCATATCTGGGGCGAGTTCGTATTTTCTTACCTCATTCGTCATTCCTACCTCTAACCAGTTTTCCTTTTCGATCCAACAA
>QMUK01000063.1 GCA_003660555.1 Thermococci archaeon
AGTATGGTTTTGACCATCGTCTCTATTGCCCCGCTTCTCTTTACTTTGGGAATTCCGTATTCCTTCTCCAACAGCTCAATTACCTCTAGTAACTTTTCATTCTCGGACATCTCCCCACGTCCTTGAGCCGACGGACAAGCTTTTTATGACTTGCCCCCATAGGGAAGGAAGGGACACTCATTGGAGAAGGCCAAGCTCTTGGAATTGCTAGAAAAGGACGAAGAATTCAGGTTGGCTGTGGCTGGCCTCATAGGATACAGGGAAATATTGGAGAGACTAGAGGAACACGACAGGAAGTTTGAGGAGATAATGCAAGAAATAAAGAGAATAAACGAGAGACTAGAGGAACTATACGGGATACTAGCAGAACATAACAAGAGATTGGGCAGGGTAGAGGAAACGGTCGGAACTCTGGTTGAAACGTATCTCTTGGACAGATTCTCCACAGAACTAAGGGAAATTGGACTTGACTTAGACGAAATAAGAGGAGTTGAAATAGAAGGAATGGAAATAGATGGGATTTTCAGGGACGAGGAACTAATTGCAGTGAAAGTAAAGAGTACTCTTAGGAAGAGAGATCTTCTTTCCTTCATGGAGAAAATTGAGCTTCTCAGGGAGAAATTCCCGAAGAGGAAGGTAAATGGAACAATTCTGTGTATGAGGGCAGATTCTTCCGCAATTGACTTGGCTGATAGGGAGGAAATCAAAGTACTCTCCGTGATAAAGAGGTTTTCCCCATCTCGAGGTTAGCTCGATCCGAGAAGCTCAACTCTCTCTCGGCCAAAGCTTACTTGGAATACACCCTACAATATCATAGTATGGTATTCAGAGGAAGCTAAGATGGAATTTCTCGAAAAATATATATATCATATGAGATATGGGAAAGTGGGCGAAAGCCCCTCGGAGGGGGCGGAGGTGTTGAGCTTGAGTAAGAGGAGAAGGACTTGGTTAGTGGTGCTAGGAGTAAGTTTGCTGGTTGTTTTGTCCCAAAGTCCGCAAATGAGTAAAGCAGATGTTTTAGTAGATGAGGACGGGACATTGACTAGCTACTGTGATTACAAGGACTATGAGTTCAGCCTAGTAAATTGCCAAAGCCCACAGTTGACCATAGAGCTCTCTTGGAACGGTAATGCAGACATAGATCTACTGCTCTTCGCACCAGACGGTACCTACATGGTGGGAGAGGACATAACCAACGGATATAATGGAAGACCATGTCTCTCTGGAATAGTCCCAGGCAATGACGGAATTCTCTGCAATGGTAAAGGAAATTGTTCCCCAGTAAATGGGATAACATCAGCCAGTTACACAGGATACACTAGTAAGCCAGAGAGAATAACTATACAGTTCGCGAGCAATTGGGACCAAGTTGGGAGCCCCACCCTAAAAGGAAAGTGGAAGGTGAGGGTGGTTAGGTTCTCTCCTCAAAGCGGAGACACGGACTTCCACGTTAAGGTCACAGTGAGTGGATGTGGAGGAGAGGCAGGGGGTTTCTCAGTAACTCCTAATGCAATAGTAGCGAACGTCTATCCCTCAGGAGATTGTTCAGGTTGCCAGTGTCCAATGAGTGCTACAACCCACACTCTGAGAATAAATGCCTCTGGAGTAGCAGGGAATAGGACCTCGATGAAAATGAAACTAATGGATGAGGATATGAGCTGGTGGGTTTCTAATGTCCCATACAACGATGTGATAGAAATAGGAACCATACCAGAAGGAGAAGACGTAATAGACTTCAACATGCAAATATGTAACCCAGGAAAGAAGTTCGAGATAACCCAGTTGGCTATGAAGACTCCCCAAATAACTTCTATGGCATCTGCATCGATACAAGAAGTACTAATGGAGGAGGAAATAAGGATAATAGGAGCCATCGCTGCAGCTTGCGAACCAGGAGTAAATAACTGTCCTACAGTATCTGACAACTGCATTGCAAATCCAGCTGAGATATGTTTGGATCCAGTACACGGAAGAACTTTTGATACTGATGCACCCAACATAATCTATTGGGGACAAATAGATATAGATGAGGATGGACTGGACTCAGACGATCCTGAGTTCGTTATAATACCATCCGAGGACGGAGTAGCTGGTAGATTTTCCTATAACCTAGTTATCTTTGACACAGCGACACCATACGGAACTTTCGTAATTGACCCAACCTTGGGAGGAGCACTAACAGACACAGCAATAGCCACTGTGGACATAGGAGATGGCATAGGAAGGACAATACAGTGGAATAACAAGTACTATCAGCTGATAGACATAGAGGAGTACAGAGGGATACTAGCCCTAGACGACGACTCAGAAATGGCTGAGTTTATGATACCTACCCCGGGAGACACGGTGGAATTGTGGCTAGCATGGGAGGATTCAGCACCCCCGAATCCCCTGACAACTGAGATACTGAGCGGAATATATGCACTCGACCCGTATGTATCAGAGTACGGCTTAGATGCGATACCTACGGATACCGGTTACAAGTACGGAGTGAATTCTACTACGAATACGGAGTGGCTAGTTGCAGACATGATGCCGACCCCAGGATTCGACGTAGTTTACCTACACAGGATGTTAGATGACGACTTCTGGGACGATCCAGTGAACTACATAACTCCTATCGGATATAATCCTAATTTCCAAATGGTACTCAGGGACTGGGACAATGATGGCAGCCTAGATCTATGGGGCTCTTTTGCTCAGGATCTGAGTTACATAATACCGGGAGCTCAACTCTATGAGATAGACCCCAATGGAGACTTCGTGAGATATGCCACTAGCACGCATACGTTCATATTACTAGAGAACATAGCTGGAGTAGTCCCGTATGCAGGACCAATGGTGCAACCTCAGATAATGTATGCTATGTACAACGACGTGGAGTATCTCCTAGTAGACTGGGACGGAGACGGCGTTTTCGAACCAGAGGATAGAGTATTCTGGCATGACAGAGCAGATAATGATTTCAGAGACGACCAATATATGTACATACTAGCAGTGGACCAAGATGGAGAATGGTTCTATGGTCTACAGAAGTGTTGTATGTTCAGCTGCGCTAATGGTTCAATATCTCCAGGAAAGGGATGTTTCCCAGAGTTCTGTGGAGTAGACGGAGACCCGTTCTTCCCCACAGTAGAGAACATAACCGGAATAGACGTAGATACGACCATGAGATATGGTTTCGGACTAATAGACTTTAACAGAGACTGGGAGTACGACTACGAGTTCCTGATAACTGACTCAGACGGAGACGGGAAGGCAGACTCCATTAGGTTACACCCAGTGGACGACGACGACTTCACGGATGACCCAGTATACCACGTCGGAGACACCTTCGAGGCAATGGGCCTAGAATGGGAGATAGTCAAGCTAGACTGGTGTCCACACTGTGTGGTAATAGAGCCAAAGGACAAAGAGATAGAGGGATACGTAGTAATATGGCTAGACGACGATGAAAACAACGAGCCAGATAACCAAGAGCAACAGGTGAAAGTCAAAGTGAAAATAAGGTTTGTGAAGGACTACCCAGGAAGCTCGGGAAGATAGCTCTTTCTTCCCCGACCTAACTATTTTTTGTTTTTTAATTATTCAATATTCTTGAACAGCTTGTCGATTCTTTCGAACAAAATTATTTACTTATTTAACTACAATAATTAGCAGCACATCACGGGTAAGAATGGGACTAGATAACAGGAGGAGATGTGTTGAACACATTAAGAACGAGCCTCGTAGTAGTCTTATTTTCTGGGATGGCCTTCTCCCTAATTAGGCCAGCATTAGCATTCAAACTTAGAATGGACCTAGGATCAACAGCCCTGGAAGTTACATCCCTCACTACAGGATTCATGTTGGCTAGAGCAGTATCATCCCCGATTGGGGGACTAATTGGGGACAAGTACCCGAGATTGAGAAATCTAATAGCCTCAACGCTACTATTTCCAACATCCATAGTGTCCCTCCTTTTGTATATGTCCCAGGATTCAAGGATGATAATTTCTCTTAACTTCCTCCATGGTATGTTTTCTGGAATCTTTTGGCCCACTGTGCAAGTGATAGTTGGATTGACATCTCCCAGAGAAAAAAGAGGTACCTTTCTGGGTTTATACTTCACAGTCGCTGGAGTAGGTTCGAGCATAGGGTACTCTCTTTATGGAGCTTTACCCTTGAGTAACCAAGAGTTCATTCTGCTAAGTTCAATCCTTTACTTTATATCTGCGCTTTTTTCAATCTTGTTTCTCTCTAATAGAAATAGAGAAAATAACCCAAGTAGAACACTTAACGAAATTCCAGAGAATGAGATAATTAATCCACATTTAATTCTAATTTCAGCATTCCTTTTAGGCGGACTAATGGGTCTAAGCGGTGAGTATCTCTACATCTTCCTGAGAGAAGTTCATAATCTCTCGAAGGCAGAACTTGGATATTTACTCACGGCTTCATCAATAGTCGGAGTAGTTAGTGGAATTTCCTCCGGATTTCTATCAGATTTACTGGGAATAAGGAGATCACTCTTTTTATTAGCAGTGATGGCGTCAGTGAGTCTCTTCCTCATATCTACTCCTTATAGGGTAATAGTAATCCCCTCAGTCTTAGCCATGTTCTTCTCTGCTTGGGGATCTATGCCACTCACAAGGAACGTCTCTGCATTCAAAAGAGCTAGTGGAACTTTAGTGGGACTTTCCAATACATCTTCCAATCTAGGTTCTGCTATATTCCCATTGACAGCGGGACACTTTTACGATTATTTCGGAAGCGAGGAAGTGATACTTGGCCTGAGAGGAGCAACAATCTCTTTCCTAATTTTATCGATACTACTGTTATTGCTATCTATTCTCCTAGTTAAGGGTATTAGGAATATATCTCCTTCTCACTAGGTCTGATCTCCTTGAATCCACAGTATTTCCTCAGTGCCTTTGGTATCTCAACTGATCCATCTTCCCTCTGGAAGTTCTCCAATATGGCTACTATTGTCCTAGTGGTGGCTATTGCAGTACTGTTCAAAGTGTGGACGAACTTCAGCTTCCCATCTCTAGCCCTGTACCTTATTCTGAGCCTCCTAGCCTGCCAATCGGTGCAGTTACTACAAGAGACTACCTCCCTGTATTTGCCGTGTCCGGGCATCCAAGCTAAGATGTCGTATTGCTTTGCTGCAGCGACTCCGATGTCTCCGGAGCATATGTTCACCACTACGTAGGGAATCTCCAACTCCCTGTACATCTCTTCAGCGTTCTTTAGAAAGAACTCGTGCTCCTCCCAACTCTGTTCTGGGAGGGTAAAGGAGAACTGCTCCACTTTGTGGAACTGATGGACCCTGAATATCCCCTTTGTAGCCTTTCCTGCTGTTCCAGCTTCTTTCCTAAAACAAGGGCTTACCCCTGCATATCTCAATGGCAACTCCTTTTCCTCCAAGACTTCCTCCATGTGCATCGCTGCTAAGGGATGTTCCGAAGTGGGTATTAAGTAGAGGTCCTCCCCCTCCACTTTGTATAGAACTTCCTCGAAGGCCGAGAAATCCGTTACTCCTTCTTCAGCTTTTCTCCTGAGCATATACGGAGGTATCACTGGGGTAAATCCCTTCTCTATTAATTTGTCTAGGGCAAATCTCATTAGAGCCATGTCCAGTAGTACCAACTCGTTCTTCAGATAGTAAAACCTAGATCCGGAGGCCTTACCAGCTCTTTCAATGTCTGCAACGTCTAATTCCAATAGGAGATCCGTGTGTACTTTAGGCTTGAATCCTATAACCTCGGGCTCCACTTCCCCATTAGTCATAGCTAGGAACTGCTCTAATTCCTCCTCATAAACTCTAGGCTTTCCCCAATATCTTATGGGGACATTATCCTCTTCTGATTCACCATATGGGACGCTTTCGTGAATCAAATTTGGCAAACTCATCAATAGGAATTTGATCCTCTCTTCCAATTTCTTCAATTCCCTTTCTTCTTTCTCTATCTCTTTGGATAGATTCCTAGATTTCTCGAGAAGTTTCCTTGGCACTTCAACACCTTTTTTCTTCATTTCTGATATTTCCATGGAAATCTTATTTCTCTCCCTTCTCATTTCATTTAGATTCGTTAGCTTTCTCCTCCACTTCAAGTCCAACTCAATTAGTTCATCTAACTGCCGAATCTTTTCTGGTTTACCTCTCCTCTCCAGGTTTTCTCTCACGAATTCTGGGTTCTCCCTTATCAGTTTTATATCTAGCAATTCGATTCACCCCTTTCATCCTCACTCCTCTTCAACTCACTCAAGAACCCCTTCTCCTTCAGCAATTTATAAGCGGTCCTGAGTACTTCCCTTATAACTTTCCTTTGTTCCATTCCACCCATCCTGATAGCAGCTTTTCTTATGCTTCCCGATTTGAGGAAAAACCTTAAAATAGCTCTTTCTACTCTAGTTAGCCCAATTTCCTTTTCTAGACTAAGCTTAGCTATTTCTATTGGATTGTATCCGTCGTATGGCATGTCGGAACTGAAAACGGGTTCTTGAAACTTCTCAGTCATCTCGAACTCTATCAAGTATAGCCCAGAGTCCTTTTCCAAGCCTTTGTAGTATCTCTTGAGGGCTCTAACTAGCTCTTTTTTCGAGGGGAACCCATCCTTCCTAGCGTCTTCCTCGGTAAGTTCCCCCAGTCTTTTCTTCTCGATCCGCTTTATGATAGCTTTTCCTATCACGTATCCTCCGGAGTGGATGTAGACTAAGTCTCCTTCCTTGAATCCCCTTGCGCTTCTCCTTATAGTAGCCTTTTTCCTCCCCGACAGTAAAGCATCTATGTACTCCCCATCGAAAGTGAGATGCTTCACTTCACTGACCTCTGTGTTGGTATCCCAGCAATCCTTTTATCCCTTAGTCCCAGAGACCCCCCAGAGGCTGAGGACTCTGAAGGTCTTAATAGTCGGTGGAGGAAGGATAGGAAGTAAGCTGGCCGAGGACCTCTCGGAGGAAGGGGTAGACGTTAAAATAGTGGAGAAGGACTTAGAGACATGCAACAAACTGGCAGCTAGGATTGACGCGTTAGTCATAAAGGGAGACGGAGCCAGCGTGGAGACCCTAGAGGAAGTGATAGAGGACATAGACGTGTTCATAGCAGCTACTGGAGAGGATCACACAAACATGATGGCATGTCAGTTAGCTAAGCTATTCAAAGTGGACAGAATAATATCCAGAGTAAATAACCCAGAGCACAAGAGAGTGTTCGAGGAACTCGGATTCAAAGAGCTGGTTTGTCCTACAGACCTAGCGGTAGAGGAATTGAAGAACATGGTCCTAAGGCCGAAAATAACAAGTTTACTTCACACTTCAGTCGGAGAGGAGAGGATAATGGAAACCAAAGTTTCTAACAAAAAAGTAATAGGGAAAAGAGTAGCAGAGCTAGAGATACCAAGGAACGTGATAATAGCGGCTCTTTTCAGAGATCACGAAATGGTAGTCCCGAGAGGTGATACAGTTTTAAACAGGGGGGACAGAGCTATAGTCATAGGTAAAAAGGGAGAAATAGAGGAATTCGCCAACTATTTGGCGAAGGAGTGATGTGGAGAATTTAGTATGGGGAGTGAGGGAAATGCTCGTATC
>QMUK01000064.1 GCA_003660555.1 Thermococci archaeon
AGATTTATCGGTATATACGAAATTCGCATATCCTTCCATTTTGGCGTTGTATCAAAGTTAAGTTTTTTGTATCCCAAATCCATTTTAAAGGTGTCTCCTTTCCTGTGTTTTAAGCCTCCCTTTCCTTCTATTGTAAATTATTATACTCTTTTTACAAAATATTTTCAAATTTATTTTGGAAGGCTGGGGATATTTAGATCTGGGCGAAATTTCTTCTAACATTTTGAGGATATGTGAAGTTTGCGAAGAGTTCTGTACACCGCTGAAAGTTTCAATCATTTTTAAATCACTCCTGCTTTTTCAAAAATTTTCTTAATATATGTCTCATCCTCCTGAAAGAGTATATTATGCTTCTCAAACTCTTCTTTTGTGTGCCTACCTTCTCCAAATGTATTTCTAATATCATCATAAGAGGACACGGATATGATAAAGGCATCCAGCGTTAAACTAACAGGTTCTCCCTTTCTCTCTAATTCTTCATTAACTTTGTTTTCTATTTCCTTTATACCTGAAACACATAATTGAATTTTATCGTCATTGAAATTTCCAAGATTTCTGATGCCTTTTGGATCTATGAAAATCATGTTTTGTGTATTTCCGTTTTTAACCCATATAATAAAATCTGGATAAAATCCAGAGCCGATAAAAAATCCTATTCCTTTTCTTGAAAGATTTCTAAGCAAGAATATATCTATGCCTCCCAGTAAGTTTTTATTCCTATCTAGAAACTTCCTCAAATCGTTTACGAATTTTGCCTCGCCTTTGTTCAATTTTACAGGGATTGATTTAATTTCTTCTTTGTTTTTCTTCCAGATCACTAGGGGAGTATATAGATGATTGTCAAGATGTACTATGAAAGAATCCCATTTCTTCCATTTTTTTCAGGTAGATTTATGTTTCCATCTCTTGGCTGTATGGTTATTGACCTTCAAAAACGTAGAGAAGTTCATCGCCTTTGTGCTTATGCCAGTATACTCTCGTGGAATGAAGCCATTCTAATGACGTGATCGTTTGCTTTTAACCAACTCAATTGGAGACCAAGTTTGTCTATTTTACTCTTATTTCATTTAAACTTTAGAGACTAAAACGTCACTCTCATTGCAACTTGATTTCGAGTGTATCTCGTTTTTGAAGGGTTATTTATGGTTAGGACTACTCGGTATCAGGAACACTGCCAACATCGCTAAGGCTACTCCTAACACTTTCTCCTCATCTAGCTCTTCTCCTAGGACGAAAAAGCCAAAGCGACCGTGATTACTGGATACAAGAGTGTAAAGGTATTACTAACGAGGCTTCTTCCCTCTCGAGGACCTTCACGAGAGAGATGCTGGCTCTCCCAAGCAAATCAGCTAATTAGCACTAACAATACGTCTTATTTACCTCGAAACACCTCCCGATAGAGAGACCAAAGAAACTAGGTAAAAGAGGATAAGGCAGAGTAGAAGTATATATTTGTATCCAAGATCCTTCTTGATGAGCCAACTTGAGTAGAAATCACCAGCCCATGCCACCAAAGTGACTAGGGAATATGGTACCAAATATTCTAGGCTTTAGGTTCCCTTAACTTTTTACGGTTTCGTTCAGTCAATGAAGTGGGGGTTCAAACGATATTCGGTCCAATTCTTTCTAGGAGGTTGGGGAGGAGTCTAGGAGTAAACAACGTTTTCAGGAAATACTGCTCCTACTCATGCATTTACTGCCAAGCCGGGAGAACCACTAACCTGACAATAGAGAGGAGGAAGTTTCACGAGCCAGAGAGTGTCCTAAGAGAGTTAGAGAGTGCATTAAAGTCCATTGATTGGGGAATAGACTACGTCACCTTCGTTCCAAATGGCGAGCCTACTTTAGATTCCAATCTCGGAGAGGAGATATCCCTAATAAAGGATTTAGGAGTAAAAGTAGCAATAATAACAAATTCTTCCCTCCTATTCAGAGAAGATGTAAGGCGTGATCTATGGGAATCCGACCTAGTTTCCTTGAAAGTAGATTCCGTTAGGGAGGAGAGTTGGAGGAAAATTAACAGGCCACACAGAGCTCTCTCACTCAATAAGGTAATGGAAGGAATGAGAGAGTTCTCCTCTGAGTATTCAGGGAGGCTTCTAACCGAAACAATGGTGATAGGGAACTTCAAATACAAAGAAAAGGAGATAGAGGAGATATCTCACTTTATAGGAGAGCTAGATCCGGAAGTTGCCTACCTGTCTCTCCCAGTGAGGCCTCCGTCTGAGAAACGGGTAACTCTCCCAACGAGTGAAACACTGAATAAATTCAAGGAGGCGTTTTCTTCTCTGAATTACAAAGTACTGTCTGAAGACGTAGAACAAGAGGTTAGAGTGGAGGATCTTCCGGAAATAGTTAAGGTACACCCGATAAAGGTGAATTCGAGTATTAAGGACCATCCAGGGCTCAAAGTAGTAGAGTACTCCGGGAAAAAATACTACGTCCCTGTTGAGAAAGAGAAAAACTAATTAGTTCTAGTTTCTTGGCTCAGTGACACCAAATACAATAACAGGACTGCTGAGGCTACAGAACTAAGAAGACTACTACAGTTAGTAAGTAGAGGTCTGGAGTTACAGCTAATGGATTTGGATTGATCAGGTAGGCTACACTAGCTAAAGAACGTCTCATACCCTCTGGGAACAACGACGTGTTTGCTACTAGGTGATGATGCAAAGTGGGTGCTTAATGCCAAGGTCGCTGACCTCTTCTTCCCGTGAGAGAGTACATAGAATGCTACTATGACGTCAAGACGAAACCGTTATTCCGGACTGAAATGTAGTGCAGGTGACTTGAAGGTGACTGTATGAACCCAATGTTCCCGACTGTGTTGTAAACCAGATTTGAGTCTGGCTTCAGTTGAACTTCTCTCAGCTCTTCTCTGGCTCCTCAGGCAGGAACGATGAGAAAAGCTCTCGCCTGTTTCTTCTTCCTACTGAGATGCTTCTTTCTCACTATCCTTACTACTGGGGATGGTATTCTCACTAGTTATTTGTACTACCTTCTGTCTGTCTCTTCTACTACCTTCACTGGCTTGGACTTACTTAATTTAGAGACTCCACAAATTCCTTTGCACATACATGAGCTTTAGATACTTTCCCTAGTACTCAACTGATACTCCTGCCGGAGCCTACACGTAGCTGTTAGCACCCGTTGTCAATATGGCTGACCTAGCACCATTACTACTGGAGTACTCGCAAAGCTGGGTCGAGGAGAGAAGTTAGAGTAAAGAAAGTGAAGTGTTGGGACCTTGGCCGGTCCTATGGAAAATGAAATGGTTCTATCGGAAAGTTTAAACGTGACCTAGGGTCGAAAAGGAAACATGGATCTCCTCGAAAGTTGGTTTATGGAGCTCAAAGCCAGAGGGCTTTCGGAGAAAACCGTTGAGAGATATAAGAGAGCATTGAGTCTCTTCACTCGATACTTCGGGAGAGATCCAAGAGGGGTCGATCCAAAGAAAGCCAGAGAATTTAGAAGATTTCTGATGTCTAGGGGGTACTCTCCTAGAACCATAAACACAGTTATATCTGCTCTATCCAATTTCTTCGACTTCCTCATGGAAGAGGGTTTCGTGGATGGAAATCCCTTCAAGCAGAAAGGCCTGAGGGTAAAGATTCCAAGAAGTCTTCCGAGACCTCTCTCGAACTCGGAGATAAGTAAGATAATGTCATGTATAAAGAGGATGAAGACGAAAGTTGCCTTCGAATTGATGCTTTACTCTGGGCTAAGGGTCTCAGAAGTAGTCAAACTCAGGAAGAGGGACTTCGAGTTCTCGAATGGATTGGTCAGAATATACGTCAGAGGCAAAGGGAGGAAAGACAGGGTTACTTTCCTCTGGAACAGTAAAGCAATAGAAAACTTGAAGAAAGTTCTCGAAGAAGTAGGAGATGAAGACAGAGTATTCAACTTTAAAGAAGGTAATCTAAAGGAAATAGCTAGGAGAGTTTCCAGTAAATGTGGAGTTAAGTTCAGTTGCCACACGCTAAGACATACGTTTGCTACAAATCTA
Organism: Thermococci archaeon; assembly: GCA_003660555.1. Lineage (GTDB taxonomy): Archaea > Hadarchaeota > B88-G9 > B88-G9 > B88-G9 > B88-G9. Next base: position 4,007 of record QMUK01000064.1, read on the forward strand.
GTGGAAATGGGGATGCCCTTGGAATACGTCCAAAAGCTCTTAGGACATAGCAATCCGTCTACTACGCAAGTGTATGCTGAGATAAGACTGAAGAAAATAGAGGAATTCATACTCAGCCTTAGTAAGTAATAAAAGGGAAGAAAGAAGTGGTGTTTCCCTTGCACGAGAAGATTAGAGTCTCATTGGCTCAGATGAATCCAACTGTAGGGGCTTTGGAGGAGAACTTCTCTTCCATAGTTAAGTACGTGAAGATGGCAGAAAAAATGAAGAGTGACGTTCTAGTATTCCCTGAACTGTGTCTGACTGGCTACCCTCCCGAAGACTTACTTTTCAGAGAAGACTTTCTTTCAGAGACTGTTTCTTTGCTGAATAAGATCTCTAGAGAAGTAGGAGAAATGTTGGTCATCCTTGGAACAGTTTTCCCTGGGGAAGATGGATTGTTCAACTCCGCTGCAATAATTCACTCTGGGGAAATAAAGGGCTTCTATCACAAACAATTCCTGCCGAATTACTCGGTCTTCGATGAGGAAAGGTACTTTCAAAGAGGGGAAAAGAGTCTAGTAATTGACGTGGGTCTCTCCAAGATTGGAATAACTATATGTGAGGACATATGGCAGCCATTCGGACCAGCCTTGACAGAGAGTCTCCTAGGAGGTGCCGAAGTAATAGTGTCCCTGAACTCCTCTCCTTACCACGTAGGGAAACAATTGACTAGGGAGAAGATGTTGTCTACTAGAGCCCTAGAGACTGTCTCCTATGTCGTTTACTGCAATTCAGTCGGAGGCCAAGACGAGTTGGTCTTCGACGGATATTCTTCTGTATTCTGTTTTAAGGGGGAGGTGGTCTCGAGAGCCAAGGGATTTGAGGAGGATTTCTTAACAGTTGACCTAGATTTGAGCTCGCTCAGGAGATTTAGGAAAAGAGAGAGTAGGAGAAAGGAGCTTAAAGAATGCCTCTCTAGTCTGAATCTGGAAGTAGACCTCTTGAGAATAGACTTACCTAGTAAAAAGAGGGATTCGGTGAATAACAGAGTTGAGAGGATATTGTCTGGTGCCGAAGAGATATATTCCGCTCTAGTACTTGGAGTAAAGGACTACGTGAGGAAGAATGGATTCGAAAAAGCAGTAATAGGTGTTTCTGGGGGTATAGATTCTGCGTTAACGTCAGTAATAGCTGTAGATGCTCTGGGAAGAGAGAACGTGAAATTGGTCTTCATGCCATCCGAGTTCACATCTAAAGAGAGCAGGGAGGACGTAAGAGAGCTCTCTAGGAGATTAGGGATACCTCTCATAGAAATAGACATAGGAGAGATATTCCAATCATATTTAAGGTCTCTGAAAGATATATTCAGAGGTAAAGAGTGGGACAGAACCGAAGAGAATATACAAGCTAGGATAAGAGGTAATTTGCTTATGGCTCTCTCGAATAAGTTCAACTGGCTGGTGCTGAACGCTGGAAATAAGAGTGAGTTTGCCACGGGCTACGCTACCCTATATGGGGACATGGCCGGAGGGTTCTCCGTACTGAAAGACGTGCCGAAAACTATGGTATACGAATTGGCCAAATACAGGAATTCGATTTCTGAAGTAATTCCAAAGAGGATATTGGAAAAGCCTCCATCCGCTGAATTAAGACGAAACCAGAGAGATGAAGACGAATTAGGTCCATACGAGAAAATAGATGATATAATAAGACTTTACGTGGAGGAAGATGCATCTCCAGACGAGATAGTTGAGAGGGGGCTCCCAAGGGAACTAGTATCTAAGATAACGGAATTGATAGACAGGAGTGAGTACAAGAGGAGGCAAGGTCCTCCTGGAATAAGGATATCTCCTAGAGCATTTGGCAAAGACAGGAGATATCCCATAACCAATTCCTTTAGGAGGCGCTAGGTTGAAGGGTGTAATACTCTGTGGAGGAATTGGTAAGAGATTGTGGCCCTTAACTGAAGAGTTTCCGAAGTCTCTTCTAGAAGTTTGTGGAAAGCCAATTCTGGAGGTAATAGGAGAAAGATTGAAGAGAATTGGGATAAACGAAGTAGTGTTAGTAATAAACCCAAGCAAGAGGAGTATGTTCAACGGTATACTGGAGAAACTGGGATTTGAAGTTAGGTATGCTCCTCAAGAGCTCCCTTTGGGAACTGGAGATGCTCTGAAGAGAGCCATGAAGTTCCTAGATGGAGAATTCTTGCTGATAAACGGGGACATCATAGTCTCTGAGGGGGACCTATCTGAGGTCGTCAAAGCAGATGGAAACTGTATCCTAGTCAGAGAACTTGAGAAATGGGAGAACAAAGAGGAATTTGGTGTAGTGTCCATTAAAGATTGTGAAAAACTGGAAAAAATATATGAAAAGGATGAGGGACGTGCAATTGACTCGAAACTAATAAATGCTGGAGTATACAAGCTAGAATCAAACATTTCTGAGTTGTTGAATGATTTAAGACCTTCTAGTAGAGGAGAGTTAGAAATAACCTCTATTATTAATTCCTTAGAGGAAGTAAAGGTAGTCTTTTCAAGAGAATATTGCATAGATATAGGCAGACCGTGGGATTTACTCAGAGCTAATGAAATACTATTAAAGGAAATGCAAGGAGAAATCAAGGGGGAAATTAGCGAGAAGGCTGAAGTCATTGGAGATGTGTATCTGGGCAAAGACTCGAAGATACATGGATTCTCCACAATAATAGGGCCTGCTTACATAGGAGATGGATGCGAAATAGGTCCAAATGCTCTCATAAGGCCATACACGTCCATTGGAAATGGATGTAAGGTAGGTTTCTCAGTAGAGGTTAAGAACTCCGTAGTGATGGAAGGTAGTAAGATAGC
>QMUK01000065.1 GCA_003660555.1 Thermococci archaeon
CAGTATTCCTTGAATTTAGCCCCAACGTCTATCAGGACTGGTTCTCCCTTCCTGAGCCTTTTCTCGCTAGGCTTCGCGTGGGGATATTTTGTATTTGATCCAAAAGCTACTATTCCATCGAAGGCAAAACCCTGTGCTCCTTGGTATCTCATTTCTCTTTCTATTTCCCCAAGAATCTCTAATTCCTTTACTCCCTCTCTGAGTTTGTCCTCTATGGATTCAATGGCTTTTCCAGTAATTTCTATCGCTTTTTCTATTCTGTTTATCTCATCTTTATCCTTAATTGACCTCATGTCTTGTACTTCCTTAGATATATTCTTTATCTCAATTCCCGCACTCCTTATTTCCTCCTGGAGATCTTCTTTAATTTTGGAGTCTACTCCAACTGTATCTAATCCCATTCCGTCTAATTCTTGGTAAATCAAGTCTTCTGGCTTTTTAAAATGAACTTTGTCGGATTCAAATTCAGAGATTTCTGTTTCATACTCAGAGAATGCTGATATCTCTACCTCTGTGGTTTCCATAGCTCTGCTCAATTCTAGTCTGGGAACCAAGAGTGAGTGATTTTCTCCATCGGATATTAAATATCCGGTGTCGAATCCAGAGAAGTATATCAGATTTGGTCTTTGCGACACTAGAATAGCATCTACGTCAGATCTCTTCAATATTTCCTTGATTCTTCCTCTGAAGTCCAATCACTGCCTTCCTCCTATTTCGTTCTCTATTCTCTCAACTAGTTCTTTCAATCCCTCATCCACTTTCTCTATTATTGCCTTATTCCTCTTTATTATGTCCATGAATTCCTCGTCCTCCTTGCTTGCTTTTCCGATTGCCCAAAGTCTTCTGCCCTCGGAATATACTGCCTTAGCTGATCTTTTCATTTCTAGTAATTCGTCTAATGCTCTATTTAGGTCTGATATCTTCTCCAAGACTGTATTCTCCTCTATCTCCTCCATTTCTACCTCTTTTATCTCTTCCTCGCCTTCCATGGACCTTAACTCCTTCATCAATTCTTTCATTTTCTCTTCTAGTTCTTTCACCCTTCTCTTGAGCTCCTCCCTGCTTATCTCCTCTCTCATGTGTCTGAGCTCGTTCCTTTTTATCTCGTCTCTTAGCTTCTTTATTTCTTTTTTAATATCTTTTTTCCTCTTCTCTCTCATGTACTGGTATATCTCGTTCTTAGCTTCTTCTATTCTAGACAAGAGTTTTTTTCCGAACTTAGTTGGAACGTAGAGTGTCCTCGGCCTACCGATTCTGCCCTCGCTCCTCAGAACCTTCGGTCTTATCAGTTCCATCTCTCTAAGCACGTCTATGTGTTTTTGGAGAGACTGTCTCTTCACACCTATCTTCTCTGAAACGTCCTCTGGATGATATTTCAATGAAAAATACTTGAAAGCTATCAATCTCTTCTCATTCGCCAAAGCTTTGAACAATTTGGCCATTTCCCTATATATTTCAGACATCTCCTCTGACACCACTACGGCCCCCGGCCTACTTGAGTATAAAAGTTAATAGACTTTCTCTCAAATCCGAGTGACTCTTGATCAACACTTGCACATTGTAGTTTCCGAGTACGTTTTTATACCCCGATACTCCCAAGAGCAGAGGGAATCCTCATGGACTCTGTGAAAGCTCTCAGGATACTCTCCGTAATAGTGCTCTTGTCCTCTGCAACTGCCATAGCCGCGGAATCCTATAACTTATATTCGAACCAAATAGCCGTCATAGAAATTAAGGGAGAGATAACGAGCTTCGTTGAGATAACAAAGCAGATGAGAATTGCCATAGAAGATCCAAAGATAAAAGCAATTGTCCTAAGAGTGAACAGCCCTGGAGGAAGGGTTCAATCCGTGAAGGAAATAAGAGAATATGTCAACTTGGCTAGGAAAAGTGGAAAGCCTGTCGTCTCTCTAATAGAGGATTATTCAACATCCGGAGCGTATTACATTTGCTCAGCCTCAGACTACATCTACTCGCATAGGAATTCCATTACGGGAAGCTTGGGAGTTATAGCGATATGGATAGATGAGTCGAGTAAGCTAGAGGAGGAAGGTGTGAAGGTGTGGGTCTGGAAAGCAGGAAAGTTCAAAGACGTCGGAGTGCCTTGGAGATCTCCTACTCCTGAAGAGCAAAGACTACTCAACCAAGTCACCTTGGAAGTATACAACGAATTAATAGAGGACATAGCAGAAGGTAGAAACCTCACAGTTGAATACGTGAAGCAATTCGCAAATGGTGGATCCTTCGATGGGGAGTTCGCAGTGGAGAAGGGGTTCGCAGATGAAATCGGAGACTACTTCGATGCCCTAAATAAGGCAGCAGAGCTTGCTGGAATAAAAGAGTACCTAGTAGTAGATCTGGGTAAGAGAGAGGGGCCCCACTCCTTCCTAATGGCAATAAAGGCACTAATGAGGGATCCCAAGCTTCTTAGCTAGCTCCGAAAGGAAAAGCTTGACATGACTTCCATTGAATCCGATTTCGGCTGGTAAACTCCTCTTAAACCCTCTCCTCCTAGCTATTTTGTCTATGGCCGAGTGGGTTTTGCTACCGTACTGGGCTGACTTCTTCTCTCTTCCTATGACCAAATCTGGGACTGATAATTCCTTACCTAATTCTCTCAGAATAATCTTTCTTCTCCCATTGGAGACCTTGAGTTCTATTGGGATCGAATTAGCCAGAGAGACTATTATCCTATCTGTGTACGGGAAGTAAAGGTCTATTCCGAAGTGGGCTGATACCTTCTCGTCCCTCTCTAGGTCTCTGTGAAGAGAAGTCTGGTCTTCTATGAGCTTCCTCCTTAGATCATTACTCGAGAGCGAGAGGTACTTGAAGTATCCTCCGAAGATCTCGTCTGCCCCCTGACCACTCAAGGCAAAATCTAGTCCCTCAGAAGACATTTCTCTGGCTGAAAAATAAATAGTAGCTCCTATTCCGACTTGCATCCAGTCTACTTCCTCTGAAGACCATATTATGTCCTTTAAGTTCTCCTCTAGTTCATTCAAGGATATTTCTACCTTTATGTGGTCCAAACCCAACTCTTTAGCCACTTTCTGGGAGTAAGAGAGATCCTCTGATCCTTCCATTCCAGTGGTAAAAGCTTTCACTTTCGCTCCTAAGTCTAGTGCTATCTTGGCTATAATGGTACTATCTATGCCTCCTGAGAAGAAAATTCCGACTTTCCTCCCTTTTTCTTTCATTAAGGATGAAATAACATGGTAAAGCTCTGATTTCAATTCAGTTATTGCCTCTTCTCTCATCTCGGTCCCGAGTCTCAGATCGTATATTTTTTCTCCGAAAAGTTGATTAATCGGTACTTCCTTAGGTTCTAGCCCCAATGCCCAGAGAACCTTCTTCTCGGAGGAGAACACACCATTGGAGAAATAAAGAGGTTTGGATCCTAGTAGATCTCTACTACCTCCTAGAGGAGATATCAAAGAGTAGAAACCCCTACTAGTTCTTAGGGAGCTAAGGGATACTTCTCGTGGACTATTTTGATACATGATGCCGTGGAGTAGAGACTCACCTACCTTCTTCACTTCTCCTAGTCCTATTAGAAAAGAGGACTCTCCCACTATTTCATTGGTCACACTACCTCTGTGCTGGAGTATTCCTGTTAACTCTTCCTTTTCTTCTTCTAAATCAATGGGTACCTTGAGTAGAGCCCCAACTCCCATACTAGAGTTCCTCGAATTTTTCCCTTAGTTTCTCCAGTACCTTAGGCAGATTGGTGTACTCCATCTCCTCCTCAGGTAACCTCTGTGGCTCAAATGGACCGTGTCTTCTAAGGTAATCAGATATTTCCATGGCTTTTCTCCTTATCTCCTGGAATGCTATGTCTGAGAATAAGTCCTCTGGCCCATAGAGTTCCCCCCTTCTGAGCTGGAACCCTAGGCCTACTATTCTGGGAGGGCCATCGAACCTAGTTGGTCTGGCGTCCTTCAGTGAAACTGGGAGCAAAGGCCCCCAGTGGCTCCCTCTCATCCACCCTGGGACTATGTGTGGGATCGTGAATGCCTCTAACACTTCTCCAACGGCTGGGAATCCACTCTGTGCTCTAACTATGGCCACTGGGTCGTCTTTACCGACATATTCCCCAGCAATAAGACTCAATTTCTCTGTACTTATTACTGCTGCTATTTCCCCGTCTTTCCTGTATACTCTCTTGACTGAATACCTAGAATAGTTTCCTATCAAAGCCAATAGTTGATATGTCTCCTCTGGCAAATCTAATATTACTTTCTTGTTTTCTTTAATGTCCATTACTTCAAATCTGAATCCTTGATTTAATTTCGGATCTATGACCAGCCCTGGGGTGTTAAATGGATCTCCAAATATTCTGTACATCGGTAAGTTGAAAGCAGATGGAGAGGTCTTATCGCAAGCGAAGACCAATAGAGGTTCGCTCTTCCTTTCCTCAAAGGACATCTCGGCTATCCCTGGACCCATTCCTCTTATGTTTCCAGAAAAAGCGTCTTTTAGCAAGTCTTGTCCGGCTCCGTAGAATCCTCTCTCTTTAGCTATTTCGGCTGCCTCTAGAAAGCAATTCCATGCTAGTTCGTGTATTTCTTTGCTATCGACTCCCTTTTCATGAGTCATTAGTAGTTCGACGTCATCTCCACAGTTGAAAACCATGAAATCTATTAGCAAACCTTTTTTCGTACCGTTATCAGTCAAATAGTCATTACACGAGGAGATTATCTCCTTAGGCACTCTCACGTGTCCAGGATAGCTTCCAACATCTGCTTTTATTAAACTGACCGTTACTCTCATCCGTTCACCCCCACTTCCTGAGGTACTCCACTTCTTCCTCTGTGAAGTCAAAGAACTCAGATAAGCTTTTCCCGTGCTTAATCATTAAACTCAGGTAGGGCAAATACTCCGATAAGGCTATCCTTCTAGAGACGTGACATTTCTCGGAGATCTTAGAGGCTATCGAATCCCTTATTCTCCTGAACTTGGCAGTAGAGGCCATTTCCTTTACGTATCTTGGAGACTGAAACTTAGAGAACTTGATTTCCTTCTTAGACAAAGCCACTCCTCCAGTCATTAGTTCAAGTGCATAACTCCAAAATCCGTAGTACTGCCTTCTAGTAACCCTAGAGAGAAATTGATCTGCCCTAGAAATGTAATAGTAGGCTTCAGCTATGCTTCTTAAGTCGGTCATTACTCTGGGAGAATTCTCTTCTATCCAAGTTAGGAGCTCATCTGGAGTCATGTCCAAGCCAGATGTAGATGCTTTGGCTGACTGCATGGAATTAGACTTGATTATCCTAGCGAGAGCTTGGAATATGTTCTCCTCTCTGTCCCTATATCCCAGTCCGTCTAGACCAGTAGATCCCACTGCTTGAAGGTCATTTATAGCAGCTCTCAAATCTCCAAGGGACCTCCTAGCTATTTCCATTAGTACCTCTTCACTTACCTCTAACCCCTCGGAAGAACTTATCCTCTTCAGCACCGACAATATGTCTCTCTCCTTTAGCTTATTAAATTGTATTAGGAGACAGTGATTCCTTATTTCTCTAGGCACCTCCCAGTACTTGTTGGCAGTCAAGACCACCGGGTTCCTAGTACTCCTTAGCAAGAGGGTTATTCCCCTAGTGGCCTGTGAGTCCTCCCTGGGATTCAAATTATCTGCCTCGTCTAGAACTATCAGTCTCCTCCTCTCACCGAAAAGTGAAGAGGATATGGAAGAAGGTAGGGCCAAAGACTTAAGAGTAGAGTAGTTCCTCTTATCACTCGCGTTTAGCTCGAAGTATTCTAGGCCGTAATCTCTGGCTAAAGCATATGCTGTGGCGGTTTTGCCACAACCAGGAGGTCCATGGAACAAGGCAGCTGGTTTGCTCGGGTTTCCGGAGATCCAAGACTCGATCCAAGATTTAGCTTGTTCTATAGCCTTCCTCTGTCCAACTATTTCCCTTAGAGACTTAGGTCTGTACTTCTCAGCCCATATCATGTCAAGCCTCCCCGAATCCAGCACTTATCTGAGCTAGTAGTGCAGACAATTGGACGTGTTCATTGGCTCCCTCTACTAGACGGAATTCATATTCTCCTATCTTGTCTATTATCCTTATTTTCAGCTTTTCGTCTATTGGCATGTTTATGACCTCCCTGTGTATTTGCCTTATTAGGTCCTCTCCTGAAAGCCCATATTCTATCAACAAACTGCTGAGTTTCTCTCTAGCCCTTAGGAACTCTCCCCTGAGCGCTAATTCAATCATTTCTCTGACTTCCTCTGGTCTAGCCCTAGAAGTGACCTTATAGACTACTTCCTCAGTTATCCTCTTGTCTATGGTGGCACAAGCTTGTAGTAGATTCTCTGCTCTTCTCAAATCTCCTTCTGCCACGTATACTAAAGCGTTCATTCCTTCATCGGTTATTTCCAAGCCTTCTCTCTCTGCTATGAACTTGAGCTTCTTAGCCACGTCTTTGTCTGTCAGGGGTCTAAATCTGAATACAGCAGTCCTAGATTGTATTGGCTCTATTATTTTAGAGGAGTAGTTACAAGAAAGTATGAACCTACAAGTGGTTGTATACATTTCCATGGTTCTCCTGAGGGCATTTTGTGCATCTGGTGTAAGGGCGTCTGCTTCATCCAAGAATATTATTTTGAATTCTGCCTCCCCAAATGGCCTAGTTCTAGCGAAGTCCTTTATTTTTTCTCTCACTACGTTAATTCCTCTCTCGTCAGAGGCATTTGTCTCTAGGAAGTTTCTTCTCCATGAATCTCCATAAAGTTCCCTAGCAAGGCAAATA
>QMUK01000066.1 GCA_003660555.1 Thermococci archaeon
AGACGAAGACCCACCTGGATGCACGAACTTCGATGACGACTGCGATGGTCAAGTAGATGAAGACCCGTTAAACGGAATAGACGACGACAGAGATGGCCAAATAGACGAGGACATAGAGGGATGTACCAACCCAGATGACGACTGCGATGGTTTTACAGACGAAGATTGGCCCAGAGATGACGACGGAGACGGCCTAACAAACGAAGACCCACCTGGATGCACTAATCCAGATGACGACTGCGACGGCCTAACAGATGAGGACCCAGAGACTCCAGTAGAGGAAATCCAGGACTCAGCAATACTAGTCCTACCCATAGCTGGAGCGATGCAAGGAATAACAGTATATCCTCCTGTCTTAAAACTGGGGAGCACACAAGCCTCTGGAATACTCAGGATAAAGAACTTGGGAAGAGTACCCGAAGTAGTTGATCTCCAATGCGACAACTGTTCAATCAAGGACCTCTCCGGAAATCCAGTCAAGACGGTTTACCTCAGGAAGGAAGTCCAGCTAATAGTCGAGACAACCAGAGGAGAAGCTGAATTAATAGCCAGGGTAAGGGGAACTCAGATGGAAGCCAGGGCTAAGATAATAAACGAGGGAGGAGCAGGGAAGAAGACCTTCCAAGGATCCAAGAAGAAGGCATTGAAGACCCAGGCAAACGAGAAGAAAATAGCCAGGAAGAGGAAGTAAGGGGCTAGTTGCCCCCTGATTTATTTTATTTGTTTTTTTCAGAGAAGTGCTCGTATCCCCTAGGCTCTATTTCTTTTCCATTCAGGAAGACTCCCCTGCCATTGAAAACACTGCCTATTTTGGTTATTTCCACCCCTAACTCCTCTGAGATACTAGATATCTCTTCTTCATCTCTAGAAGTGAAAACTAGTTCTAGGTCTCCACCGTAATGAAGAGCTAGTTCTAATGGGTCTATTCCGTGTTTGATGCACTCTTCAATGTATTCCTCCTCCATGGGTACTTCCTCTATCTCTATGCGAACTCCACTCTTCGAAGAGATCTTCCAGAGTTCCAGCGCCAAACCGTCTGTCACGTCTGTGGCAGAGGTAGCGACTCCTTGGAGTCTAGTTCCTAGATCTACTCTGGCTCTGGGATTCAATGCAGCTTCCTCGTACTTTTTTATCCCTAGACCCCTGAGAAGACTTATTATCCCAAGTCCAACTCTCCCCAAAGAGCCACTCAGGTATACTCCATCTCCAGGCTTAGCGCCACTGAGGGTCAGAGGCCTCTTCACTATACCTATACCGAATCCAGCCAATACCAGTTCTTTCCCTTCCTTGGTGTCTCCTCCCACTAGGGGAGCACCGTATTCAACGCAAGCTCTTTCTGCCCCTCTTGCTATGCCCAGCAGTTCTTCAAGCTCGGTTTCCCTTGGAGCAGATATTGACAACAAGAAAGCTATAGGTCTAGCTCCCATTGCTGCGAGGTCCGAAGCGTTAACGGTAATTGAGAAGAACCCCTTTTGTTCAGGACTCATTCCCCTTGGGAAGTGGGAACTCTCTGTACATATATCGGAGGTGACTACTACTTTCCCATCTTGGGCTCTTAGAACAGCGGCATCGTCCCCTATTCCAATTTCGACCCATTCTCTCGAGGAGAAAATTTCAGAGAATTCCTCTATTACTTTCCTCTCACCAATCTTCGAGATTCTCATCTTCATCTACCCAAGAAGTCCATTAGTGAGACCTGTCCCCTGTCGAGTAAGTCCTCTTTTGAGTAGCCGAAGTGTTTGAGTATCCTGTGAGCAGTAGCCAGTACTTGTTTCTCTATGTAGTATTGGACGTCTATTTCCTCCTTCTTTGCCTCCTCTACTGGAATTGCCCTTTCCCTAACTTTCTCCCTACTTCCCTTGACTACTACGAAGCCTATCTTCGTCCCAGGATCTATTTGTCTCCCGAGATCGGCAGCCCTCATTGCAGCCATTACGTGAGCTTGAATCGATTTGTACTCTTTTAGCTCCTTGGTTATAGTTTTGTATATTGCCAGCTTCTCCAGAGGGATTTTTCCGTCTTTTAACTCTCTTATGACTTTCCTGACGTACTCCAGAGCTTTATTTGGATCTCTCTCCACCAGAATTACCCTGAGTATTTCCTCTTGGACCTCCTTTGCCAATTCGGACCAGTCTCCCCTTTTGACCTCAAACCCCTTGACGTCTATGGAGCCATCTTCTAAAAGCCCGGCATATCTCTTCCTCTTTTCAGTAAAGAATATGGTTTTGTAGAGACCTTTTACCTCTAATTCCAGAGGCAACTCTCTGTTTACTTCCTCTAGGAACTCCTGTACTTTGTCGGAATTTAAAACAAATATACTGTCTGTATCTCCATATAGAACCTCTATTCCTTTCTTCCTAGCCATTTCCACGACTGTGAGTAGAGTATATCTCCCCCAAGCTGTTGTGGCCTCTGCACACTCTTTCACATACCACCTAGCTCCGCTCCAGCCCATGTATCCATAGAAGGAGTTAGTGAGTATCTTGATGGTGCTTTGTTTCACATCTAAAACCCTGTATTGCTCCGAGTTTTTCGGATATCTCTTCATTTCTGCTTTTATCTTCTTCCTAGTCTCTATTAACCTCTGAAGGATCTCCTTGAAGAATCCAGGAGGCTCTTTTCTGAACTTGTGATTCACGTACGGAGCGACATATGCTTCTTCCTCGGAACAGTCCTTGCAGAGAGTATCTGGAGATATGTTATAAGCGATCATTATATTCGGATACATGGAAGCGAAGTCCAAACAAATTACGTTTTCATGCAATCCTTTCTTTGGTTTCAATACTAGAGCACCCTCGTAGCTCTCTCTTTCTAATTCCCTTGGTTTTTGAGGGACGAGCTCTCCCCTAGAGTATGCCTCATTTATTAGATAGCTTTCCACTTGCTTTCCTCTTCCCATAGCGTAAACTTCATCTAGAGGCCTTCTTATCATCCTGGAGAACTCATACTGTAGTGGAAGCAGCCTCAGACCAATCTCCATAGTCAGCAAAGAATCTCCTAGTGCATACTGAAGCAACTCCTCTCTCTCGGAATCCCAGTACTCCCATATTTTGTCCTTCGGTATTTCGGCTTTTTCGAAGTCTATGCCGAGATGAGCTCCGATGTTCTCCAGAGTTTTTATCTTCACCTCTCCCAAGTCTCTCTCTGCAACTCTGTAGAGATCGACGTTAGCTCTGCCCACTATCTTGATTCTTCTCCTAGCTCCACCTCTGAACTTCGGGGGAGATCCATCCCTACCAATTTCAAGAGGAATTCCAACTATTTCACATCTACTCCTCAGGTATGGCCAATCGTAATTATCGGAATTGTATCCTATTATCACGTCTGGATCGAAGGATTTGACGAATGATATGAACTCCTTTATGGCACCCCTATCGTCACTGTTCCCACCTTTCCTCTCTGCTAGGAATAGTTTACTCTCTCCAGTGTTAGTACAGCAGCTAATCACTATTATTGGATCTCTTTCTGGCTTAGTAGACAAATGGGGATTGTATACCTCTATGTCGAAGGCCATGACCTTAAATGGGGGATCGGAAGTACCTTTTTCCACAGGAAGTATCTCCGACACTTCTATTTCTCCACTTGGCAATTCTTCTCCACTCCACTCGATTACCCCACAGGGAATTAGCCCCTTGTCTATCAGATACCTTATGGCAAAGGGTATGTCTGCCTCTCTGACTTCTCTCACACTTGGGAGTTTCGAGATCTCTTCCCTTATCCTAGGAACCTCTTGAGGATGCCTGGCATAGACCTTGAGAACCTCCACTTCCCTACCATGGTCTCTTCTTCTGGTCCATTCAACTTTCTCGACGAATCTCTCTACTTCCATTTCAGCACTGTCCCTCTCGGGGATGACATAGAAATAAGGCTCGAAATTCTTATCAAGGAGAACAAGTCTATTCTCTCCGGAGACTATCCAGAGCCTCACTATAGCTCTGTTATTCCTAGTCACGTAATCAGCATTGAGAAGCCAACCTTCCTCCATGCGATCTCCGTACTTCACTTCCTGGGAAAGATTTTTTAGAACTTCCCCATTACGCCCATTGGGTGGCTGGTTGAAGCCCTTGGATTTACTGTCAAGTAACGTCAATAAAGAGATATTAGTGAGAATTAAGGATGGAAGGGAGTTTCGAGGGAAACTTAGGGAAGTAGACTCATACATGAATATGATTCTATCGTCCGTGGAGGAGATAGAGGGAGAGGAGAGAAAAAAGAGAGAAACTGTCCTACTGAGAGGGAACAACGTGGTGTATATATCCTTGGGCCCATGGGATGAGTGATTAGAAATCTAAATCAATGAGTCCAACCCTCCTAAGTCTTTCTAGACTCTTACTTAGATCTTCATGTGTAATCCCGAGTTCTGAGGAGAGTCTCTCTAGAGATATGTCACCTGAGTTCTTTATTATGAGTAAGATTTCCAAATCCTTCTCTGAGAGGCATTTATCTTCTAAATCAGCTACTTGTCTCCTGAGTATTTCCACTTCCCGCTCCTTTATTTTAGCGAACCAAATACTAAGGGAGAGGAGCAGTAATAGTACACTGAGAACCAATAGATATATTACCTCTCTCAATTCACCACCACCAGGGTTCTGTTTGCTGAGGGAACCAAAGAAAGTAGAGGACTTAAATCTACCCAAGGAGTACGTCTCGGATCTAGTGCTCAAGTGGGTTTACTCCCGAGGATACATAAGCTTTAGGGACCTCTGTAAGGAGATGTGTATTAGCCTCCACATCTTAGACGAGGTAGTGAGATCTCTCCTGGAGGAATCCCTAGTCGAAGTAGTAGGCAAAGGTCTCCTACCAACACTCAGGATAAGGACGACAGCCAAGGGGAGAGAAGAGGCGAAGAGGATCATTTCTAGAGATCCATACATTGGGCCAACTCCAGTTAAATACGAGGACTACCTTGAGTTAAGCAGAGAACAGGCCAAGAGGTATCCTCTAGAAATACCAGAGGAAAAAATAGAAGAAGCGTTTTCGGATGTAATAAACCTAGAGGAGGCTAAATCTGTTCTGATAGAAGCCCTAACTACCGGGATGGGCCTATTCATATATGGCCCTCCAGGGACCGGGAAGACTTACCTGATGAGAAGAGCCTCTAAGCTCCTTCCACCAGTCGTGATACCTCGAGCGATAGGGATTGGGAGACACGTAGTAAAACTCTTTGATCCAGACTTTCACAGATTAATTAGAGGGAATCAACCGGAAGATAAGAGATATGTTAAAGTGGAGGCACCTTCTGTCTCATTGGGTACTGAACTGAGATTAGAGGCATTCGAAATGAAGTATGACGAGAGGGAGAGAGTGATAAAGGCGCCCCCACAGGTCAAGGCACATGGCGGCCTCCTATTGATAGACGATCTAGGAAGACAAAGAGACAAGCCGGAGGACATAATGAACAGACTAATAATACCATTAGAGGAGAGGAGAGACTTCTTCGTGATAGGAGGAACACTATACGAATTCCCCACCGATTTCACGGTGATATTGTCCACTAATCTGAGTATATGGGTAATGGAGACTGCTCACCTCAGGAGAGTGCCTTACTACATCAGCATGCCTTATCCATCGCTGGATGACATGAGACAAGCAATCCTGATGTATTCCGCCAAGGAAGGTGAGGAGATCGAGGAAGAGGCCATAGAGGTATTTCTCAGTGTGTACAAAAGCCCAAAAGAAGGGGGATTGGGAGTAAGACCCGCTTTTTCACATGCAAGGGACCTAATAAGGATAGCCAAGGGAGTGAGGATGAGGGAGGGGCTCGACAGCATAGATGGAAAGGTAATGAGAGAA
The DNA here is from genome assembly GCA_003660555.1 of Thermococci archaeon. Taxonomy (GTDB): domain Archaea; phylum Hadarchaeota; class B88-G9; order B88-G9; family B88-G9; genus B88-G9. Next base: position 5,794 of record QMUK01000066.1, read on the forward strand.
GCAATCCTGAGGCACAGCCAAATCATGATAGATTCCTTTAGAACTAAATTGCCTAGGCACAAGATAAGGACTTTATCGGTAGAATTCGAGGACGAAATCAGCAAAGAGGTGGAAAGAGACATATCTAGCATAAGAGGAGTGATTAGGTCAGTGAGCTTGGGGAAGAAGGTTTACTTAGATACCGTGGCCGAGATAACTACTACAGAGATACTGGAAGAGATAAGAAAGTTAGGACTTAAACCAGTAAATCTAGAGATAATAGCTGAACAAAAACACCTTGGATCAAGCTAAGGCCCATCCCTAAGTATCCATCTAACTTCAAATGCTTCTGCATATTCCACACCCATCTGATATCCTCTAAAGGATGCCAATCCCTTTATTGCCTCTATTCTGAACCTGTGTTTTCTAATCTGGGATTTATGTGCAGATATAGCCTCTATCTTCCTGCTTATGGATTTGGATATGTCTACGAAGTATTGGGGAGAGAACTCAGTGAGTGTCGAGGGAGTCTCATATTTCAAGTTCTCCTTCACGTTCTTACAAGCCGCATCCACGGCCATCGACGTCGCGACATGGTCTTGATGCCTATCCCTCCTAGAGGGAGAATACACCCTATCTGGCTCGAATTCCCTCACGATTTCTTCTATTGTGGATATCGCTCTACTCAAGTTTTCCATGACAGATGTGTCTGGAAGATCTCCGAA
>QMUK01000067.1 GCA_003660555.1 Thermococci archaeon
ATGGGCTATCTGAACCCAGAGAGGAAGTTCATAGATGCGATGTCAGAGAAGGTCTCTCTGGGAAGCGTTATACACTATCACTTCACAGCCCACAACAGGGAAATGCCTAGGAAAATAAGTGAAATACTGGAGGAATTCAGAGGAAGTGGGTTAAAAACTGAGGTGCAATACCTTAGGAGTGTGAAGACCTATTCCCCTGGGGTGAAGCATTACGCCCTAGACTTGGAGGTGGTGGGTTGGTCAAGATCAATGAGAGAGCAATAAGAAAGATGCTCAAACAGATGAAAATGGAAGAAATAGATGCAGATGAAGTCATAATAAAGACTGGGGATAAGGAATTGGTAATAAGGAATCCCAGGGTTTCCTCCTTTGAGGTAATGGGCCAAAGGGCATTCCAAATAATTGGGGACGTAGAGGAGAGAACCGGAATAAGCGAAGAAGACGTACAACTAGTTATGGAGCAAGCAGGAGTAGACAGAGAAAGAGCAGAAAAGACTTTAAGGGAATGTGGTGGAGACATTGCCTTGGCTATAGCTAAACTCAAGGGGATAGACTGATGAGCATCTGTTCTCCGAAGAGAGTGAAGAGACTCCTGATTAGAAAGGGACCAGTGGAGTATTCCCTTAATACTTACGAAGGATGTGAGCACTCCTGCCCGTTTTGTTTTTCCAGGAGAGAAGATGAAAAGATCTTCGGGAAAGTAAATGCTCATTTAATCCTCAGAAATGAATTAAAAGCTAGTAAAAGAGGGTTCATAACTTTGAATACCTCTTCGGATCCATACCAACCTTGCGAGGAGGAGTTGAAAATAACCAGAAGAGTACTAGAAGTAATGAGAGACTATAGATTCTCCTGTCACGTCATGACCAAATCCGACCTAGTGGTCAGGGATTTGGAAGTCCTGAGAGAAATTAGCGAGAGAGGATCCAATTGCTTCGTCTCTTTCTCTCTGATCTCTCTGGAAGATGGTTTGGAAGGATCTTCTCCGAGTCCGAAGAGGAGGATCAGAGCATTGGAGAAAGTCTCGTCTCATGGAATAAAAACTGGTGTATTGCTGATGCCAATTCTCCCATTCATAACAGATGATCCTGAGGAAATAGAGGAATTGCTGCACCTAGTAAAGGAGAAAGGGGGTTCTTATGCTATTCCAGGGATTCTAATACTCAGAGAGCCTGAAAAAAGGAGGTTCTTCTATTTCCTGTCTGAGGAGTATCCGGAACTAGTTGGAATTTACTCTGAAATGTACAGGGGGAGTTCTCCTTCAAGGAGATACCTATCCGAACTAGAGGAGAGGCTGAGGGAAACATTTAATAGAGTTGGGATTTCGGACAGGCTACCACTGGGTGTTCCCGTTGGAGGAAGCGCTTCCACTAGTCAAGAAGAAGGGAGGAGGATACAGGAAAGGAAAGGGTTTCAGCCTATCTGAAATAAGGGAAGCTGGAATCTCAGTGGAAGAAGCTGAGAGACTTGGCCTTAGGATAGACAGGAGAAGGAAAAGCAAGTTAGAGGTTAACGTCCTGACGATAAAGGAGGTGGTAAGCAATGAGGATAAGTCCCGAGTACAGAACGTGTCCTAAATGCGGGAAGGTCTCTTTCTTCGTCCTCAAGGGAAAGGAGGTGGAGTTCTCCTGTGACTGCGGATACAAAAGAGTCTATGAGATTCAGAGGTGAGATCAAGAGGGGATTCGGGAGAGCTTCTTTCTTCCTTTCCTTGGAGTACTACAAAAAAGCAATAAGGGAAAAAGTGGGCTTTGAGCCCTATCCTGGAACAATAAATGTTAAGGTCTCTCCTGGAGTAAAGGAAAAGGTTTTGAAGTCCTCAAAACTTATAAAAGGTACTGGAAAGCTAGGTCCAATTAGAATAGCTCTCGGACACTCCATGGGGAGGAGATGCGCCGTCATAATACCCGAGAGAAGTGAGCACGGAGAGGAAATAATAGAGGTGATCTTCCCTGAGGAAGTAAAGGGGATTGGCTCCGAGATAGAGGTAGAGGTGATTCCTTGGGAAGAGATTGGATCAGGGACTTGAGGAATGGGAGACCTGTTCTACTCTTAGATTCCGAGGACAGAGAGGGAGAGACAGACATAGTGGTTCATGCTCCCCAGGTAACTCCTTGGCACATCAGGTTCATGAGGAAATTCGGAGGAGGACTGATTTGCATAGCTCTTCATCCCTCCCTGGCTGAAGAATTGGGAATTCCCTTTTTAACTGAGATCTTCAAGAGCGTTGCTAGGGAATACGAGGTGCTTAACCACTTGACTCCATATGACATACCATACGACGAAAAGTCCTCTTTTTCCATTTCGATAAACTTCAGGGGGACATTCACTGGAATAAGCGATAGGGATAGAGCCATGACCATAAGGGAATTTGGGAAGCTCTGCGAGAAAATTTCCCTTGGTTTAGAAGGAAAAGAGAGCTTCGGTAGGAACTTCAGATCACCTGGGCACGTGCCTATACTCAGGGGAGCAGAGTCCCTTCTGGATGAGAGGAGAGGACACACAGAGCTCTCGATAGCCATGGCAGAGATATCCAAATTGAGTCCAGTGACTGCAATATGCGAGATGCTCGAGCCAGATGGCGATGGTTCCCTTTCCCCAAGAGAGGCTGAGAAATTCTCCGAGAAGATGGGATTGAAGTTCCTCAGAGGGGAAGAAGTAGTAGAAGAGTGGTTCAAAAGGGGGAGAAGAATTGAAGAAGAAAGTGGGGCTAGTTGACACAACTTTCTCCAGATATGATATGGCGAAGTGTGCCATGGAGGAACTCTCCAAGCTCGGCGGAGTGGAAATACTGAGGAGGACCGTCCCAGGGATAAAGGACTTGGCAGTCGAGTGCAAGAAGCTAATAGAGGAAGAAGGATGTGATTTAGTAATGGCATTTGGAATGCCAGGTTCTTCAGAAATAGACAAAGTCTGCGCCCATGAGGCTTCCCTCGGAATAATGATGGTGAGGTTAATGACTAACAAGCACGTGATAGAGGTGTTCGTCCACGAAGAAGAGGCTAGAAGCGAAAAGGAGTTGGCTGAATTAGCTGATAGAAGAGCAAGGGAGCATGCTCTCAATGCATATCTCCTCCTGTTTGAGCCTGAGAAACTCACTAAGCTGGCGGGAAAAGGTCTAAGACAAGGGAAGGAAGACGTTGGCCCTTTACTAGAGGAATTGTGATCCCTTTTCATTGCTACGATGGTGATTGCTTCAGTTCTAAGTTCTGAGAGGGTCCTTCTCCTCTCGAAAAAGAGTGTAAGTGAGTCAAACGCGTCCAGATGGGAAATTCTAGAGTATTCTGAGATCTCCATATTCAGAGGTGAGAAAATAGAAATAGACACGAGAGTATGGCTTTACCCTCTAGAGTTAGTGGCGAGGAATTACAACAAGAGGACCATAAAGCTCTACTTGCATTACAACGAGGAATTCCTGAAATTCTCTAGGAAGAATCCCCATCAGATGTCTAAAGAGGAGAGGGACAACCTCTATTACCTAGTGAAGAGAGATTGCTCTGCTTCTATGCTAAACGTAGCGATAAATGCCCTGAAGTTCTACTACGGCGAAATCTTAAAGAAAAAGCTTGCTTATGAAATTATTAGACCAAAGAGAGGTAAAAGTTGCCCGTTGTTTTAACTCAAAAGGAAGTTTAAGATCCTTTCGTCCACTAACGAAGTTAAACACGGACTCATTTTAATGTTCATGTATTCCTCAGGATTAAGTTGGTGAAGTAGTGAAGTTCAGGATCGATGACATCGATACATAGAGAGGAAGTTGATTGAAGTAAAGGGAAACAAGGACCGATACACAATCCCTTCTGAAATCACATTGAAGACTCTCATGGAATAAGTTGAGGAATACAAGCCGAGAGAATGACTGTTCCCTGGACAAAGGGAGAGGAGGCACATCACTACGAGAACTGTACAGAATCCTTGAAAGCAGTGCCGACATGAGATATGTTCAAAAGCTAGTTGACATGAAAACTTAAAAACAACGGAGATATATACTCACGTTGCAATGAGGGATTTGAGGAAGATGAAAAGCCCATTGGATTTGATGATCATGGGGGTGAAAATTTTCATATACGCAGTAGAGCCTAGGAATAATGTGAAGTTCACATATAATCCCAAACCAGAACGGAATGTGAACTTCGTATACTTGGAGTAGGTGACATGCGGAGAATGGAGGTTAAGTTATGGAGAAGGCTGTTAATAAAATGAAAAGTGAGGAAATTTATTTGCATGTGTTCATAGTAGAATCATCCTCATCCAGTGACTTTCTTGCAAAAAGATACGAAGGCGAAGTACTCCATAAATTCTTAATATGGAGGAGAATAAGATCATCTCACTATTTTGCAATAGATAAGGATTCATTCAACCGAGCAATTATTGGTCTCATAGACGATGCAATTGGAGAAGGGTTTAAGGTGGCAGGATTAAGTATTTTAAATAACAAGCCGATTCCAGCAATCCTGCCTATCATTCACATCAGCGCCTATGGAAACGAGAAAGGAATATTCTAACAAATGGAGAGTTAGTGACTTGGGAAGACCTTGGAAATTTGCTATCTAGGCTGAATGAAACATTTAGATGGATTATATTGTCCATCTCTGCATGCAAAGGTTGGAATGCCATAAAAATGTTATTCGAGTCTAAAGATATTCCATTTAACGTCCTAATTTCAAATAAAGGAGAACCAACATGGCAGGAGACACTAATTAGTTTTTTTCCGTTATATATCATCAGCTCGCAGAAGAATTGGATTTCTCAAAAGCGATTAATGCAGCCAGATCTGTGAGTGGTAACAATGATTTTGAATATTTATCCATTCCAGAAATAAAAGAATTCATACAAAAACTAGCTGATGAATTGGTTAAGTACTTTGTACAACCTAATTAAGGAGAGAATAAAATGAGCATGTCGCCTAACAGCGGACATATGGCTACGCTTCGCTCCACCCAAATTTCCTTATGGAAAACTTCATATGCCCGCAAATCGTTATACGCCATGCTTTTAGATCAAGAATAAGGAGGTTAGAAAGTGAAAGATGTATTAAATTGCATTAAAAAATATGTAGAAATTACTGAAGATGAAAAATTTATATTACATTGGAAAAAACTGTCTGAGCGATTACTGAAAGGAATACTGGAAAGCTATATACGCCGTGAACCAGAGACAGTTAGAATTATTGAAAACATTATAAATAACATCGGGCAGTTCAATACAGAAGAACATCATAGATTCAATATTTCTACTAATTCGATTTTTATTCATGGAAATAAATCTCAGGTAGAATTTGAATATTATGGGAAAAGCACCAAAAGAGAGCTTGGAGATATTATTTTTATCCTATCGGTCGTTTATAATGGTAGAAAGTATTTTGAAAAAATGACTATTAACCAAATAAAAAAATCAAGAAACGTTTCATGGAATTTCAATACCGATAGTGCTAGAGAGCAACTTTATTTACTTTCAAGATTTCCAGCATTTAAAGGTGCCAAAAATTCCATAATACCAAAAAAGGACTACAACCTCCCAAATTACTCTGGATGTCTAGGTTCTCATGGATTACTTTATTATCCGGGCGATTTTGCTTTAATCAGTTCAAAACAGTTGGACGTAATTTTATCAGGAAAAAATAAGCTAGAATTAGCAAATTTGGTATTGAGTATCGTCCCCAATAACCCCTGCCTTTGTCTCCACATAGATTTTGAAGAGTGTTTTTACCTTTTACATAAGTTGATCCACTTTTATCCTCGATGTCTCAGATACTTTCCTTTTATATGCAATTTACCAATATTAGGAAATAGTTGCATATCATATAATGCATATGATTTTTCAGACAAGTACTTGAGAGGAGTTATAGGAGAATTAATATACGCTAAAGGTTTAGGGTACAATCACCAGGCCTTCCAATTTTTGATGGATCTGCTTGAATCAATCGAAAGAAAAGGAGGAAAATATAAGAGTTTCGTCCAAAACTTTAGAAAATTCAACTATAATCCAATTGGATATGGGAAAGACAAGATTGATAAAAAAGATTACGAGTTTGATAGAGATGGAGGAGGATTAGGTATAACCCATACAATAATAGATTTGAGGGAAGGTAAATGATAATGGCAATAGCGTATACAAGCGGGTATCTGGCTTCGCTATGCTTCGCTCAAATCCTCGCTTCGCAGGATCTCAGATACGCTCGGAACGTTAAGCGACATGCAGGAAAAACATAAATGGATTCCCAGTATCTAAATAAATGGTGGAAATTATGAAAGCAAAAGAAGCGATTGAGGAATTCAAAAGGGAGATCAAAAAGCTGTATGGTAACAGATTGAAGCATATTATACTCTATGGCTCTTATGCGAGAGG
>QMUK01000068.1 GCA_003660555.1 Thermococci archaeon
GCGGGAAATGTGAAGTAGAGATAAGGAATTCATATTGTGAGGAATTCAAAAGAGGGACTGAGAGTAAGGGATACGTCTGGGTCGGAGCTATAAGGGGCATAATGGCTTACTGTTTAGAGTCCACGAACAAGTCAATGAAGCTTTCAGGCAGGGAGACGGAATGCATAGCTAAGGGAGATGAGTTATGTAGAGTCGTCGTCAGACCTGTTGACGCATCCACGAACGAAGCCAATAACCAGTCTTTTATAGAGTGACTCTTTGAGAAATATTTCTCATTCTGTGGCTCCTAGAATCCAGATGAGTGCAATACACCCTTAAGTATTCGTCCCCTTAAATTCATATGCTTGAGAATGCTTTGACTCCTTTTCCTCGTTATGGGAGTTGTCCACTTATCCTACCCTAGGAGATGATTACATTTCGACTTTATCTTGGAGGATCACTACTCGACCGAATTACCAATACAAATAAAAAGAGGAAATGTTTATTTCACGCCCAGTAATCAAATAGTCGAACGCTCTCTAGCGTAAGGAATTCCTTGCAATGGAATTTCCTAATATCCAGCGTGTCTATCTCGTTCCGGTCTAAGTATGATGTCAAAGTGGAATAATCGCTGTGGGTCTATATGGGATAATCCCATCTCGCTCTAGTCTAAGTTACGACATCAAAGGCTCGAACACGCAAGGAGGGGTTCACGTGATGTGCAGAGAGTGTAAAGTCAGAGAAGCTAAGCTGTTCTCCAGGGGATCATGGCTTTGTGAAGACTGCTTTCTATACTCAGTTGAGAGGAGATTCAGAAAAACTGTCAGAAAGTACAGATTAGTGAGAGAAGGAGATAAAATAGCTTTAGCAATTTCTGGAGGAAAAGACAGCATATCAATGTTGGTCTTAATGTCTAAGATAGCTGATGAGATGGGAATCCAATTAGCGCCATTTCATCTGAATTTGGACATGGGGGAATACTCAGAAAAAGCTGAGAAGATTTCTTTAAAGGTAGCGAAATCTTTGGGGCTACATCTGGAAGTAGTGAGACCTACTGAGGAGCTAGAAGTCAAAATACGTAGAATGGGAAGAAGATCTGTCTGTTCAGTATGTGGAGCAATCAAGAGATACTCCATGAACAAGTTCTCTAGGGAGATAGGAGCCAACAAACTAGCTACTGGTCATACTTTAGATGACATAGCCTCGATATTTCTCTTGAACTTCTTAAATAGAAATTACGATTACATCAGGAAAATGGCTCCAATTTCTTACGGAGCGGGGAAGATGGTAACCAGGATAAGACCTCTATACTACATAACAGAGTTCGAAACTAAGAAGTATCTCGAACTCCAGAACATAGCGTACCTCAAGGAGAAATGTCCACACTCGGAGGGAGCTAAGACAATAGAACTGAAAAAAGTGTTCGAGAATCTAGAGGAACTCGTCCCAGGATCTAAGGCATCTTTTGTTAGGTCAATGAGGAGAGTAATAGGATACGAGCCAGAAGTAGCTGAGGTTCTAGAGTGCAGGATCTGTGGAGAGCCGACTTCCTCCAAGGACAGGATATGCTCAGTTTGTAGGATGAGAAGGCCTCAGAGCCGATCCGTATCATCACAGTCAGATTAACTATGACTCCTCATCGGCCATCTCCTCAAGTATTCTATACAGAAGAGTTAAGACCACCTCCTTAACACTTTCCTTGTCTTTGGCTATACAGGGAACGACATGCTCTTCGCCCATTACCTCCCTTACGTCCTCTGGGGGGATAGCATTTGGTAAATCCTGCTTATTCGCAGCAACTATGTAAGTTATTCCCTCTCTTTTCAGAGCATCTGCTATCTCTTTACCCTCAGCTAAACTCCTCTCATCTGTACTATCTACGAGAACTACTGCGCCTAGGGCACCTTCTTTGAGTAAGCTAGTCATGAACCTAAATCTGTCTTGTCCTGGGGTTCCGAATATGTATAGCACGAGCTCCTCGTCCACAGTAATCCTTCCGAAATCCATAGCCACAGTTGTAAATTCTTTTCCCCCTTTCGAGATCTCATCTGGATTAGTCATCCGCTTTTCAGTCGTTATGGGATCTATCTCGGATATTCTGCTTATGAATTCTGTTTTTCCAGACGAAAATGGCCCAGTAACTATTAATTTCACTTTCAAGTTAGATCCTCCGTATTTTATCTATTATTTTCATTAGTTGCTTTTTAGTAATGGGGAACTTGCTCTCTCCCACATCTCTCTCTTTCCATTCTATCAGGTAATCGCCTGAGAGTTCCTTGGCTATCTCCAGTTCTCTCTCTGTGAACAAATATATGGATACTTCGTACTCTTTGTAAGTCCTCTCTTTTTTGATAGATTCCAAAGCTTCATCTCCCTTTAGCTCCCTCCTTCTAAGATATCTTGATACCGCTATGGGGTGCGACACCTCGAATAGTATTTGGATATCATCGAAACCTTTACCACCAAATCCAAAGACCCTCACATATCCCGTGAACTTCCTAGGTATCAGTTTCATGACGTCTGTCATTAGATTTCTTCCAAATTCCTTCTTGAAAGTTTTAAGGTGAGTCCCTCTCGGGAGTAGCAAATAGCTCCCCTCTAAGAAGTAGAAGCGAAAACGTCATTGAAACCAAGACTACTACAATACTTCCTTTATTCTATCAGCGGCCCTTCTCATGTCTAGGAATAGGAGACCAAGTTTTACATCCTTGCTAGCTATTGTCACTAAAACGGCCTCCTTTCCGACCTCAGATATTACTACGTATCCCTTGTCTCCTCTAACGTATACTTCACCGAAGGCCCCTCTGTTTAACTCCCCAGTAACTCTCTCCCCAAGGCTGAGAATAGCTGCAGCCATTGCAGCAACTCTATCTTCCTCTATTCCAGCAGGCAGTGCTGAAGCTATCATTAGACCATCCCCAGAAACTAGACAGGCCCCTTCAACCCCAGGAACGGTATTCCTGAATTCCTCCAGGACTTCCTGTATTACGTTCGTCTTGCTCCCCAAAGTGGTCACCCCAAAGATTATCACATTGAACATTAAAAATGTTTAGGGGGGAAACATGAAAGAGGTCATAGAGAGACTAGTAAAGGACTCTCCAATTTATTTGTCTATCTTAGTGGATAGGAAGGAGGGTTTACCCGTATTATCTTCCCAGGAGGGAGAGGTAGACATAGAGAAAGTATCGGCCTACTTCGCGAGCGCTGTAGACGAAATCATAAAAGCAACTCAATGTTGTGAAACTGGAGACACAGTAGAAGAGGTTTTAGTCACCACTTCGAATAACTACGTAATACTCAATCCCATTGGGGAGAGATTTGTCTTGGTATCCATATTAGAAAGGGGAGAGAACCTAGGAATAGCTTCCCTTATGTCTAAGAGGTGTGCATCAAAGCTATTAGGGAGGCTTGAGGAAAGATGGTGAAGATAAAAGATCTATCCAACAAAATACTAAGTGAAGCTGTGGGATCTACTCAGTATGCGATAATCCATAGAAATGGAACCGTAATATACTCTAACCCAAGAGAAGGAGTTGACATTTCACCACACTTCACTGAGGCCATCAGAGCATCTAGGGTAGCCTTTAACAGAATATCCCCGGGAGGAGAAATAAGTCTCGTAATACAGAAAGAGGTCAAAAGTGTAGTAATAAGAGAAATTCCAAAGAGAACATGTTATCAAATTTTAATCACAGAAGGATCCCCATTTTTAGCCTTGGCCTCTCTAATGAGATATGAGGAGGAAGTTTCTTCTCTAATTCCGGAGGAAACCTCTACTCCAGAGATAGTACATCACTTGTCCGAGAAGTTCTCACTGTATCCGAAGGAGGTGGCCAATAAAGTATTGGAGAGATTGAAAAAAGAAGAAGAGAAAGGCAGAAAGATGAGCGAAGAAGAGATACTGGACCTAGTGTTGGCCGAATCTAAGGTGCAGTAGTCACGTTACCTTTGCTCCGGGAGGAGAGTCTTCCGCTGTTACAAGGAATACCTTCCCTTTGGATTCGGCTGCTAGGATCATTCCCTGAGACTCGACTCCACGTATTTTCTTTGGTTTTAGATTGGCTACTATTATCAATTTCTTGCCTATTAAGTCCTCTGGATCATACTGGTCTCCTATTCCAGCCACTATAGTTCTTTCTGAACCGGATCCCAAGTCTACCTTGAGTAGAATTAGTTTGTTTGTTCCCTCAATTCTCTCAGCTTCCTTAACTACACCAACCCTCAAATCTATTTTCTTGAAGTAGTCTATGTCTATTGTTTCCTCCTCTACTAACTTCTCCTCCTCTAATCCAAGTAATTTCTTCTCTCTGAGAACTTCCTCATCGGTTATCTTTCTGAAGAGTGGCTTAGGCTCCTTAGTAACTCTTAACCCATCTATAGAGATTGGGGCCCACCTAGCCTCGTGGACTTCTCCATCTAAGTTCAACATTCTCCATATTTCGCTAGCTGTCCTAGGTAAGTAGGGTGCTAGCAGGACAGAGAGATTCGCTACTATATAGGAGCAGTTCCTGATCACCCTTGCTACTTCTTCCATTTCACCCCTCTTCACCCCCTCCCAAGGTTTTCCCTTGTCAAAGTACTTGTTTCCAAAGCTAGCAAGCTCCATTACTTTCTTTAGGCCCTGCTTTATCTTGAAGTTCTCTATGTCCTCCCCAACTTCTTCAAAAGTCTTTTCAACTATTTCAGCAACTTCTCCTTCTATCTCTCCTTCTGGTAGTACTCCATTGAAGTATCTCTTTAGGAAAACCAGTGTTCTGTGGACGAAGTTCCCGAGCACGTCGTTCAATTCGGTATTCACTCTCCTTTGAAACTCCTCCCAGGTGAAATCGAAGTCCCTGCTCTGCGGAGAATTTATCAAGAGAGTGTATCTCATGAAATCTGGGTTTTCAAACCTCTTAAGGTATTCATTTAACCATATGCCCCATTTCCTACTTGCAGAAGCTTTCGTACCACATATTATGACGTACTCATTGGCTGGAATTTGCCATGGGAGGTTGTATCCTCCGTGAGCCAATAGCATCGCTGGCCATATAATGGCGTGGAAGGGAATGTTGTCCTTGGCGATGAAGTGTACTATTTTGGATTTAGGATCCATCCAGAACTCCTTCCACTTATCAGGCTCCCCAATCTTTTCAGCCCATTCTTTAGTCGAGGATATGTATCCTATCGGAGCTTCAAACCAAACATATAGGACTTTGTCCTCTTCTCCAGGAACTTTCACTCCCCACTCTAGATCTCTGGTAATTGCTCGATCCTTTAAACCTTCTTTGATCCAACCAAGGCAGAAGTTCACTACGTTGGGCTTCCAATGTTTATTCGATTTTATCCATCTTTCCAACTCATCTTGAAAGGCAGATAATTTGAAGAAGTAGTGCTCGGTGTCTCTTAGAACAGGCTTCTCACCGCAGATTGCGCACCTAGGGTTAATCAGGTCAGAAGGCTCTAATATTCTACCGCAGTTGTCGCATTGATCTCCTCTTGCACTCTCAAAACCGCAATATGGGCAGGCACCCTCTACGTATCTGTCAGGGAGAAATCTCTTGCAGTTCTCGCAGTACATTTGCTTTACTTTCTTCTTGTAGATATACCCCTTTTCCTTCACCTTCAGGAAGAACCTCTTCGCAGTTTCATGGTGTATTTCTCTGGAAGTCCTAGAGAAGTTATCGAAGCTTATATGGAACCCATCGAATCCATCCTTTATCTCCTTGTAGTAGTGGTCCACCAGCTCTTTTGGGGAGATCCCCCTTCTCATGGCCTCTATTTCATTGGGAGTTCCGTGCTCGTCTGTGCCGCAGATGTATATGACATCATTTCCTTTCATTCTGTGGTATCTGGCGTATACGTCAGCTGGTATGTAAACTCCTCCAGCATGACCGATGTGTCTCGGGCCGTTGGCATATGGTAAAGCGGCGGTTACTAGTATCCTCTCCCTTTCACCGAACCTATCACCCGAGGCGAAGACTTATACATCTAAGACTTAAAGTTTTCCGGGCTCTCTCTTGTACCTAATAGCGGAGCACATACTTACTCCGAAGAGGGGTATACTCAACAACTACCTTCTAGTGATAGAGAACGGAACCATAAAGCAGATAAGAAGGAGAAAAAGTGTAGAAGAGAAGAGAGAAGCGAAAGAAGTTCAAATACTAATTCCAGGGTTAGTGAATTCCCA
>QMUK01000069.1 GCA_003660555.1 Thermococci archaeon
AATCCAGAATCTCGGAACTGAAAGAAACAATAGGGAAAATTAAAGAGAGTCAAAGAGAGGAGAAGAGAAAATACGAGGATTTGCTAGAGAGTGAAAGGAATAAGAGGAAAGATGCTGAAGAAAAGATGAAGGATGCTGAAAAAAAGGTTAAAGATCTGGAATGGGAGATATCCAAAAAAGAAAAAACAATAGAGGAGCTGAAGAGGAGGATTAGTCATCTCGAAGATAGGAAAAAGGAACTGGAGAAAGTGCTGACCGAATACAACATATTGAAGAGTGACTTCAACTCACTGAAGGAGAGGTACTCTTCACTAGAGAAAAGGGCTAAAACACTTGAAGAAGAGATAGAAAAGGGTAGAAAAGAGAGAGAAGAGCTAGTAGAACAAATAGAAAAACTAAAGAGAGAGAACTCGATATTAAAAGAGGAAATAAAACAAGCAGAGAACGAAAAAATAAAATTAGAGGCAAGAATTGCTGAGTTAGAGCGAGAAATGAGATAGCAATACTTCTTTCTTCTCTCCCCCAATTCTTTTAAACAGGGACTACTCCTCTATTATTTCCACGTTAGCCCTGGGCACGGTTACCCTTCTACCGTCTTCTAATTCCACTTCCACAACTCTAACCTTGGATCCTGTTTCTATCAGTTGTGGTTCCACCGGTAAGGAGACTACTCTTCCTATTGCTCCGAAATACGGTTTCCTTATTATTCTAACAAGCGTTCCTATGTCCATTCCTTGCGAAAATTCGGTTTCTCCTGACTCAATGCTCCTTAACTCGTTTACATCTAAATCAGATCTAGGAACTATTATCTCTGGCCTGACTACTCCTGCTCTTATCTGAGTGGCTCCGCTTATGGATGCCTCCATACCTTCGAATTTCTTTAATATCTCGAAAGTTCTATCTGACATGTTCATCTTCCCAAATCCTTCTGTGACTATTAGGGTAAGAGGTACGTCCTCGTGTCCAGTAATAGCTACCCCTATTTCGTAACCTAGCCACTTCCTTAAATCTCTGTCCTCTATTCCGCCCACAACTATTCCTCTTGCACCGACTTCTATGGCCTTCTGTATTCCATCATATGTCACTAGAGACCCTCCAATTAGCACTTTTCCATCTGCATCACTGTCTATTTTCTCGGAAGTTAATATCTCCTTTGGAGAGTTTACCGCTAGTTTTATTTCTCCTCTCCTCTCCCCACCAATTCCAAATATTCCTTGTATAAATGCCGCTGCAGTTTCTATGACTGCTCCCTCTCCGGGCAGAACGTCCACTACTTCCCCAGGGATGTAAGCGTTCACCTCTATTTTAACTGGAGGTTCCCTTATGACGACTTGTCCAGTGACATCTGATATGTGTTCTATTATACCATCCGTTGGTGCTACACACTCACTCTTAAATAGACCGAAAAACGCTTTATATCCCGCTATTATCTCACCCTTACTCACTTTATCTCCTTCTTTCTTCAATAAGAAATCTCTTATCTCATCTGGTTCTACATTCAGTAGCCTAGCCACGTTGACTACTTTAGATTCTCCAGGAATCTCTGCCACTGCTACTATATCGTCCGGAGACACTTCCTGGCCTTTCTTCACCAACACTTCTCCTTTTATTGGCAACCTTCTGGTTTTCCTGACTATGGTAGCTTCTTTCCTCTTTAGTCCAGGAGTGTATGCGTGAGCCATCTAACCACCTGGTTCCACATAATTTTCTAATACTTCCCTCTCATATGCTCCTATTGAGTCGAACCAATCCAGCAATAATTTCCTTCTTAACTTATCGTCTTCCGGTAGGGTTAATGGTCTGCCTCTAGCGTCTAAGACTATCCCTGCGACTCCTCCACTCACCTTGGTCTCTATCTCTCTTCCCGGTCCTCGGCCGAGATCCAATGCCTTGGAGGGTTTCGCTTGTATTACTGCTTCCTCAGATTCTCCGAGTTTTATTCTCTTGAGTTCTCCAAAATTAAGTTTTAGATCTATTTCCTCTTCTCCTTTGAGTATTTTTACTTCCATTGCCTTCTCGCCTAATTTTAGCTGTCCCCTTGGCGATATTACAGTTCCTAGCCATATTAAACAGTCCTTCTCGAAGACATCTAGGGCCGCTTTCGGATGAACGGTAGAGAGAACGCCCAAGTGAGGCATCATGAATATGCTATCAACAGCAATCCTAGTCACTCCCTCTGGCTGGAACGCGTCTATGAGCATTAACATCGCCTGCTCTCTTCTGGGCGCGTGAGCATTTACCCCGCCACTACCAACTATTATGTGGACTCTCATCATGTCTATGAATGTCTCCTCTCCCGTTTCTTGTTCGAATACATCGCTTACAGTCCTAACCCTCTGAACCCCTCTTAGTCCCCTCGCTAGTAATTTGTGTTGCTCAAATGCCAATCTCATTCCTTCCCTATTGACTCCCTGTTCTATCAGGAGGTCGAGTATTGTCTGAGGTATCGTTGTTGGTCTTATCATCTTGTTCCTCAATCTGTTCCTAACGTCTGCCTCGTCCACTTCCAGAGGAACCCATCTAATTATGTTTCTCAATCCAGCTTCTTTCATTACGTTACATATGCTGTAGCTCATCCCCAAGTTAGCGCTTACGCTCTTAGTATATCTTCCGTCGAAGACTGAAAACACGTCAGTGGTGGCTCCTCCCGGATCTGTTCCTATGACGTTTATCCCGTACTTCTTGGCTAATTCTTGGATTATCATCCCCACTGCTCCAGGAGTCGGTAATATCGGAGCATCAACCCATCTCAAGAGTTTGTCGTATCCTGGTGCATGAGACATGACGTGCTCTAGGAACAGCTCGTGTATGGCATCTCTGGCTGGTCCAACGTTTTCTACTTCCAAGACTGGCCTTATGTTGTCTACTATTTTTATCGCGAACTTCTCGCCCAATACCTTTTTCACGTGCTCTCTAGCGTCTTTATTCCCAGCGTAAACTATCGGAAGTTGGAAAGTAGTGCCCAATCTTGGCCTGGGTTCCGCTGCCGATATCAGTTCAGCCAACTCCACCACGTGAGTTATCGTTCCTCCGTCCGTACCTCCAGCGAGAAGGATCATATCTGGTCTCAGTGTCCTAATCCTCTGGATCTTCTCATGCACAGGTCTTCCGTCGTCTATCGAAACTACGTCCATGACTATTGCCCCAGCTCCTAGAGCTGCTCTCTCTGCACTTTCTGCAGTCATCACCTTGACCACACCGAAGACCATCATTTGGAGGCCGCCACCAGCACTACTAGTAGAAACATAGAGATCTACCCCAACTGAGTCTGAATTAGGCTCTATTATTCCTTCTCCATCCTCTCTCAGTATTTTGTGACCTGTGAGTTCCTCTACCTCTCTGACTGAATTCTTAACTCCAAGGGTGACGTCTTCAAATGGGGCTTCTACTGTAGTTGGGGCTTCTCCCCTCACCACTAATCTGTAATCTCCATTTTCCATTCTCTTGATCAAAATCGCCTTAGTCGTGGTCGATCCCACGTCTGTAGCTAGTATTACTCTCACTCTCTCTGGATCTATCCTCCTAACATTAGATGACGATGGACTCGTAGTCTCATTTCCTCTGTCTTCCAAATCTTAACCCCCTGGAAAAAACGAGGAGGAGGGTTTTTAGGTTTTACCCTCCCCCTTGAAGAGCGAATACGAAAGTATTGCTAGAATCACTCCTATGATGAAAAGCGTCGAAGTTATTTTCCAATTGACTATCATGTCGTGTACTCTGCCTATTAGTAGCGAAACCCTTGCCATGACTGTGTATCCGAATGCCGCTCCGAAGGCCACCATCATTGTCCATCTGCCTATCACTCCCCAAGTCCTCACTGAGCCCCTCTCAGTTGTGAAGAAGAAGTAAGCCAGCGTTCCAGTCACTCCTATGAATATTATCAGTGCGTTGATGAACTCTATCCAGTTCCCCTCTATCAGTGGGTATATTAGGTCCAACATCGTATCTAGGATCTGCTTAACCAATTGGGTTTGAGCAGCACCACTCATAGCTAGCCCTAGTCCTATTCCCACGAATATTGCCATGGGTATTCTGTAAATCCACAGGTACCTCCTCGAGAAGAAGAAGTACAGAAGTACTCCTAGGAACATCGGCAATATGTATTTCCCGAATAGATATCCAGTATTGTAAAGAGTTAACCCTGCTGCAATTGTTTCTCCCATTGGTTTTATTGCGTTGGTGTAAACGTATTCTATGGCGAACATTATTCCGAAGCCAACACCTGATCCTATGAATATGTGTTCTGCTAGTCTGTACGCTCTGTTCTCCCTCCAAAGGAAGCTATATATCACTAGCGTGAAAGTCATAGCCATAGCTATTGCTAACGTTTCTACCAATGACAAGTTAAGCACCTCCCGATTCCCTTCTTCTTTCTTCCTCTTGCCTCCTTCTCTCTAGGAGATACTGTATGTTTCCTATTACAATGAATATTATTATTAGTCCGTGAACAAAGCTCTGGGCTACCATACCAGCCATTCCGAGACCTTTTCTTTCCACGAGCAATTCGTACTCTGCAGCTCCCCTGAGACCTCCTAGTATTCCCACGAAGTACTTGGGGTAATATGGGTAAAACCCAGGAGCTGAGACTGCGGTAACTGCCGTTCCCATGGTCACGTTATATGGAACTCCTATCTGTCTCAGTAATTCCTCTGCCCCGGGAGTTCCAGAGGAGAAAGACACTATCAATTTGACGTCGTGGGCGTCTTTTACTCCTTCGAAAATGGGCATGTCTTTCAGCATGTTTCCGTAGTTATCCTGTTCCTTTATTCCTGCGACGTTCTCTCCCAATCTGGCCATTCCGACTTCTCCTCCTGGGATCCATCCGATATTAACGAATTTCTTCCCGTAATCTGGAAGTTCATCTACTGGTTCAGTCTTGTTCAATCCATAGACCTCTCTGATCGTGTTCTCGATCCAAGGAACTCCTTGTAGCCAGAAGGCTACCGCTATTATTCTAGCGTCTTTTCTCCTCAAGTGTTCCCATATGGCAACAGATTGCGGAAATTGTTCCACGTAAGTACTTGCATCGTAATCAAATGAGAGTATGACTACATCTCCTGGTTCTAACTTCTCTATGGCATCGTAAAGACCCTTGGTGTGAGGACTCACCTTCATGCTCATTTCCCATCCCATGACCAGAGGAAATATGACTGCTGCGAAAACTAGAATGTAGAGGATTCTTCTGCTCCATTCAATTTGAATTTCAGCTGCCATTCACATCACCCTCCAGTGGGTCCTAAAACTCCTCTTTCCCTACCCATCAGTGTCCTTATTCCTAGGGAAAGTACTCCTATCGTGGCTGCTATTAGAATTCCTCTCATTCCTGCCTTGTTTGGTACCGCCATTATCCAGTCCGTGAGAAGAGGGAAGTCTGCCCATATTTTCTCTCCTAGAGGAACTCTTCCAAGCATCACTAGGGTTGCAGCCACTAGTAAGACTACTGCCTCCATCGTTCTAGCTCTAAACGCCCTATAGGCAGCCGATGCTATGTAAAAGGCTAGCATCGAGAACATAGTCGCGCTTAGAGGCACTATTATGTAATTGTATAATCCTTGGAAAATGGGACCTCCTGTTACAGTTCCCTCCTTCCACCACTCGTAGAACCCAACTATTATGAAGACGAACATTGCTATGAACAAGAAGACACTGTTGTACCATCCTGGCCTCTTCCTGAGTATGTTGTGGATGTGTATTCTGCTGACGTTTATCACTCCTATTCCTATGGCAAACGCTCCCATTATCATTACCCAGTCCTTGAGCCACTCTGCCCCTTGATCTAGATACTTGAAGAATCCGGCTTCTCCTTTTATGTAAAAACTAAATATCATCCACATTCCTGTTATAAAAAGTATTGCCAACGGTAAAGTTCTCTTCATGTGTACATCCCTCCTACTACTTGCCCAGTAATGTTTTTAGCCACATTAATTTCTCCGCTAATCCCTCTGCCCCTAGTCCTTTGGCTAATCCAGCTAAACTCACTGTAATAGTTCCTATTATTATCAAGGCCAGTGCTACAGCTTTTGAATAGTCCTGACCAGCTATGGATCCAATTTGCACTGGGTCCTTGCTCACATAAGCTCCAGCTGCATATATTTCCTC
>QMUK01000070.1 GCA_003660555.1 Thermococci archaeon
ACTACTAGGAGAGGAACTACTCTTTCTTTTCTCTCTCTTGTTTCCAAGGATATTTTGATCGGAACTTTATCCTCGAACGTGTAAACGTTGTAATCTCCTTTCTCTGTATCTCCTACCACTCTTATCTCCACAGTGAGGAGGTACTCCTTTGCCCTAGCCCCCTCCTTAACTTCGAAAACCAGTACAGCAGTTCCTTTTTCTCCAGGTAACAAGTTTCCGATGTAGTCGCTTTTAACCTCGAAGTCAAAAGGCTGTTCTGCCTTCTTCAAAGCCCTAACGAGTACGGACTCTCCTTCCTCCGTCCCCACATTTTTCACTTCTATCCTCAGCTCTGATTTCTTCCCAGGCCTAGCCTCAGGAACCACTTCACTTCCAACTACTTTTATCACCGGTTTTCCTCTTATCACAACTTTAGCACTTCTCCTCTCCTCGTGTATTTCTCCATATGGGTCCCTGAATTTGAGAATCAGTGGTATCTCGTGTTCTCCTTCTGTGGCGTCCTCTGAAATATCTAGAGAAAATGAAACAATCCTGTATTCCCCCGATCTCAGTACCCCCAAATATCTCTCGGAACTTTGAGCTAAGGAAAATGGGTGCTTAGGTAGTATTTCGATCTCCAAATCTTCTACTCTTTCGTCCCCCGAGTTCTGTATTTCTATGTCCACTACGACGTTTCTGTTCCCAGGCCTTATTTCGCGCGGAGTTGTGAGGACATTCCCTATACTTACAGATATCTTCCCCATGACCTTTATCCCAATGAAAAACTCTTTACTCCTGCTCTCGATGAGATTCTTAGTCTTAGTTATGTACTTCCTGAAAGACAGAGTATCTGATATCTCAGATACAGATATACTCCCCTCTATTTGCTCCACTTCTTCCTCGTAATCTACTCTAATCGGCAATATATAAGCTCCAGGAATCGCATTTTGGCTTGCGTACAATCTAAACCTAGCTATTGCACTTTCTCCTGGCGACAGGTTCCCGAGGTACACCTCGGATGCTCCCAGAATGGAGACAGGGTATTGTGTGGTCTCTCCTCCAGTTTCTGGTTGTAGAGACATTGGCTGAATCTTCGCTACAGAGAAAGCCATTTCCTTCATCATTTCTTCTCTGGAAACTGCTTGTATCGCAGTTGGTTGCTTAGCCATTTCCATAGTCTGTGGTGTTAAGGGGATTTGAGGACCCATTATCATCTGTTCCTGAATTGGACGGGATAGAATAGATATCTTGGTGTTTTTAGCAATCCCACTTCCGGAATTCTTGACCAGTATCTCTATTTCTCCTTCTTCTCCTATTTTAATAGTATCTGATTTGGCATGTACCTCTATTTCTGCCTTTCCCAGCACAGGTATTTGTATTCTTTTGTATGTCTCTCTCTTCCTTCCCATTTCATCTAGAAACTTTGCTCTCAACTCTATTTCATATAAACCACTTCTAGCTTCGGAGTCTACTCTCAACCTAAAGTGAGCAATTCCAAGTCCGCCTACTTCTAGATCTCCCAACTCCGACTTTCTCTTCCCTTCCACAGAGAAGGGATACTTCGGTACTATTTCCAATACTACATTGCAGGCCTTGGAACTACCTATGTTGAAAACCTTAAACCAGAGATCCACTTGATCTCCTGGCTCTATTTCCTCTGGCTTAATTATTGGATCCTCTATGGATATTCCCGGGGTTTTCCTGTCTCCTTCATAGACAGAGTGCACTGGTTGGAGCAAGAGCAATAGAGTTATTAGTGCGAGTGCTCGCTTCACACTACTCCCCATACACTGGAAATATGTGCATATTATAAAAATCTTATTATCGCGAGTAAAATAGAAAAATCGTATAATCAGTGTCTATCTATCTTCCTTTCTACTACGGTCTCTATTTCTTTGACCACCTTCTCTAGTTTTTCTTTGATTACCTTAATTGCTTTGTTATAGTTTACTGCCCTGTAAACATATCCTATCCATTTGTTTTCCACTATTTCTCTCTCTAAAAGTCTCATCTCATGTAGTCTCCTAACCTTATCTCTCACAGTCCTCGTAGATAGATTCAACTCCTTTGCTATTTCAGTGACAGTCATCCCCCTCTTATTTCTTGATAATAGCTTATATATTTCCACTTCAGCTTTCTTCAGCCGGAGCGAGTTGATCCTCTCAGATAAAATGTCTAATATTTCTGCCTCTTTGCTCAATTCTCTCCCCCATAAGTACTCTGTCCAATAAGTTTTAATACACTTTCCATTGAAAACCCGAGGGATTTGGGAGAAGAAGGCCCCTTTCTCCGAAAATCGAGGGAAATAAACAGCAATTCGGCTCTAGGCAAATTCTCTTCCTACATATGAATGAAAAACTTCATAAGTAGGACATGTCAGATAGGGGCTGGGGATGCACTTGAGCGATGAGGAAATAGGATCGAAGACGATAGTGAAACAACTAAAGATGTTCATGGATAACAGAATCGTCAGATCTATGATAAAAGCACTTTGGGACCAGAAGGAATTAGAGAAGTCTTTAGGGATACTTTCTGGTGTAGAAAAACCCAATTGCTTCTCTGAAAGAGTGAAAGCCAAACTATTAGAGTGGACCCTCCTAAGAATCTCTAAGAAACTTGGAATAGAAGAAGATAAAATTAGAACTAGACTTAAGCCAAAGTATCTCAGAAAAGGGATGGCCAATGTTATAATAGGGATAGCAGAAAACGGAATAACTATGCCCCAGGTATTACATGCCCCCTTCTTGGTAGTCTGGGATTTCACGAAGCAATGCAACTTAATGTGTAAACATTGCTATATAAACGCAGTTCCACATCCATCGGAGGACGAACTCTCTTTAGAAGAAAAATTAGATGTTGTTGATCAGTTGGATAGAGCAGGAGTAGCTGCAATAGCTTTTTCTGGAGGCGAACCACTGATGAACAAAGACTTCTGGGAAGTTGCAGAATATGCGAATGAAAAGGGCTTCTTCCTCAGTATTGCCTCGAATGGGACACTGATAACTAAGGAAGTTGCGGAGAGGCTAAAAAGTGTCGGAGTGAGGTATGCAGAGATAAGCTTGGACTCTCCATATGCCGAGAAACACGATTCGTTTAGAGGAATACCAGGGGCTTTCAATAGAACAGTAGAAGGGATAAGGAATGTTGTTAAAGTCGGAATCGACGTGGGAATAGCGATCACTTCAACTAAAATAAACAAGGACGACGTCTTAAAAATGGTAGATCTATCTAGATCTCTTGGAGCTAACAAGCTCATCGTGTTCAATTTCGTGCCGACTGGTAGGGGAGAGTTTCATTTAGATTTGAATCCTTGGGAAAGAGAGGAACTACTCAGAAATCTGTTTCTTAAGTGGAATGAGATTTCAAATAACTGTGGACTGGAAATCCTATCGACTTCTCCCACGTATTCGAGAATAGGAATGGAGATCTCTTCGGGCCCGGTGTCTCCCACACACTTCGTGTCAATTGATTCAAAGGAACTAGAGCAAATAGCTGAGTTCCTAGGGGGTTGCGGTGCTGGAAGGCTTTACTGTTCAATAGAGCCTAACGGAGACGTTCAACCATGTGTTTTCATGCCAATAAAACTGGGAAACGTATTAATCGATGGATTTGAGAACATATGGAAGAAAAATAATCTCTTGAAGACCTTGAGGAACAGAGATCTTCTGAAAGGTGGCTGTTCTAGTTGCAGGTACAAGTACGTATGCGGCGGCTGTAGAGCCAGAGCGTATTCCTACTTCAGAGATCCAATGGCGCCGGATCCGGGATGTATATACAATTCAGAGTATTGGGAGAAATTAACGAAAGGGGGAAAATAAAGACCTCCCAACGCTATCTTTAGGAGGACTCACGCCTATCATTGATGAGATAGTCGGGGAGATGTCCACCTGTCTTACTATCACGTATTTCTCAAATTTCATCCCTGGCACGTAGTACAGGAGGGGGACTACGCTATCTGAAGGAGCTGGAGATCCATGACAAGATCTCCTAGTTGTGATCAATCCAACTCCGAACGTAGATGAATATCCTGGAAATACCATTAGGTCTCCTACTTTCTCGGAGTCCCAATACACATCCACGACGTCTCTCACTCCTCTTATTCTGAGTAGTTCGTCTTTAACGAACTCTCTATCAGCATCGTCCTCTAAATATACTCTAGCAGATCTCCTACCTTCTGTTATTATCTCTTCGACTCCATCTATTTCTCTCCCTAAACTGACTATGTCTATGTAGTTGTTCACCTCAGTATTTCCGTGATCTGCTGTCACTATAACCGAGACTTTAGTTCTCTTCTCTTCTAAATGTAGGAGAATTCTCCGAAGAATTCTGTCGAAGTTTTCCATGGTAAATATAGCTTCCCTGCTCGTTGGGCCATATCCATGGGAGGCCTTGTCCACACCGAAGAAAGTAGCCATCAGAAGGTCTGGTTGCTCTGTATCTAAGGTTTCAACTACCAACTCTGCTAGTACGTTGTCCAGTTCCACATACTGCTTGTGAGATATCGGCTCTCTCTTTCTTATTTTCTCTAGTATTTGCTTCCTAGCTTCTTCCAGTACCTCTGTATTGTCTGAGACTCTTATCACACTAGCTCCTTTCCCCAAAATCCTTATAGCCTTTGCTCCTCCTTCATCTCCTGGAGTATGCATTTCTTGTGTTATATCGGATAGCCCTAGCCCCTTGTTCCCAAGTACGGAGACATTAAGCCCCTCTCTCTCGGCCACTTCTGCTATTGTCTCAGCCCTAAGATGTTTTGGGCCGAAACCAATTAATTTCCCATTCTTTCTTTCATAATACTTGTTTCCATATATCCCGTGGACTTCCACTGGGGCTCCAGTGGCTATTGTCGCGTGGGCAGACCTAGATATGGTGGGAATTGCTTCTACCACACAATTAGTCAGCATTGCACCTTTCCTGTGTAAGTAATCCATCATTGGCGTGTTAGAAGCCTCTAAAGTACTGTAACTCATTCCGTCTACAATTAACAAGAGGACGACTTCCTCTCCCAAATCAACTTCCTCCAATGTACTTCAGACCCCTTTCCGTGACTGCCCATATCTTCCCTTGGACTGTGTCCTTCGGCTCTATTAGACCCATTATCTCCAGTTCCTTAATCTTCAATATGACTTTGTCTTCTCTCATTCCTGTAGCTCTTACTAATGAGTTTATTCCCCTTTGGCCTACAGGGAATCCTATTCTCCTCTCTATTGTTTCTAATAATTTTTTGTTCTCGTTTCTCCATTGCTCTCTTATTCTACTAGACAAATTTCTTAACTTATCGTCTGAGTCATAAAATAAGACAATTTCACTGTGTTTCCGTCTTTCGACACCATATTCCTCCCTAAGGAAATCCTGGACAAATCCCTCGACATCTCTCTTCCTTATCTCGTGTATTTCGTCTACTTTCCTCTGGGGGAGTTCCTCGAAGTCATCTAAATACTTGAGCATTTCATCCCAGACTATTTCGTCTACTAGTCTTTCTAGATCCAGTGATTTGACGTTTTCTTCAAGCTTAGAAAATGGGTATCTGCCCAATTCTCTAGATATGAGTTCTCTAGGTACTGGGAGCTCGTGTCTTCTCACTACTTCTAGATATTTCTCTAAAATGTTACTATCGCCCTCTCCTCTCCAAGAGGTGAGCCAAACTACCTTCTTGTATGACTTACATCCTTCAAAGACGCATTCCAATACCAATTTCCCTGGTTTCTCCCTTGATTCCAAGAGACAGCCACACCTTGGACACCTATCTAATACTTCCTCTCCACATTCGCAAATTAGCTTTGAAATACCATCCTCTTCTCTGAACTCCATTTTCCTCCCGCATTTGGGGCAGTAGTAGTTCCCTCCCCTCTCAAACATTTACCCACCACAACGGGTTACTTCGAACATACTATAAAGTCATATCTTGAGACCGAGGAGCTTCCTCACTTCGTTGACAATGAATACCACTGCTGGAGGGAAAAGTAGAATGGAATACGTCCAAGCAGGTAGAGGTTCCGTGTAGAAGAACTCGTTTAG
>QMUK01000071.1 GCA_003660555.1 Thermococci archaeon
GGGGAACTATGTGATTCCAGAGTCGTCTTGCGAGATGGAAATTCTCAGTGGAATACTAGAACTTCTAAGGAACAAATCAGAACCGAAACTCATGGAATTGAGGGAGAGGGCAGAAGAATTATATTCAGAGACTGGAGAAACATTGGTGAAAAGTGAAGAGAAACTAAAACATAGTGAGACGAAAACTGAGGAACTGCTAAATTCTGGGATCAAAGATGAATGGCTAATAGAATATGGGTATGAGTGGATAGTCTTTGAAGAAGAAGGAAAAGGAGAGGTGTTCCGCAGCAGAAGGCCTGAAGTAATACCCGGAGTGTTGATAAGTGAGGAGATAACCAGACCACCGAGAGGACAGCTCCTAGCACTGCTCATAGATGGAAGGAGAAAATACATTCTAGTAAGGAACTACTCCCCCATAGACAAAGGAAGACTCTATGAAATACCCATGGTGAATGTACTCAGGAAATCAATGAATTGGACTAAGATGGATAGGAGTGTGGTACTTTTAGATGAGACTAATGGGAGAAGAGCTGAAATATGCGAATTCGATGCAATAGGAAGTTTAAATAGAACCCTCTACGTTTTCGAAATAAAGAACAGGGAAGTGAGGAAGTTCTCCAAGTTCTTAGACAAGGTCCTGAGATACGTAAAGTATTATCTCGCTTACTTGGAGTCTCTGAGAGTGAGAATAGATAGAGTAGTCCCTCTGTTCTACGTGCGAGAGAGAATCAGAAATATAAATCAAAGAAAGAGAAACGTAATATACTTCGACGAAGTCAAAAAAGGGAGGAGAATCGAGGCTCAGATAAGCTACTTAGTCAGGAGAGAGCTGATTCGTCCTCTTCCACGGAAACAGATGTAGGAGACCCATTAATTACTTCAGATACTTCTCTGGATTTTTCTTGAACCCCTCCTCGCAGAACTTAGAGCAGAAGTTATCTCTTTGCCTTCATACTCCAACGAGCTATAGGCTTCTCTAGGATCTACTTCCATACCATAAAAACAGGGTCTTTCTTCCTCTCAACAACCAATTCAATCACCTCTTTACTATCTCCTTTCTCAGGGGTCTGACTATTAAGAGCCACTACCACGGTGCTCAGAGACATTATAAGCGCACCTATTGCTGGACTCAATAATATTCCGTGATTGTATAGCACTCCAGCCGCTAGAGGAATGGCTAGAGCGTTGTAACCGCTAGCCCAAAGCAGATTCTGTATCATCTTAGAGTAAACCCTCTTGGACACTTCTATAATACGGGACTCTTCCGGAGGTCATTCTTCACCAATATTACGTCAGCACTCTCTATGGCTAAATCGGTCCCTGCACCTATGGCCACTCCAAGATCGGCCTCGATTAAGGCTGGAGCATCGTTAATTCCGTCTCCTACCATGGCTACCTTATTTCCACTTTCTCTTATTCTCCTTATTATCTCGGCTTTCTCCTCTGGTAAAACTCTGGAGAAGTACTTATCTATTCCCCAGCTCCCTACTAACTAATTCAACAGCTTCGTCGTCATCTCCAGTGAGCATGTATACCTCTGTGCCCATCTCCTTGAGCTCTCTTATGCCCTCTCTTGATTCAGGCCTCACTTCGTCTCCAAGTATTATGGCTCCAGCTAAAGAGCCTCCTACTAAAACGAAGACCTTAGTTCCACCATTGATCTCAGGAGGATCTATCCCTAGATCCCTTAGCAAATTGAAACTACTCCAGAAGATACATTTGAAAGCGGAATTAGGAATTTCTTTGTTTTGATCCCACCAATAAAAAATTGTTGGGCATGTACAGAGAGATTACTCGACTTCAACTCTCATTCTGTTCTCCCAGACCCCATGCAGATTGCAATAGGCTAGAGCATAGATGACTCCGCTTTTTCTTAGAGTCATCCTGAAGGTAACCTCTTGTTCTGAAATCTCTGGAGACAAATCAGCTCTAGCTACGAAGATTGGGTTAAAGTCTCTTCCATCTTCGCGGAAGTACACTTCTATCCATCTGAAGGAGTGTTGAACAGTGTTTGGGTGCTCCTCTATGTAAACTCTGACCTGGAAGGGCTCTCCAACTTTGACTTTTTCTGGAACCTCTATCTTCGGTGTATGAGTCTCTCTTTTAGATATGGCCACTTCTTCTTCCACTTCTGGAGTGTATATAATCTCACCGAATTTTTCCAATTCTCTCCCCCCATTAGAATTCTACAAATTCTCCTTTAGGAGCCCCACATATGGGACAGTACTCAGGTGCCTCGTCCACTGAAGTATATCCGCAGACTGGACAAATACACACTTTCTCTATTTCCAGGTCCTTTCCCCTCTCAACAGATTCCTTTGCCTTTTTATACAGCGTAGCGTGAATCTTCTCTGCAGATAAAGCGTAATGTGTACTCCTTTCAGCCCCATCCTCTTTCTGGAACTTAGCTACCTCGTTATACACTGGATACATTTCCTCTGATTCGTAAGTTTCTCCTTCAATAGCAGTCTGAAGGTTATCTACGGTTTTCCCCATCTTCCCTAGAGAATCGTAGTGATTCCTAGCGTGTACTTGTTCCGCAAAAGCTATTGCCTTGAACAATTTAGCCACGTTTGGAAAACCCTCTTTTTCTGCAACTTCAGAGAATATCAGATACCTCATGTGGGCCATACTTTCACCACAATACGCATCTTCCAAGAACTTCCTACTCATTTTTCTCTCCACAGGCAAGGGACCACCCTATTGCTGAAAGGAAACTAACGAAATAAGTCTTGTCCCTCACATGTTACGAAAAGTGACACATTAGTTTGTGAATCGACCTCATCGTATGGGCAGTACACCAGCCGAAGCTTCTGGGAATCAGAGACTTAGTTCCATGGGAAAAGCATCCTCAATAGCTCATACAAAACTAAGTTCTTGTCGCCGTTAGTAGAGTCTTTTCATTCCCTCGAAGAACACCCCCCAGAATGGATCTTTTTCTGGCATCTTTATCTCCGAGATCTTGCCGTTTAATCTTTTAATTATTTTCTTGTTTTTCTCTTCTGTTATTTTCCCTATCACGGATGCATTTATTCCCTCCTTCTTTAAATTTCGTATTATCTCGTCAGAGTACTCTTCCTCGGAAGTTATTATCAGCGAACCCTCAGAGATGGCCTCTAATGGGTCAATTCCAAAGAAGTCGCATACTGCCCTTACTTCTTCTGGATAGATCATTTGTGATTCATCTACCTCGATGCCAACACCACTAGCTTGAGATAGTTCGAAGAGTCCACCGATGACTCCTCCTTCAGTGGCATCGTGCATAGCAGTGACCCCGCCAGTTTCCATAGCAGTTAAGGCATCCTTTACCACAGTCATTTGCTTACAGAGACTCTTTGCTCTCTCTACAGTTTTTTCGGGCAATTCTCTCAGCAACTCTTCCTCTCTTAGAACAGATAAAATTCCCACAGCTTCTATTGCTGGTCCTTTCGTTAAAATCACATCGTTTCCAGGTTCGGCTCCTTCTGGTGTAACGTATTTCCCCTTCTCGGTTATCCCGAAAACAGTGACTCCTCCTATAGTAGGGGAAGCGAATCCAGGGTAATACCCAGTATGCCCTCCTATTATGGATATTCCAAGTTCAAGAGCGGCCTCGTGTATTGAGTTCACAATCCTTTCGAACTCCTCCTTCTTAGTTTCGGGGGGCATTAGCAAAGTATAACACATGTATTCCGGCTTTACACCCATCACCGCGACATCACTAGCTCCTATATGTACTGTGTACCACCCAAACATCTCTGGAGGTTGCTTGGGAATAGAGAATATCGGATCTTCAGCTATTGCTAGAACCTTCCCCCCTCCGAGGTCTATTATAGCACCATCTACTCCGGACTTCGGAGGGACTAATATCCTATCGTTCCATTTCCCTAGTCTCCTCAATACTATAGACTCAAAGGTATCTGGGTCTATCTTCCCAATTTTCTCTTCTCTAGACACGTAAAGTTCAGCTATCCTGCACGCCTCATCTACTACTTCTATCGGATCTTTTCCAACTATTACAGCCACATCTTCTTTCCCTACTGCTCCTGTTTCATAGAAAACCTTTGGAACACTTCCACCAGCAGCTCTTATTGCTTCAGAGACTTTCCATGGCATAGAAGCACCTTCTTCTTTTTTAAATTCTTCTGGCTCCCTGCTCCTATCTATTACACTGAACACCCATCCTCTAGAGTTACAATAATCTCTTAACCAATCCGCTAGGTGTTCATCAACTGAAAAGTTTATTCCAGACCTAATCGACGGATCTATCTTGTTTAATTCTACTATTAGTCTCGCCATGTGGCTGGAGGCTCCGAACTTGGGTCTGCCCACAGCGTATGGTTTTCCATTAACCACTGTTATTCTACCTTCCACGCCCAAGACGTCTTCTGGACCCTTGGGGTTTGGTTTGGAGTACACTAGATTGCTCCTTACCTCAGGAATGAGACGAGAGAATTCCCTGCAATTCTCTAGCTTTTCTATGGCAAGTATCATTTTCCCAAATAATTCAAGTTCCATTTCCATTTGGGCCACCGTACTACTCACCCCCTAGTAATCACTCAATTCAACACTATTTTTAGTGATTACTGACCACTCCAGTTGGACCTTTACTCTCCTCCTTGGTTTTCACGAGGCTCGGGAAATTCCAGAATAACTCGTTTACGCCAAACACGCAAGGAAAAAACTCTATCATCTAATTAGACAATCAAATGTGTCTAAATTGACCGAGAGTCTGATCTGCATTAGGTGGTGACAGATGCCAGAGTGTGTTAAGACGACATTTCAGGAGGGTATGAGCCAACTCCTCGGCCAAGAGGAACTAAAGCCATATTGAGGGAAGCAGCCCTTAATTCTGCAATGGAACTAGCCTCTGGGAGTAGAATCAATAATTGTAGAACTCAAGAGTTATGTTACTTCGGTTTCGGCCCATAGAGGCTGTTTCTCCGAGTCAGGAGAGGATATAAAAGTAAAATATCTATCCAGAGAAGAAGGAGCCTGCTTAGAGAAGTGGACTTAGACACTCCCTAAAGACCAATTCAAAGTTAGATTATTGAATGTAAATAATTGCGGAATGGTAAAACATAAAAAAATAAGAGACACAAGGACTCAACAGTAACAGGTGCTCCTCCTTGAACGCCGAGGAGAAATTGAGGAGGCTTGAAGAGTGGTTCTCCCTATACGAGAGTGTACTAGTAGCATTTTCTGGAGGAGTAGACAGTGCAGTAATAGCAGCAGTAGCTAAGAGGAGCTTAGGAAAAGACAGAGTACTTGCTGTCACCATAAACTCTAGTATCATGCCGAAGAGAGAGTTACTGGCCTCGAAGAAGGTTGCAAGGGAAATAGGAGTAAAACACATGATAGTAGAGGAAGACGAACTCAAAGACGAGAGATTCGCCACCAATCCAGAGAATAGGTGCTACTACTGTCGATCCAACTTAGCCAGAGTTCTAAAGAAAATCGCTAGGGAGAGAGGAATCCCCGTTATAGTGGATGGGACTCACTTAGGTGACACTCTAGAGCACAGACCCGGACTCAAGGCCTTGAGGGAACACGGAATAAGAAGCCCACTCATGGAACTGGGATATGGGAAGAAGGACGTTAGAGAGATAGCGAAACTAATGGACTTGTCTGTGAAGGACAAACCTGCAATGGCATGTCTAGCCTCTAGGATACCTTATGGAGAGAGGATAACAACAGATAAGCTAAGGAGAATAGAGAAGGCGGAAGATTCTCTTCTAGGCATGGGGTTTAGAACAGTCAGAGTGAGAGCACACGGAAACATAGCTAGAATAGAAGTACTCCCAGAGGAACTATCGAGAGCACTGGAACTTAGAGAGAAAATAGTCAGGGAATTGAAGGATTTGGGCTTCATCTACATCACATTGGACTTACAAGGCTACAGGCCAGGGAGTATGGATGAGGAGCTAAACAACAAGAAA
>QMUK01000072.1 GCA_003660555.1 Thermococci archaeon
GGTAGGCACACAAAAGAAGAGTTTGAGGAGCATAATATACTCTTTCAGGAGGATAAGAGATATATTGAGAAAATTCTTGAAAAAACAGGAGCGATTAAAAATGACTGAAATTCTCGGCGACGTGCGGAACTCTTCGCCACTTCGAGGCTCGCCCTTCGGGTCTGCTAACAGGGGGATACGTGGCTTCGCTATTGCTCGCCTAAATTTGCTATCGCAAACTTCACATATCCCTATAACGTCAAGTGAAGTGATCTCTACCGCCTCGAAAAGATTTAAAATTAAGGAAGTTAATCCTTCTATTAACAGGGTGAGAAGGATGCTGACCTCAGAAGAGATATTGAGGAAAATAGAGGAAAATATAGATGAAATTAAAAGATTTGGAGTCAAAAGAATAGGTTTGTTCGGGTCGTACGTGAGGGGGGAGCAGAGAGCAGAGAGTGATGTAGATATATTGGTGGAATTTGAAAAGGGAAAGGCAACCTTTGACAATTTTCTGGATCTGGCAGAATATCTGGAAAAGCTTCTGGGTAAAAAAATTGATCTGCTCACAAAAGAGGGTGTAAGAAGTATAAGAATAGGACACATCCGAAAAGAAATTGAGGAGAATGTAATCTATGTCTCGTAGAGGCGATAGAGAGTTCCTGCTTGATATAATTGAAGCATGTAACAGAATTATTGATTTCACGAAAGACATGTCATACGATGAATTTGCAGAAGACATAAAAACACAGGATGCGGTATTACGAAACATAGAGATAATAGGTGAGGCTGTTAAGAATATATCGGATGAACTAAAAAACAGACACAGCGAAATAGAATGGAAAAAGATTGCAGGAATGAGGGACAAACTGATACATTTCTATTTCGGAGTGAATTTGGATATAGTCTGGGACGTTGTCAGAAATAAAGTTCTAGTACTGAAAGACAAGATTTCAAAGTTATTGTCAGAACTGGAGTGAAAAAGGAAATTAAAGTATGCAATGGCGGCACTCCTGTAACCCGAAAGGATTGCTTGGGCCAACGCCTTCACTTAACAGGAGGATACGTGGCTTCGCTATTGCTCGCCTAAATTTGCTATCGCAAACTTCACATGTCTCCAGGACGTCAAGTGAAATGCCTGCTGTCACCTTTAAAATTCTTTGACCTTGTTTATTTCCTCGAGGAAGAACTTGGAAGGAAGGTTGATGTGGTCACTCCCGATGCTATAAGCTCCTACATATATAGAGGTGTGATATTCATATGAAGTCCTCAAACAATTCTTGAAGCATATGATTGATGAATGCGAATTCATTCAGAAGTCCGTTGAAAATAAGAGTTTTGAAGTTTTTGGATGATTAAATTTTGAAAAGAGCGGTTGTAAGAAGTCTTGAGATAATTGAAGAGGCTACAAAAACATTTCTGAAAGCATTAGGAGAAATACCCAGAGATTCCTTGGCGGAGCATTGGAGGATTAAGAGATGTGCTTATACACAAATACTTTGGCGCCGATTACAGATGTATGAAGATAGTGAAGGAAGATTGCCTAATTTGATGCCAAAATTACGCAAAATATTAGAGGTGGAAAATGAGCGGATTCAACAAATAGAATGCCCAATCCCCAGAGGATTGGGAAGTAACTAAGCTGGAGGAGGTTGCCGACGTGAAAGCAGGTCAGTCTGCTCCACAAGCTGAAGAGCATTTCAAAAATGGAAAATATCCATTCATTAGAGTTCAGCACATTGATAACGAGGATTATCGAATTACCAATTGGGATTTAATAAACGATGCAGCTGTGAAAGATTATCACCTCAAGTTATCTAAAGGTACGATTATATTCCCTAAAAGTGGAGCAGCAGTTCATTTAGAAAAAAAGAGCGATGTTACCTTTTGATTCCTATATTGTAAGCCACTTATGTGCAATAAACTCAAGAGGTAGTAGCTTCTTCAGAAGTTCTTATTTTATTTCCTGATAAACAAGAAAAATTAGCAAAAAAGAAAGTATGGATTTAAGCATAGTTGGGACATAATAACGGTAGATGTTCCTGCTTTGAAAGAAAACTTGATAGGATAATAGAAAAAGAAGAATGAGAAAACGAAGCCTACAGCAGAGAAAAGAGATGCCCAAAATAGTGCATGCCTCTGCGACCCTTAGGGGGAAGAGCAAGAGGAAAGGAATAGCCTAAACGAACTGATACTGAAGTTAAAATAGAGGGTTGCCCTAGAGCAGTCTCGAGTGAACAAAAATCTGCTCTGAAAATTAGGAGATCCTACGGATTCTCTCCTATTGTGAATCTTCAGGAGTTAGGCTCTAGCTCACTTCTGTGGTGCGGGGGACGGGATTCGAACCCGCGCAGGCCTACGCCATCGGATCTTAAGTCCGACGCCTTTGGCCAGACTCGGCCACCCCCGCTCATCTAAAGCTCGAGGGACACTATGTTTTAGTCATGACTTTTAGCTACCCAACGTCTTAATGAGATATGATAGCAATGGCAGACGAATATGATTTCGACTCCATTCTTTTGGATTGTTTAGCTAGCACGTTTATTGAGGGAAGTTGGTTCTATGACGTCGTATAACTTTTTCATCTCATAGCTCTATATGACATATTTAAACATTGAGAACATGGGACCCAGCGATTTTCAGAGGAGAGTACCGGATCGACACCTCACAGAAACAGTTGAAACCACGAAAAATGAGCACACATCTAGTGCTTTCTGTGCTAGGTCTTTTATATCATCCGTTCAGCTAAGCAGTAGAAGAGGACCACAGCACTAATGGGCTTGGTGTGAGACTAGGGTAATAGGGAGAGGAGTAATGTTATTAAAATGAAACGCTCATTAGATAAACAAGAGAGGGTGGTAGCATCAAAACCTTGTTCCTCCTCATCTTACTGCTCACTTCCATGGAGGGAGGCAAGGTCTATCTCCTAGCTAATGAAATAGACAAGTCACTTGCAAATGATTTAATCTCAGATTTGTCTGAGAACTTTAATCTAGTTTTGCTAGGTCCTGATGACAAAATACCAGACGATTTCAGGATATTAGTAATCCTAGGTGGACCAGACGCTCCTGGGGTAGGAAAATACTCCTCTATTTACTTGTCGGGGGAAGAGGAAGAGGAACTGAGGAGAGGAAATACCAAAGGTATTTATCTGAAGAGATATGAGGACAGGTTAGTCATAGTAGTGGCCGGAAGTAATAGGTACTTGACCAGAGAGGCGCATGTGGAGAACAGAGTGGAAATAATAGAGGAGGTATCCGGAGCCTTGAGCGAGACTGTTGAATCTGAAATAGATGTGAGAGTAATCTCCCACACATCTAATTGCTCTCAGGTCGAGGAAAAGACTAAGTGGAAGTTAATGGGGAAAAAACTCATAGTCAAGAGTTATTTTCATACTCCAACTCCATGCTACCGAGTCTCTGAGGTGAAAGCCTACCAAGAAGCTGATAAAGTAGAGATAGAAGTGTTCCTCACACCAAAAGAGGGATATTGCGTGATGTGCATAGGTGGAAATGAATTGATATTGGAAGCTCATCCAATTGGGGAAGTGAGGGAAGTGAGTCTGAAAATACACGGGGCAATTAAACGTTCGGACTAAATTCAACGTAGATTACACGAAGACTCTCTTGTTTAATCTGAATTCGATGAGTTCGTCCTTCCTACCTACTATGCTCCTAAGTGCATCCATTGGACTTCCAGTGAGTGTAATGGAGCCCAAACTCTAACAACCCCCACTTTCTAGGAGACTACCCGCAATCACCATTGGTCTCATTTCCTTTTCCAAACACTCTATTAATTGAGTTAAATCCACCCAATAAACGATAGTAATTCCTCTTTTAGACACTACTATCAGGGATTGCTCCTTATTGACTCTCCTAGTTCTCCAGTTGTGTATATTCCATCAATATCTCCATTCTCTCTTGGAGCCCCTATTACGCAAGCTACCCACACTCTTCAGTAACGGGTTAAGTCTTCGATCGTCGTAAACTGAGCTACTCTCATCCCTTCAATTTCTGGTCGAGCAATATTGACACCTCTAACTACTGAAGGATTTTCCTCTCAGAGAAGTGTCTCTCCCAAAATTCAGGAGAAGGAAAACATGGAAGTGTTTATTCTCGAATTGAACTGGATGACATACAGAACTCAGCCGAAAAAGGACTGACGCAAGGCAGTATTCCAAACAAACCCAAAATTAGAAGAGTGAGAGGAAGAAACCAAAAAAGAAATGTCACTTCTTATATGGAAGGAACTCCTTTCCTAGTAGCTCCCTAGCTATTATTATCCTCATCACGTTCTGTGCGCCCTCAGCTCCTACTGAATAGGATCTAAGTCCTCTAACGCAAGCTTGTATTTCGCTTTCCTTAGAAT
This sequence comes from Thermococci archaeon, assembly GCA_003660555.1. Classification (GTDB taxonomy): domain Archaea; phylum Hadarchaeota; class B88-G9; order B88-G9; family B88-G9; genus B88-G9. The sequence goes on from QMUK01000072.1 coordinate 4,348, forward strand.
AGCCAAAAGCACCCATCCAAGTCATCACGTCATCTGCTATTCTGTAACACTCTATCGGAGCATGGAGTTTAGCCGTAGCTGACGCTTTAGCCAATTCCATTATGTCTGCCTTTCCATTCATCCATTGATTACAAATCCAAGCCGCTTTATATACTAGCAGTCTCGATGCTTCCAGCTTAGCGTAATTGTCACTCAGTTGGAATTGTATTCCTTCGAACTTCCCTATTGGATATCCGAAGAGTTTCCTCTGCTTTATGTAGTCCATCCCAATTTCTAGAGCCTTAGAGGCAGCACCAACGCATGCTGCAGCTACTAGAATTCTAGCAACATTGAATCCCTCCATTGCTATGTAAAACCCCTTGTTCTCCTCTCCTATTAAGTAATTCAGGGGAACTCTAGCCTCTTTCATCAGGAAGCCCCCGGTAGATACTCCAGTCCTTCCCATGTTCTTGAATAGGGTAGTTTCTACTCCATCGATCGAGAGAGGAACGAATATCATCGAAAAGCCTCTATGCTCCAATTCCGGCGAAGTCTTAACTATTGTGAGAAATCCTCCGCCTCTCTCCTCTACTTCCCTTACTAAGCTTATGTATACTTTTTCTCCGTTTAGTACCCACGAATCATCTTCCTTCCTTGCTGTACTCTTAAAGGAAAGTAAATCGGATCCTCCTTGTGGCTCAGTAGACCCTATGCCAACGAAAGCCTCCCCTTTAGCTACTTTAGGCAATACCTCTTCTTTTAACTCCTCAGACCCGTACTTGGAGAGTATGTACCCCCAGCTCTGCTGTAGGAGTACCAAAACAGCGGTAGCAACGCTTACATCTCCTCTAGCTATCTCTTCTACGGACAAAGCAGCAGTGAGGAAGTCCAATCCAGAACCACCGTATTCCTCTGGTATGGTCAGTCCCAGAATTCCCATGTTTGCCAAATCCCTTATTATTTCATCGGGAATCTTGCTCTCTTCGTCTATTTCTTTCACTCTTGGAAAGAGCTTTCTCTCACACCACTCCCTTAAGTTCCTCTTAAACACCTCTTGCTCATCACTGAGAGAGAAGTCCATTCCATCACCCATGTCCCATAGTTCCTTGGTCGGAAAAGCCTAACCGAAATGCTTATCAGTGGGGATAAGAGGCATGGTGGTCTCCTTGGAAGAGGGAAGGGAGATATTCCTTAACGTTCCGAAAGAGATCCAAACCCTTACTTACCTCTTAGGAGCTCTCCTTTTCATCGTGATTCTAGTTAGATTAGTTTTAATTTATCGAGAAATAGAAAGAGGGAGAGGTACAGGAATTATCAGGAGAATATTGGAAAACAAGAGATCTTTCCTCAGAAACACACTCTGCCTAGTTTTAGCTCAGAGGAGAGTACTCAGAGACAAAATAGGAGGAGTAATGCACCTCCTAATATTCCTTCCCATCGTGATCATACTTCTAGTGGACTTAGTCGAGAGCTGCCTTCATTTCACAGGAAGAGAGATAAGGGGACTGGGATACGTACTATTATCCTCGGTCTATGACCTCTTAGGATTACTAGTAGTCA
>QMUK01000073.1 GCA_003660555.1 Thermococci archaeon
ATGAGCCTCCATGATCACTCCTTTGTCTAAGCAAGCTCCAACACCAATTGATCCCCCTTCCTCAGGTCTAGGAGAAAAGAAAAAGGTGACGTGCCCAGGAACGAAGACCTTCATCTGAGATACCCTTTCACGTGATCTATTATCTCTTTAGCTACTATCTCCTTTGGAGAGAGGGGCACGTGCTTGATCTTCTTCTCTCTGTCTATTATGAAGACCTCGTTCGTGTCTACCTCGAACCCCCTACCCTCTTTGCCAACGTCATTGGCTACTATTAGGTCCATGCCATCCTCCATAAGCCTAGAGTATGCTCTATTTATTAGTTCCTCCTCCGATACATTATATTCTGCTTTACAACCAACTAGAATTGAATTTGGACTAATTTCCTTTACCAACTTAGCTATTTTCTCATTAGGAATCAACTCAACTGTTATAGCTTTGTCAGAGCTAATTTTTCCCTCTCTCCTCATCTTTGGTTTGAAGTCTGAGACAGCTGCTGTTAGGAAGATCAAGTCATATTCTCTCCTCTCGAGTTCTGAAATTACTTTCTTTCTCATCTCATCGTAAGACTCCACTCTCTTTAGCTTCACGTCGAAAGGAGGCCTCTCGGATCCAGGACCATATATCAGAGTTACTTCTGCTCCCCTCTTAGTGAGCTCTCTTGAGATGTGGCAACCCATCTTTCCACTACTCCTGTTCGTCAGGAATCTGACTGAATCCAAGTACTCCCTAGTTGGACCTGCTGTAACTAGTGCTTTGATCCCAGATAGATCCTTCTCGCTCAATCCCTTTTCCACACCCCATATGACGGCATCACAGTCTATCTTGACTTTCCCCTCTTCTATTCTCGTTACAGATACCTCAACTCCCAACTCCTTTAGCTTACTCAGATTTTCTCTGGTCAGTGGATTGTCATACAGACTTAAGTCCATTGCAGGGAATACTAGGAGTTTAGAACCTTTGCCAATCGAGGAGAGGAAAAGAGAGGTGACTGGATTGTCAGCAACTCCATGCGCAATCTTGGATATTGTGTTTGCAGTAGCTGGAGCTATGGCTACTAAATCGAAGTCCTTTAGATGTTCAGAAGATCCACTCAATTCCTTTATGACTTTTTTCCCCGAAGCCCACTCTAATGCCTTCTCTCCTACGTAGTCCAACGCTCTCTCAGTAACGTATACCTCTACGTCTATTCCTCTCCTCCTAAGCTCTCTTATTATCTCTACAGCTTTAACTGAGGCTACACTTCCAGTGAGACAAAGGGCGACCCTTTTCCCTCCCATCTAGTTTTTTCCCTCCCCCAAGAATCCGAATCCCTGTAATATGTATTTCGCTATTATTGAAATTGCATGACATTTCCTATCAATAGAAATAAGAATCTGAGAGGAGCCTGAGTTCATTACTTACTACCTGAGAGAAACTCAAACTCTTTATGAATAGATCATCCATGGAACTTTCTTCACTTATTTCTCTTATGGAGGTTATACCACTTATTTTCTCGGAATAAGCCCACTTTAATATTACCTTCGTTCTATTCACTTCTAGGTAAATGACTCCGTAATCCACCAAGGGACTCCAGAACTTCTGGGGTCGGGAAAACTCTAAGCCACTCTCAGAGAGCTCTCTCACCAATGAATTCTCTATTTCATGAGGACCTCTCTTCGTTCTGAGTATTACCTCCACTCCTTTCCTCTTTTTTGATTTCAACTCATTTATTAGCTTCTCGAACAATTCCATACCTGCTCCTCTCGAATTCGTCTCGAGTTAAAAACTTTCCGCTTGTGGGGAGCGAGTTGGACCTCAGCTAATGTAAGTGATTACGTAAGTGATATCAACTCTGGAAGCAAATGCGTCGGAGGGAACCACTTGATAATAGGCGGATCCAAAATAAGCAGAGAGGAACTCGAGGTAATAAACCCCTATGATAATTCGGTGGTAGGTAGAGTACCAATAGCTACTAAAGAGGAAATAGATAAGGCGGTGGAATCAGCAAAGGAGGGATTCAAGGAAAATAAGGCTCTCTCTCCGAGGGAGAGATACGAATTTCTGATAGAGGCATCAGAAATACTCTCTAAAAGAAAAGAGGAATTCTCTAAGTCTCTAGTAACTGAAGTGGGGAAGACAATAAGAGAAGCTAGGCTAGAGGTAGAGAGGGCAATAGAGAACTTGATCTTCGCTGCAGAGGAGTCCAAAAGGGTGGAGGGAAGCCAAATCTCATTCGATTCATCTAAGTTCGGAAGAGGGAAAGTTGGTTTCTACGCTAGAGTCCCCATAGGCATAATACTGGCTATTTCTCCATTTAATTTCCCACTTAACTTGTCCTTGCATAAGGTAGCTCCTGCTTTAGCCTCAGGAAACTCTTTCATACTGAAACCATCTTCTTATACTCCTTTAACACCAGAGATGATGTGCGAAGCACTCTTAGAGGCAGGAGCACCAGAAAAATCAGTTAATTTACTGACAGGGCCTGGAGGGAAAGTTGGGGAGGAATTGGTGAAGCATCCTGAGATAAGGATGGTGACATTCACCGGTAGCAAAGAAGTGGGAGAGAGAATATCCTCGTTAGCTGGCTTCAAGAAGATCACACTTGAGTTAGGGTCGAATTCCTCACTGATAATAGACGAAAACTCAAAATACATGGAAAAAATAGAGAGAATAGTCTCAGGATCCTTCTCTCTAGCAGGACAAGTATGCATATCTGTTCAGAGGATATTCGTCCACGAGAAGGAGTACAAGGATTTCCTAGACGCTTTAGTCCAGGAGACAGAGAAACTCAAAGTTGGGAATCCTATGGATGAGAAAACCGACATAGGGCCACTAATAGACGAGAAATCAGCAATTAGAGTTGAAAATTGGATAGAGGAGGCAATAGAAATGGGAGCTAACCTAGAGACAGGAGGAGAGAGAAGAGGAAATCTAATGACCCCAACCATATTGACAGATGTGAGTAGAGAATCTAACTTGTTCAGGAAAGAAGCTTTCGGTCCTGTGGTAATAGTGAATAAGTTCAGTAAGTTCAGTGAAGCAATAGAAATGTCTAATGACTCCGAGTATGGATTACAAGCTGGAGTCTTCACTGAGGACCTAAGAAAAGCCTTTGAGGCATTCGAAAAACTGGAAGTCGGAGGAGTAGTGATAAACGACGTTCCGACATTCAGGGTGGATCACATGCCATATGGAGGAACTAAGGGGAGTGGAATCGGCAGAGAAGGTCCTAGGTATGCTATAGAGGAGATGACGGAGCTGAAGCTCCTCTGTATAGACTTAGGTCAGAGCTCATAGGGTTCCTCATCTCTCCTCTCTCTTCTTGGATCAGGAAGAGCTCCTCATCATCCACCATGGGTTAGTCATCCATCTGAAAAAACTTTCGGGAAGTTATAGAGCTCATCACTGCGAAAACCGTTAATAGGAGTAGTTCCATCAATGGAAAGGGATGTACTTGATAGGTGGTACCGAGTGGTTGATCCTAATACTCGGAGCAATACTCCTGTTGTTCGGATCAAAAAAAGTCCCAGAGCTAGCTAGAGGACTAGGAAGAGCCATTAAAGAGTTCGAAAGGGGAAAAATCGAGGTTGAAGAGGAAATAAGGAGAGAACTTCTAGGAGAAGGGAAGGACTATAGGGAAAAATTAATCAAGTTAGCAGAGAAACTAGGCATAGAAACTGAGGGAAAGAGCGAAGAACAAATATTGGACGAGATACTCTCCAAAATGGAGGAGGAGAGGAAGTGATCTACGATTCAGTTCACGGAATACACGAATTTCAACTGGGAAAATCATCACTGCTATTCACGAGTGCAACTCACGCATTAACTAGCCTAGGAAATCGAGCACATATTCGGACTAGGGAGGATTACAAGTCAATTTACGTACGCTTAGGAGAAAATCCGAGCGAATACTCCATATGAACACTCTAAGGAAAAACTAGGACAAATTCTGGGATTAGCAGATGAGTTCGAGAAAGAAAAAATAAATAGAAAATAGAGATCAGAAGAGATTTGCCAATCCATTCATTCTTCAGATCCACCGAAGTTCCGGAAATTCATGGGGACTAATACAAGTGCACGTTCCCCACTCTGATAATGACCAACTCACGGAGAAGCCACTAGCTCACATAACTCCTTCTCATTTCTCATTTTTCTCTTTTTCAACTTCAAGCCACTTGATTATTTCCCTCTTAAACGACATGAAGACGTCTGGAGCATCTCTTAGGACCGAAACCACCTCTCTAGGATCTATTCTCACGTATTCATGGACCAAGACATTTCGAAATCCACCCGATCCTTTCAGTTTCTGGTAGAGGGAGTTTGAGATCACTCTAACGGATTTAAGCTCTAAGAGTAACCCCTCGTAAGTATCTACCGATTTTCGGAATGCTCTAGTCAAAATGTGATCTGAAATCTGAAATATTAGGGTCAATCCTGCGAGTAGGCCACGCTCTACAGTCCATCGGAGGCTAAGGTCCTCCTCTAACATTTCTGCTGTGACTTCTCGATATTTCTCCAATTCCTTGCAACTCTCTCTAACTCATTCAAAGCTTGGACTAGGAACTCCACCCTCAGGGACATGCTACTTTCTCCCTCTAGTTTCTTGCGCCAAAGAAGTAGTTCCTCTCGCCATCTGGAGCGTTGCCCCCCCTCAAAACGTGCAGTTTCCTCCTCAGAGACTGAAAGAAGAAGTCTTCCTCGGAAGATTTCATCCAGTAAATAAGAAGGAGCAAATCTCATGTCAACTAAGTCGAGCCTATCTGTGTTCAACGCTAAGGAAAGGTCAGCGTATAGACTTCGATATGAGAAGCCCCTATCTGGAAAAACAGCTATGTCTATGTCTTGATTCTCTTTGGTTTTAGTCATTGAGCCGAATAGGTAAGCTAATCTGACTGGATGAGACCTCAGAACGTCTATTGCTTTCTCCAATCTGTTCTCTAAATCTCGAGGCAATGGGGGAAGCTTGGATACTTCTCCAACACGCTCATGTCTTCTCCCCTCTTTTCCCACACTTATCGTATTTTTTTCATACTTGAACCAACCTGAAGTTAAGCGTCCCGTTCCGTTAAGTAACGCTCAATCTTTGAGCAAGATTCGACTCTCTTTAATCAGGGCTTTACTCTCTCCTGTCGAAGGATCTACTGATTTTCTGCATAAATTTCTGTTTTAATCTCCGTATTGCAAAGACATCCCTGCAATCTGGGAGAATGTTCTCAAAGGTTCCAGTCGATTGAGCCATCTCGAGTCTATTTGCAGGCAATTGACACTTAAGTCTTGTGATGGTGAAGCATGAAACTCGTGAGCTATTAACGCCATCACGAGAGTTGAAGTAATGACCCGCTCTTAAGCCTCCTAGTAACCTATCAAAGATTCTACCAATCCAGAACACGAGATCTTTAATTTGAACTCAGAAGTCCATCAAAAGAGAAGAGAGACAACGTTTGCGGTGAGGAATCCGACACACAACCTTATCAAAGAGATGGAAAGTAGGTAATTGAGAAGCTGCAAGAAGGAATAAGAAATATGTGCAACTTAACTCATTCCAGCTAACTCCTTTCCTTTTACTCTGGGACATTCTTAGAATATCACGAGGATTGAACGAGAGTATGTAATCAAGATATTTTGCCATTAACTTGAAAAGAACAGAAGACCAGAAGAAAATATTCGGTAATTGGTGGAATTAAAACATAGATGTCCCACGAAGAAAAGTTTTTTATTCTCTATTCTCCTAGAATTCTAGGGAACTAAATGTCCAAGAAGCTCCTGATTCCCCTATTCGTCCTCGTACTAGCAATAGCCTCAGTCTTATTGGTTAGTAAACTTCCAGAAATTAAACCCTCGAGGGATTGCGAAATGGAA
>QMUK01000074.1 GCA_003660555.1 Thermococci archaeon
ACCTAGTTCCTTAGGTATTAGTTGCCTTATCCAAGCCCATTCCTGATTCTCGAGCTGATCTCTGCTGATTATGATGCCATCAGTTATGTTCAACTTCCCGGATATTTCCTTAGATCCGAATATCCTGCATATCGGACAATTTAGGGACAGATACAGCTCTCTCTTTTCTTTATCTGTTAGTTCTATTTCTCTAGATCCAAAGACTTTTTTGATAAGGTTGTCTATCTCACCTTCGTTCAATCCTTGGACTCCAGGATGTTCGTCCTTGCAGTGTGATTCCACTACTTTTCTCTCTATTTCATTAGCCCAATTTATCGACTTAGCAATAGAGGTGGCCATGTATCTCAGTACTCCCTTGATTGATTCGGAAGGGACAATTGGCGTTCTCCTTCCCCTAGTCTTGAACAACAAAACCTTCTTGATTGTGCCCTCGGTTTCTGCCCCTAAGTGCAGAGGAGAATCCATTGAAAAAGACAAATTGATTAAAGCCCTATTGGAGATCTCCTCCATATGCAATTGGGTGCACCTCCAAGAAGTTCAATCCTATCTGGGAATATGGCCCAAATCCTCTCAACTCCTTTCTAGCTATTTCCTTCATTAACTCCTCCTCTTGAATTGCCCCTCCCGTTTCGAAGAACAGCAGAGATCCTATGTCTATCAGATTCGTCAGCTTGGCCTTTGGAATTCCTCCAGCTAAACTGAACCCAGAGATCGAAGTTCTTCCTGTCAAGATGACTTCTTCGCATTTTAACTCAGTCCCACCTAGACTCAAATCCAGTTTCCAATCTAACCCGAATTTACTTCCAGATAAGTTAAAAGTCGGAGATTTCACTAGGAGAATCAGCGGATTGTCTTCTTTTTTTCCGATTATTTTTTCTATTTCTCTTGATCTGTCCTCGACTAGTTTGCTTTCTTCTATTTCCTCAATTTTCAATTCGACCAGCCCAAATCCTCTGGAGATTCCCCTTCCTATTTTGAGTTCCCCTAAATCTTTGATTCCCAACTCCCCCAGTTTCCCTGAGACGTCCGTGACTCTACACTTGAACTTAGTGTTAGGAGATATCCCTATAAAGGAATACAACATTTCAAGCTCTCTTCCCTTTATTACTCGGTTTATCCCGAGAGACTCAAGATCTACATATTCATACTCGAAGAATTTCAAGTTTCCATTTTCGTCAATAAATACTAGGGATCCCCCCTTGCTCTCCATGCAAAAAGGGTGTTCTTCGCATTCCTCAAATTTCTCTAGGTTGATGACGGTCTTCTTGCACACTTTACACTTGTATATCATGGGGTGAGCGGGAATTGTCTCCCTACCGTCAAGTACTGGATATGCTGGTTGGAAGAACACGGTCGGATCCCTAGCTTCTTCTCTTATTGGAACCTCTTTCCCCTCTCTCATTAACTGAGAGAACAAAGCGCCTCTGATTACGTGCCCTGGTATATACTTCCAATCAGTAGAAAAAACATTGCCTATCGCCTCATAGGAGGAAAGGACTAAAGGAGATCTAACTTCCATTTCAATTTCATAAACTTTCACGTCGCTCAATTCCTATTACCTCCACTATTTCCTTAATTAGTTCGCTTTCCTCAACTGGCAATTCACTTCTTTTTTTGTCTATCCAAAAACTAACCAATCCGCTCTTCCCGATTCTCTCGTATCTTGCCTCCAGTATAGAGAGAAGGAGGTACTCCAGTTCATCTATAGTGAGTTCCCCCTCGATCCTGCAGGTGAATTCGGTTCCTATTGGGAGATATTCTACTGTATACAACGCTCCTTCGGCAGCTGTCCTAGTATCGTCGTCTATTTTAACGTGTGTTATCGGACACGAATCCCTCTCTAGAATTGCTCCATAAACGAATATTTTCCCTGGCTTTCCTGGTCTCCCAAATATCATACACACCATATCGTTTGAATCACTTAAGCTACTCGGATGTACCGTTGGGGGAGTTTTCTCGCCCAATGTGTTTAGTAGTCTTATGAGGGAAGTCCTTAGTATTCCCTTTATTGTAGATCCTGGTATCAGACACTTCTCTCCTGGGAGATGTATTAGTGGTACATCTGCCTTTATCTTAGGTGAAAGAGCGCCAGCACCGACATTGAGTTTTTTCTCTGTAACTAGGATCAACTCTAGCCTGAATCGGTGCGTTTTACCATTATCGTTAACATTTGACTTCAATCACAACCCTCCTAGCATTTTGACGAGGATGTATGCATCATACAGATTGAACCAGAAATCCTCCCCTCTGATCTCAAGGAGATTGTCTATTATGCTCGAATACCTTCTCCTTTCTCTCCCCCTCAGAGCGAACAGGTAGGATATCCTGAGGTCTTGGTCTCCCATTATCGAAGAGTGCATTATGGACAGCAGATCTCTCCTGATCTCTCTCAAAACTGTGTTTTCGCTTTTCGCTAACTCTAAGGATGCGTCAATTACCCTATCGAGATTGTCTAGCCCTATTGACTCGTTTAAGGCACCATAATCATTTAGCAACTCGAAGAGCTTTAGTATGCTCCTGCTTCTGTCCACCTCGGCTATCCTGAATGTCCTTCTACCTTCACCCGTGCCGTACATTATAGTGAACCTACCTATCTCGTTTATGGCAGACTTGAGGGAGTGTTCATTTAGTATTCCTCCGTCTGCTGAATAAAAGGAAATGGACCCTCTGTAATCACTGCTAGGAGACGTTACCTCACTGAATGTCTCTTCATATGCCAATTCCCTGTCTGACTTCGCGTGTTCGTCTAGTAGGTAACCACTGGCCTCGTACAGCAAGTTTATTGGGTGTTTGGGCTTTGCCGTTGATATGCCACATGAAAGAGAGACCTTACAACCACATTCCATGTAGAATCTGTTGGCCAGAAACACAGCAATTGGTATGGAGATTTTCCCTGGAAGTAGGAAAGCTCCGTCGTCTCCTCCAGCATAAATTATTCCTAGGTAGAATCTGATGTGATCTAGACCTCCTATACTCCTTAAGTTTTCGTATGTTTCGTGAATGGACTTCTTGAGGGCAGTGTCTATCCTAATGCTTCTCTCCACTGAATCTGTGATAGACAGGGAGGACGACATGAACGCTCCCATGACGTTTCCATCTACTCTGATCAGAGATATGTCCTTGTACCTGTCTATTCCCCTCTCGATTTCCTCTGGATCGTGCCCCGCTAGGAAGAGCATGACGTCCTTCAGTATGAGCTCTTCATTGCATTCCAACTCCTCTTTCTCTAATAAGTTCCTGAGCACTGGTCTGAAATGTATGTCTGTACCAATTTCGTATTTCTTGTCACAAAGTTCGCAGAGGTGTTTTCCATCCCTCTTCCTCACAGCCACTCCTGTTCCACAGGAGTCGCAACTCTTGAATGCGTTGGATTTTACGGGAACTTCTCCCCTCTCTCTTATCAGTCTACTCTTTTCTTTTCTTAGTTCGTCCTCTATTTCTCTATTCATTGAGAAAAAGTCCTTTCCTATTCTGGATTTTCCATATACTATTTCTATCTTGAAGGAGTCGTAGAACTCCTTCCTCATGTTTTTTAGTTCGCTTAAGTATTTACCGGGAACTATTAGCGTGAGATTTCCTCCTCCGGAGTAGAGAATACTTTCCGCTGGAAGGCCTATTCTCTCCACTACGTAGAGGGGAATACTGGTGTATATCAGAGCGTCTATTACTCTGCTCCCTGCCTTCATTATTCTTATTTCGTTGGACCTGATGTATTTCTGTATCCCTCTTAGATCCAGCCTAACCAGATAGACGTCTACCTCTTCGTGAGAAATCTTCTCCTCACTTTCGAAAACTTTTTGTTTTTTCAGTATCTCCTTAGTGGTCACTCTCCTGCAGAAAGACTCAGTTAACTTCCTTACCGTCTCTATTCCCAATTCCTTCCAGAACTTCCAGTCTCCCTTAACCAGTATTTTCCTATAGGCCTCTTTTCCCTCATCGATCTTCTCTCCGTATTTCTCTTGGTAGTACTCTATGGCTTTCTCGAGTAGTTCTTTTCTTAATTCCTCTTCAATTATCTCTGGCAATAAGTTCGATAACCTGTCGAGAGCAGACGCGAGTACATCTGCTTTCCTGAATATAGATTCAAGTTCCTTATATTCAGAGTCTTTTTTACCACTTAATAGCTCAATAGCTGCCTCTATGATTTTCTTGGCCTCTCCCGAGGTCCTCTCCGAGAATATCTCCTTTATGTCATCGATCGAAATGGATTCGTGTTTAGCTATATCTATGAATTTCCCTATGTCATGGAAAAGAGATAGTATTCTGAGTATAGCTAGCTCCTTCTCATCTTTCTCCCTTTTTGAAAGATAAATAGAAGAGGCTAAGGCTGAAACTGTGAGCAGATGGACTATTAAAGAGGACGTATTGGCTCCGGGCCTAGTATCTGCCGGAAAATCCATGAGTTCTCGTAACTTCTCTCCTATGTACTTCTTGAATATTCCCCCAGAGATCTCCTCCATATTGATTCTGCCCAAGAGGGCGTAGTATTTCCTCATTCCATCCAGGGATAAATACCACTCTTCATACCATTCGTCGATCCTCTCCTCCGTTTTGAGGAAGTAGTGGAGGGAGATTCCATAGGTAGCAGAGGGTAAAATCCTAGGTATTGGGTCCAACAATAGAGATCCCTTCAAGTAGAAGACTAACTCGTTCAACATCCTATTCAAATCCCTTGGATCATCAATGGTCTTTTTTCCTTCTCTTTTCAGCCATTCGTTAATGAAATTCTCTATTATTTTCTTGAATATCTTGTGGAAATCATGCCTCTCTTGTTTTTCGATCACCCTAGAGTAACTCGGACCCCTCTTCGGGAGTATAAATCCTCTAACCACTTCCTCCTTCGGTCTCAATTGACTTCCTCCTCTTCTCTCTTTATTTTTTCTATAGCATCCCTTATGCTGATGTATCCTTCTAAAATCTCGTGATGTAGTATTTCGTCTCCTTTGATCTCTTCTTCAATGTAAGAATAGCTTCCATCTGATTTCCTTATCCACTTCATCTCAAATACTTTACCGTAATCCTCGAAATATCCGAAGCCAACTTCTCCTATTTCCTCTATCTCGGATATTTCTCTTCCGGTTATCAACTTGGAGCTCATGTCTCCCATGCTCAAGAGAACCAATTTCGGTTTTTTGCTCCTTATCTTTTCTAGGATGTCTTCCTCATTCATTTTATCACACCCTCTTCGAATCCTATGTATTCCTCTCCAATCTCTTGGATTAGCTTTTTCCTAGCTTCGTTTATCTTTTCTTGTATTTCTTTTTCTTCCTTGATTGTCTCTTTTTTTCCATTTGGCTCGAATTCCAATATCTCCTTCAGTTTAAAGGTAACCAGACCGAAGAAGTATTCGTTTTTGTATTTCCCTCCTGTCTTCGGGTTGAAGGCGTACTTTCTCCCACCTAGGAGCATTGGAGAACCACTGAACTGTTCTGTACCTAAAAACAGCAGTCCTAAATCCAATATGGTGGAATTCTCGCAAGTCACTTCCAAACTGAATTTAGATCCTGGGCTAAAGGCTTCTCCATATCCATCTAATCTAACGGGTCCACCTTTCATCAGAATCCCGTCAGAGAAGTATACTCTGGATCTCAAAGAGAAGTATACTCTGGATCCCAAGCCTTGAGATCCGAAGAGATCACAAACTACACAGAATTCTTTCGGGCCACATCTCTCTCT
>QMUK01000075.1 GCA_003660555.1 Thermococci archaeon
CATCCTGAAAGCAACCGAGTAAGAGAAGAAGAAAAACAAGGATGAGTATATCAGGAAGAAGTATTTCTTAACATGTATTTCCCTAAACATACTTGCCAATCCGAATATCCATGCGAATAATGGTAATATAGACATGTAATAAAACATACCAGCAACTAGGGGCTTCTGAAATGCTACAGATCTACTCTCCCCTCCGATACTCGATAAAGTACTCAAGAGACCTTCTATAGTGCCCACCATGTTCCCGTGGAACATCCAAGGACAAATGCTCAGATATAACAGAGAGCCTATTGAATAACCTAGGACAGTAGATGATATCAAGGAGATGGGAATCCGTATCTCGAAGTACATAACATAGTATCCAATTGAAAAAGTGAGAATTAGAAGATAAACTAGAATCCAAGACTTGTGGGAAAAGGAATGAAGTCCTAGGAGGGATGCGAGAAGTATAGACAACCAAATCGTATCTTTTTTGTTCTCGGAGTGAAGGAGTCTGAGTATGACTAGGATCTCGGCAGATATTAACAATATGGACAATGAATCAGGTCTCAAGTAGGAATTAGTATACGTCAGATCCAGAGGTATCACCGAAAAGAAGAATCCGGCTATTATTCCCAATCCCCTTTTCAATTTCTCACCAATTTGGTACATTAAGACCGTCGTTAGGGCACCAAGGATAGATGACACTATCGGTGAGTACTTCTCTCCAAATAAGTAGATGAATGAAGCTATTACGAAGTGAAATAGTGGAGGATAATCGTGTAACGTCCCGTAGAAATGATATGGATTGTAGGTGGGTATTCCTTCGCTTAGGATCATCTTAGACACGTAAACGTGATAATATGGATCTATTCCGTAATGGCTTCCAGGAAATCTCAGCATGAATGATAATCTCAAGGAAAGAGATAGCGAGAATAGGAGAATTACCCAATGAAATCTCTTCAGCCTAACACCCTCCTAGGTATTTCTAGATATACTGTTCTATTGGATTTCTCTAGGCGAATCCGAATAGTCGTGGAGTTGCATGATACTGGAAGGGAGAAGCACACTTTACCTTTGATTTCGATGGTTTTATTGGCTAATGAGAGTATTTCTCCATCTTCGGAGAATGAACAGATAGTTACGTCTCTTTTTCCCTCTGAGCACCTCGATGTTTCAGCTAGAAGTATTGACACACCCTCGCTCTTCGGCACATCCAAGAAGAAAGTCCAAGAGAGAAGTAATAAAAAAGAAATGAGGAGGGTAGCGAGGACCGAGGCTTTGCAGACGTCCTCTGGCTCCACTCTTTCAGCTCCTTATCCTGTTCTCGACTTCTTCGTAGACTCTATTCACAGCCCGCTCTGCGCTCTTCCCCACTGACTTGGAGGAGGTGATGAGGTAGTGCACGGCTGAGGCCAGCACTACTAGCGCAGCGGCAAATACTATCATGTATTCCACAGAGGACTGTCCCCTTTGCCCTATCATGGTCCCTCAGCATTATTTAGAGCCTCTTCTATCTCATTAGTCTTTTTGTTTATTGTCCTTCCACCCAGCCCCTTGGTCTTCATTAGGTAGAACACTGCGACAGCTACTATCACCAGAGCTACAGCTACCATCAAGAGGTACTCAACTGCGCCTTGACCCCTCTCACCTAACACGGGCACCACCTCCAATCAAATCATTAGAGGAAGCCAAAATATAAGGTTTCCGTAAACACTTGTTGCAACGACTCAACAGAATTGCGCGGAATGCCCGACAGAAATATATACTACTACTCAGACTAAGGCCACTGGGGAGAGAGTTGCTCCACGTAGTTGTGGAGAGAGGTGAGACTGTCCTAGAAACATTAAGCAGAGCAGTATCGAAGATGAACTCAGAGATAGAGAAGGATTTCGGAAAGATAAAAGCATTTAGGGTGGAGATGTCGTCCGAAGAAGCAGGCTCATCAGTAATCATATCTTCACTAGTGGAGGGAGAGGAGAATGCCAAGAAGGCAATACTCTACTCCTACGAAGAGGACGTAGACATAGACAGAGCAACTAAGAAGGCAATTTCCAAGTTAAATAGAGAAGTTAAGGAAGTGGATGGAGAAATAGTCGATTTTAAAATAGAGACAATCCCAATAAGTGGATTTTATCCTAAATCCGTCGTTATAATAATAGCGGCCGTGAATTCCAAGACGAAAATGGAAATGGACAGGAGGGAGAGAATAGCTAGGGCCATAGAACTCCTAGGAGACCCTCAGGTCATAAACGTATCCAAGTTAGCCGAGGTATTCGGGGTGACTAGAAACACCATATATAATGACCTAGCGTCACTGGGCTACAAGAGAGTGAAGTAGTAGTGGTGGTATAGAGTCAAGCACCAGTGATTTTTCCCACAACGAAAGTACCAACCTTAAACACCACTAAGGAGACTGGAAGCATCAACATTCCGTACTTGATGCCCTTTCTCATGCTACCGAACCTCATGACTCCCACGCCGAGACCGCCTACTAGGGATTGAATAGCTATGTACCCCATTACTATGAGCCGTAATTGAGAATACACCTCATCAGTCAGCCCAGAAATTATTTCTCCCTTGAACAACCCTACTATCCCAGTGGCTATTCCTGCGACTAGAGGAGCTGCCATAGCGCAGCTAACCATTATGAAGGAGCCCTGCATCATGGTCAGGGCAGCTCTCTCTCTTTGTATCATTTGAATTGCCCTCACGTCCTCTGCGATAGCATCTAAGACGTCTGCTAACATAGCCCCTCTCCTAATAGCCTCTACTAGTATGTTTATTGTCCTCTCATAGAGAGGAGATCCTATCCTCTTGGACATTCCGAGTAAGGCTCTATCTAGGGACCTACCTCTTCTAACTTCCAAGAGAGTTCTGCTTATTTCTTCGGAGAGGGGATCGTATTTCGCATCTACTACGTCCTCTAGGGCTACTTCTATGCTACTTCCAGATCTCAGTATAGTGGACATGTGTCTGAATGCATCTGGAAGTACTTTCTCCATTTCCCCAATTCTCTTACTTATTATTATGGAGGGCACTCCGGCAGTGATCATGAGATAGGCTAGAAAGAAACCGAGTATTCCGGAAAGTATTGGATTCAGTGGAAAAGAAGTCACTGAAGCCATAAAGAAAACTAATATTCCAGTGAGAATAGAAGAAAGCAGTGCTATGGTTATGTACTCTGATGGAGTAAGGGCGACCCCCATCCTTCGTAGTTTCAGCTCTGTACTCCTCTCTATACTGGGAGGAATCACCCTCTCTATTAGTTTGGATATTGTGGGCATTTGACTCCCTCAGGCAGTGGGTTCCATTCTCTTTATCAGGTACACGAAGTAGAACAGTAACGTTGGAATCAATAACAGGTAGATTAGCGCCAGAGTATCCAGAGACACAGTTAACTGCTTAGCCATAGTAGACATTATTAGCACCATTATGAGTGCCATGGTAGGTCCTATTGCATCCAGAAACATGAAGATTAATCCATATGTGTTCAGGGTTTGGGCATAATCTCTTATCTTCATCCTCATTTCGTATGAGATGTCTTCCGCTAGGGTATACAACACCTCGGATAAATCTCCACCTATCCTCAAGGCTCTGTTTATCTGCCTTATACTTCTCTTCAAACCCTCCGATTCGGTCCTCTCCCACAACCTCCCTAGGGCCTCCTCTAGGCTCAGCCCTCTATGAACATCCATTATAACTCTTCTCATCTCATCTGAGAGAGCACCATAGTCGGATTGTGCTACCGAAGTTAAAGCCTCAGTCAGAGCAATTCCGGACTTAAGTTGCGTAGCTATGTGTCTTAGGGCATAAGGCAAGTTCTTGTTTATCTCCAGGGTCATTTTGTTTATCCTGATTCTCGGAATTATCCTAGTCAGGAAATATCCTAATATGAATCCCAGTCCTCCTCCCATTATTCCTAGGAGGGGATCTATCAACACTGAGAAAAGTAGGAAAAGTGATGCAGAGAACATTATCCCATTTCCTAACATCAGGGCCACGAATTTAGTTGGCGCAATCCTCATGTTCGCCCTGTATAACTCCATTTCCAATCCCGTTATGCCTCTAGCAATTTTAGAGGCAGGACCCAGCAAGGGTCTAAATACAGAGTCGACCAATCTCTCTGCAAATGGTCTCTCAAGCTCTATTTTCCTCCACTCCTCCAATTCGAGTTCTTCCTCTTCCTCCTCGACGACCTCTGGGATGAGTTTTGGAGAAACTCTTCCAGGTTCTAGGATTCTCTTTATCTCCAGTAGCCTTCCGGATACTACTGCTTTCTTTTTCTTCCTCTCTCCCGCAGATGGGGCTATGAGATCACCAATCAAGTTAGCAAGTTTTATTAGACACTCTCCTATGATCTCAAGAGGATTTCTCAGGCTAAATCACCTCCTTTATCCTCATCTCCTCAGCAATTCTCTCTAGGACTCTATAGGAGTCCGTATAGTACTCTTGAATCAAATCGTGTACTTGGTGAATGCTCCTCATGTTCTTGATTCTGAGATACTCTATTACTGTTTTCCTCCTTTCGATCTCCTCTCTTATTTCTTCCCCAGTCATTCCGGCATATTCAGCTATTGCGTTTCTGAGGTGACTTGGAACTCCAGTCTCTACTGTTTCGTCCAATTTCGGATCGTATCTGTAGATCCTACTAAGTTGGGGTTTCCCACCCTCCATTCCTACGACTTCTGCTACTTCAGTGATTCTCCTTATCAACCCCTTCCTCCTGTGGTATATCCTAGCTTGCATTATTATCAAGTCTAAAGCAGGTATCATTATTTCTGGCACATCACAGGGAGGATTGATCAACCTAGTTATTGTTTCATGTGCAGTATTGGCGTGTATGGTGCCCATACAGCCGTCGTGTCCAGTGTTCATTGCAGTGAACATGGTCCTAGCCTCCGGACCTCTTACCTCACCTACTATTATCCTGTCTGGCCTCATTCTCAGAGCATTCTTCATTAAATCGTCCATGGTTATTTCTCCTCTACCCTCTATGTTCGGGGGTCTAGTCTCAAATCTCACCCAGTGTTCCAAGGGAAGTTGAAGCTCTGCGGTGTCTTCTATCGAAATCACTCTCTCCCTTTCCGGTATGAATCCCACTAGAGTGTTTAGGGTGGTGGTCTTACCGGAAGCGGTACCTCCTGAGACTAATATGTTAGCTGGCTTAACTCCTAGACCATCTACAGCAAGCCATAGGAAAGCTGAGAGATCAGGGCTCATGGTCTTGAAATTGACTAAGTCAACTACAGTGAGTGGATCCTCTCTAAACTTCCTTATGGTTATGGTAGGACCATCCAGTGAAACAGGAGGGATTGTGGCGTTGACTCTACTTCCGTCTGGAAGTCTAGCATCTAGAAGTGGAGTTTGTTGATCAATCCTCCTACCGACTTCTCTTCCAATTTTTTCTATTATGACCATTATTTCATCGTCCCTAGAAAACTTGACATTCGTCTTAAGCATCCCATGCTTCCTGTGGTATACATACACAGGTTTCCCAGTACCAATTACCATTATTTCCTCTAGGTTCGGATCAGAAACTATGAGATCTAGTCTACCGTATCCGATCATTTCCCTGACGGTGTTCTCGACTATGAGATCAACTCTTCCCTTAGGTATATCCGGGTACTTAGAGAGCAAAATCCTTCTGACCTCTTCGGAG
>QMUK01000076.1 GCA_003660555.1 Thermococci archaeon
AGCGGGAAATCGGAATACAGGAATTCCCAGCCTCATAGTCATGTGAAGGGGGGAGTAAAGGATGATGATCAATGGTCCTACGACGGCACACCAGTGAGCTATGGGTTTGCCCGCTTTTTCATACTCCTTGAAAGAAGCAATTCCAATCAAAATCGTCAATGCTGATGCAACCAGTCCAAGCATCAGTCCAGGAAGACAAACCCATCCGAGGATGTAATAGACGAGTTTGGATATGAAGTACAATGAACCCAACACTATGTAGGTGAAATATATTCTATTCTCCATAATACTCATGATTTCTCCTCTTTATTCGCATAACTGTTTTGGCTTTTTATATTTTGCCCCGAAGTGAACATTTCGCCTAAATTGGGATTAAGCGAAGGGGCGAAGGGATTTGAGTGAACTGAAGGCGAACCGTTTATCCTCTGTTCAACGATCCGATAGGGCAAATCCCTTCGGGATTTGAGTGCAAGCGGAGTGCCTTGTATTCGTTTTTTAACTCCCACAATTTCTAAATGTCCTCCAAACCCAATTAAACTTGAGTTATCACAATATTTTAATTCTAAATTAAGAATTTTTCTGAAATGCTTTTTTATGATCTCTTCCCTCTTTTCCTTTGGGATTAGTTGGACCAATACGGGCTTTCCTATTATTTTTATAACTTTCAATCCATTGCTTTCAAATAGATTTCTAAGCTCCTCTGGAGAAAATGCCTGAAATTTATGTTCATGCTCTAAAATTCCAGTCTCAATAAATTTTGGTATTTTATTAAAAGATTCTTCCGCAATTAATCTTGAAATAGCTGGATATTTGCTATCCACTGAAACTATTACATGAGAATTTGGTTTTACTACTCTTGCCAATTCTTTTATTGCTTTTTCTGGCTTCAAGCAATATGAGACGGGATCGCCTTCAGCCAACGCCATGTCAAAGTAATTAGAAGGAAAACAAGACATATCCCTTATATCAACTCTTCTAACTTCGATGTTTTTCTCTAATTTTTGCTTTTTAATTTTGTTTTTTGCTACCTTCAGCATTTTTTCAGAGATATCCGTCAAAATTACTTTATAGCCAAGTTTAGCTAATTTTATTGCCCAATATCCAGTTCCACCGCCAGCATCTAGAATGAGTGCATTTTTCTTCTGGGGAAGAAATTTTTGATGTTTCGCCATGTTATTTCGTGATATAATCTCCAATAGGGACTCTCATAGAGTTGATCATATTCTTCTGCAATTCTATCGTAAAACTCTTCAACTTTTTCTTTTTCGTTCTTCATAATCATTAATGAGTTAATGATCCTTATTTAAATTATTCCGTTTAGGCGCTGGAACGAGCGTTTCACATAACGTTTTGCGAATAATAAGAGAAGTCTACTGAGCAATTCGGTCGAAGCCTTTTAGATGTTATCGGACTCTCGGCGAAGAGTTGCGACCGCATAGCCTTACATCCCACTTTTAACTCTTTCACTTTTGAGAAAGTCGGCAATCCTTTCAACGTTTTCATAGTTTTTCCCGTAATCGAGTACAAGCAGTTGAGGTCGAATTCGAGGTTCGCTCCTCACTTCTATCTCCACTCCGTCATTCACTTCCCGAACATCAAAGGTGATGACTTCTCCCCAACCTTTCATGTTCGGGCCAGTTTTTGCGACAATAGAACCTGAAGATTTGTCTATCTCTGAAATCCTCGCTCTTCCTTCAACTGAACTGAGAGCTGATATACATAGGCTAAAGGCCTCGTTGTATGAGCACTGCAATTCAATTATTTTTCTGTTCCTTTCACCCCTTGGAATGTTCGCTACACCCATTTTCCTGAGTGCTCTACGATGAAGAAGGTAAATTGGAAGGAAAACGAAGGCTAAAACCGGCACTCCTGATCCAACCCAATAGTAAATGCCCGGAGTCATTAATCTAAGCAATCCAAAGAGAGAAGAGACGATTAATACAGGGAGCAGATCAGCTTTCAGCGAATACGCATTGCCTTTTCCTTTTTTCAAGCAATAAACCCCAAATAGTATTAAAGGTACCTCAGTGACGAGCATGCCGAGAATGGGCCATTCTGAAATCTTGCTATACCTTTCAACGAAACTTACGATAGAGGTAGAGGATACGAAAACAATCAGAGCTAAAACAAGTGTTCCTGTCCAAAACCAAAGAGGAGATCCAGTATTTTTAGTTTTTCGCTTCGCCATGTTTGCAAACCTCTTAAGCTTTCAGGCGGGATCACGATTCCCAATTGTTCCTGAGATATATTATATGAAGTTTGCGGAGCAAATTTGACGAAGTGAAACGAATCCTTTATCCGCTGTTATACGCTGTCACCCAAATTCCCAATCGTAATAGGATACTTGTTATTTATGTTCTACATCCTCTCAAGTTCTTTTATAGGTTCTCTAAGTTCTTTGGCCGATTTATATTAATCCTATGGCAACGGAAAGCCCAATAAGTCCTATGAGAACCCCAAATATTCCTTTTAAGACCCATGCTTTCATTATCTTTGTAGTTCTGGCACCTAACCATGAGAAAAGCATTGTCACAAGTCCAATTGTTAGGACGTAGAACCAGTTTTGATATCCATGTATTGTCAAGTTCGTTGCCCCAATTGCTGCAACTGGTATCATCTGAGTAGAAGACGTGCCTATGGCAATATGCATTGGATAACCGAGCACATTAAAAATGGGCATGTAGTAAATGCCTCCACCAAAGCCACAAAGACCCGTTGCTATTCCAGCCAAAAGCATAAGTCCTCCAAGTTTTAACCCATGCTCTAACTTTTCCACTTGATCAACTGTTACTCTTGGAGGCATTTTCCCTTTACCCTTTATAGAAGAATATGTCATGTAAATTCCGACGCCGATGCATGCGATGCCAAAAATTATTTTGAGAGTTGCGGACGGAACATACATTGCTATTTGGGTGCCGATTAGCACACCAACTGCTGCTCCAATAGCGGCTACAATAAGCCCCTTATTGTATACATGCTTCATCCTGTAATGTGCAATCACACCTGGTATTGTGGCAATAGATATAACGGCCATATTTACTGCATAGGCTGTTTTGATGGATAAACCCAAGAGTACCATCATCATGGGTATTCTTAAAAAACACCCACCGATTCCAAGCCAAGTAGCTAAAAAGCCAGCGATTGCTCCGATTAGGAGTATCCACACCATTTGCAATAATACTGCCTCCATTGTTTAATACCTCCTCTATTTACATTTGGGGCGATTGCATATAACTCCCAATTCCCGAGATATTTTCGGGAAACTTCGTGACCTGCAACGCTATCTGAAATATTTAAATTTTTCTCCTACTGAACGTCATACAGGAAAAATATAAAAAACTCAGCAACTACGAACTCGTTGATAAACTCATTGAAGAATTAAAACCCAGAAAATACTCTTACAGGACATAGAAGAAATATAGAGATATTTTAATCAAATTTCTGAATCCTGAGATCTAGAAAAACACCTCGTGAATTTTTACTCTCTTATTCTAATAAAAGCAGATAAACAATGAGAGACGTTTGCTTCGCTTTGAAATTCTTCTACGAAAACGTGCTTAATGAGAAATTTAATAAGAGATGTCATTGGTAAAATCAAAACAAAAATTACCTGTTGTTCTTAACAGAAAGAAAAGAAGTCCAAAAGCTTTTCGAAGTTACAACTAACATAAAACACAAAGTTGTTCTGGCTTTGCTTTACTACGCTGGTTTGCGTTTGAGCGAGGTAAGAAATTTGAGTGGCAGAGGATATAGATTTTGAAAGAGATTTAATACACATTAAACAAACTAAAGGTGAAAGAGAAAGAGTAGTTTTTCTCCACGGGAAGTTGAAAGAGTTTTATCCAAGTATGGAATCAAGAACTCTGGATGATTCCGATTTCTGAAAGAAGTAAAAGACATGATGAAAGAACAATTCAGCAAATAGTATGCAGCAGGAAAGCAAGAATAAAAAAGAAGGTCACTCCTCACACTTTAAGACATAGCTTTGCAGCACATTTGCTGGAAGCAGGAGCAGACATAAGGCATATTCAGCAATTACTTGGGCATAAAAGCCTGAGAACAACCCAAATCTATACACATGTTGCGAATAGAGATATCAAGAAATTGCCGATTTGCTTTGACTCAGATTCTCTTCAACTTTTCACTTTCCTTTATCTTTTCCTTAATCTTCTTCTCCCTTCTTCATATCTCAAAACTCCTTTCTCTTCAAGTAGTTCAACCGATGCAGAGGAATATCATCCAATAATTCAATTTCTTCTTTCAACTCCTTAACTTCTTTCTCCTTGTTATTTTCACTCACCCTTTCTTTTTCAGATGGCCTTTTCTGGATAAATAAGCCAAAACTATATTCCTTATTATCTCTGAATCTCTTTCTCCAATTTTTCCCTTAAGTTCTTTTTCGATTATTTCCCAAGCTCCATCTGGGATGCTAACCAATATTCTTTTCTTATCTTAACGCTTTTTCCGGTAGATTGCAAAATAAAGCCTTCTTTTCAAGAGCGAATTCCTAGTTTCCCAGCTTATGTGCCAAGATATTTTCTCGATTATTTCAATTATCTATCTATACTTAATATCCTTTACGTCTGAAAGAGAAATCTCATGCTTGAAAGGTCAAAAATAAGCCTCTACTATTGCTATGAATCCTGAAGTAACTTGGAAAGGGTAAGCGGTGCGAATTTTCTTCGTAAATAGGTCCTCATTTTTACCCACTTATCATCTTCTAACAAAACCTACCGATAATAAAAGCGACAGAAAGGCTAATGGAAATGGGAAAACAAGCCTAAGAATTCATTTTTTTCTTTCCCACGATTTTTCTTGTAAGGAAAAAATCGCACGACCAGACCCATTTCAATCTACCGCAACCATTTCCTTCTTTACATGCGAAGTTTTCTTCGTATCGTTAGTTTTCACATTCATTTTTTACCCACTGGCATTTCTCATCGACGCATTTACAAGCAACTCCATACTTGTTTGCATTGTAACAATCGAGCCATTCGCAAGAAGTTATTACCTGCTCTTCAAACTTTGATCTGCAAACCTGACTGGAGCAACCATCCGTTATGCAATCTGCATCGATATCGCATTTGCCATAAGTCGACCATCCACAGAATTTTATGTTTGGAGATAAAATGAAATAATTTCCATCTTTATCCAAAAACTCAACTTTTGCTTCTTTAGGAACATTGAAAATTGTTACTCTTCTTTTACACATGCATCTACAAAGCTCGCCGTATTGTTTCTCCAAAATTTTATAAGTTGAATCTTCTTTCTCAACTTTCACCTCAACTCCACAACAATTAACCCAGACTTCAGCATTCAAAATTTTATTTTGCTCATCATAACTTACTAATCCTATTCCTTTGCCCCTAATCCCTCTTTCACAAT
>QMUK01000077.1 GCA_003660555.1 Thermococci archaeon
CTCCGGGCCGTTTATGCTTATGAAGTAGGCATCTGCCTCATTGGCCACTGCTTTAGCTATTAGGGTCTTCCCCGTTCCAGGGGGGCCGTGGAGCAACACTCCCTTGGGAGGCTCTATTCCCAATTTCTTGAACAACTCGGGGTGTTTCAGGGGGAGCTCTATCATCTCCCTTACTCTCTGTAATTCCTCCTTCAGTCCTCCTATGTCTTCGTATGTTACTGTAGGCCTCACGATTTTCTCTTCAGATACGGGCCTCTCTGATATCTTGAGGTTAGTTGCCTCATTTACCTGCACGTATCCGCTGGGATTCGTGTTAGTCACTACGAATGGTATAGATGTTCCTAGAACTGATATTCCGACTCTACTTCCCTTTCTCAGAGGTCTTCCTAGCAATTGATCCCTCACATAAGCTTCGAAGCCCGGTGAGAACCTTATAGGCTCGGTTGGGGCTAAAGTTATGCTCTTAGCCTGTTTGACTTCTGTCTTTCTGACTTTCACAGGCTCTCCCAGACCTACTCCTGCTTCTTTCCTCATGTATCCGTCCATCCTTATTATTCCCAATCCTTCATCCTCAGGATAAGCAGGCCAAGCTAAAGCAACGGTTTTCTCCTTACCCTCTATTTCCACTATGTCCCCTGAGCCTATTCCAAGCTTATTCATGGTGTATCTGTCTATTCTAACTATGCCTCTACCAACGTCTCTTCCCTTGGCCTCGGCTACTTTGAGTTCCACCTCCATAAAGATCACCTCTTGTTGCTGACATTATGTCAGTGACATAATATATATAAACTTTTCCTCAGTGCAAATGTACCAGGGGTGATCATGGAGGCAGAGATGGTACTGGACATACTGGGAAGTGAGACCAGAAGAAGGATACTGAGGCTTCTCTCTATAAGAAGGAAATGTTATTTGACAGAAATATCCAAGATGCTTGAAATTAGCCAAAAAGCTTTGATAAGACATCTGGAAATACTAGAAAAAAGGGGAATAATATCATCGTATTACGAGAAGGAAGAAGGGCCAGCTAGGAAGTACTTCTTCCTCAACAGAGGTTTGCAACTAGATTTGAGGATTGCCCCCGGCTCTTACGTGGTTCTCACTAGAGAAGTGGTTGAGAGTCCAAAAAGCGAACTAGAGTTAGAATTAACCGAATGCAGGAGACTAGATCCAGAGGAAAGGATGAAGAAATTGAAGTCTCTTAGAAAGAAATTAGAGGAGAAACTAGAGGAGATCAACAGGGAGAGAGATTCGATATTGGACTTGCTCTCCAAAATAGACAGGGAGATGAGAGATGCTGAGAGAGAAGAAATTATGAAGAAGCTCAGGGAACTAGGGATAGAAAGAAAATCCATAGTTTTCAGGAGGATCGACTAGCCAAATCTTCCTGTTATGTATTCCTCTGTTCTTCGATCTCTCGGGTTTTCGAATACTTGTGTGGTTTTTCCGTATTCTATGAGTTCTCCGTTCAAGAAGAAGGCTGTGTAATCTCCGATTCTAGCAGCTTGTTGCATATTGTGAGTGACTATTACTATGGTGTATTCCTTCTTGAGACTCACTAAAAGATCCTCTATCTTGGAAGTGGATATTGGATCCAAAGCCGAAGCTGGTTCGTCTAGAAGTAAAACTTCTGGATTAGTAGCTATTGCCCTAGCTATACAAAGTCTCTGTTGCTGACCCCCACTCAAGTTAGTTCCTAGTTCATGCAACTTGTCCCTGACTTCCTCCCACAGAGCGGCTTTTTGGAGGCTTTCCCTCACTACTTTGTCTATGTATTCCTTGTCTTTTATTCCCCTTAGCTTGAGACCTATTGCCACGTTCTCGTAAATACTCATGTTAGGAAATGGATTCGGCCTTTGAAACACCATTCCCATCCTACTTCTGACTTCCACGGGATCCATTTTGTAGACGTCTCTTCCGTCTAAAATCACTTCTCCCTCTACCTTCGCCCCTCTCTTGAGCTCGTGAAGCCTGTTTATGCACCGTATGAACGTGCTCTTTCCACAACCACTCGGTCCTATTATGGCGGTTATCGATCTATCCCTTATGACCATGTTTATGTTTTTCAGTGCTTGGAAATCCCCGTACCATGCGCTTAAATTTCTTATGGCTATTTTCTCATCTGAAGGCATGGAATTACCTCCTGAGCTTGTATTTCACAGCTAAGTTTATGGCCAATACCATCAACATCAGGATTAAGGCAGCTCCCCATGCCTTCTGATGCCAATCTGGATACGGGGAAGTAGCATACACATATATGACCAGAGGTAGGGCAGAAACTGGCTCAAATGGGCTTCTAACGAATTCCGGGTTTCCAAATGCTGTGAAAAGTAGGGGAGCTGTCTCTCCCATTATCCTGGCCAGGGCCAGCAATATTCCCGTTATTATTCCTGGTCTAGCTGCTCTAATTACTATTTTAGTTATGACTTTCCATTTCTCAGCCCCTAGGCTGAGTCCAGCCTCTCTGACATCTATGGGAACCAATTTGAGGGCTTCCTCGCTCGATCTGACTATGGTGGGTATAGCCAATATGCTGAGGGCAAAAGCACCTGCTATGGCTGAGAATCCAAACTTCCTGACTATGAGGGAATAGGCGAATACTCCTGCCACTATGCTAGGTGTCCCAGCGAAAGTGTCGCTTAGGAGTCTCACCAAGTTTCTGAACCAATTGTCTTGGTACTCCGAAAGGTATATTGCAGTTAGAATGCCCACGGGTATGCTGAAAGACATGGTCAATGCTGCTAAGATTATGGAGCCCTCTATGGCATTAGCTATTCCTCCTCCTACCTCCCCTGGAGGTTTTGGAAGAGAAATGAAGAACTCTAGACTCACTGCTTTTATTCCTCTCACTAGAGTAGTGCCTACTATATGTATTAGTGGCAAAATGGCAAATGAAAGTGAAATGAAGCAGTAAATTGTAAATATTTTGTCTTTTATAAGCTTTGTTTTTGCCATTTCCAAATTACAACCCTCCCAATCAAGTTCATCGATAAAGAAACAACTAAAAGTATGAAAGCTACAGCTATCAATGAAGAGAGGTGCAGATCCCCTGTGGCTTCAGTGAATTCGTTCGCTATTACAGCTGCCATTGTGTATCCTGGGCTTAAGAGAGAAGCAGATATAACGGGAGAATTGCCTATTACCATTGTTACCGCCATTGTTTCTCCAACCGCTCTTCCATATCCCAGTATTACTCCACCAAGAATTCCTATCTTGGCATACGGAATACAAACCTTCATCATGACCTCATATCTCCTTGCTCCGAGACTGTATAAAGCTTCTTTCAAGTCTTCAGGGACCATCATCAGAGATTCCTTCATTATGCTCGATATTATCGGGGTTATCATGAAAGTCAAGATTATTATTGCTGTTAACATGGACAATCCGGTCAAACTTCTTCCAGAGAAAAGGGGGATGAACGAGAGTGGTTCCAACCAGTATTGGAGATGGTCCCTCACAAACGGTGCAACGTAGAATATTCCCCATAGTCCTATTATCACGCTAGGTATTGCTGCTATTAGCTCTATGAGTGAGGAGAGTACGTCTCTCAGTCTAGGTGGGGCCATTTCAGATAGAAACACAGCTATTCCCAAGCTTAGGACTACCGATATCAGGAGAGATAACGTAGAAGTTAAAATGGTTCCATAAAGGAAAGGAAGTGCCCCGAAATCGTTTCTCAGCGGATTCCAGCTTTTTCCAAAGACAAAACTCAGGCCGAAGCGCTTCCATGTAGGAATGGAATTGCACAAAAGTTGATGGAAAAAGAGCACAAAAAGCAGTACTATCAGGAGTGCGAAAAAGGAGACTAAGAAGAGAAAGAGTTTATCTCCCCTCATCCTCGCTCACTCTTACCTTGGATATCGCCTCTAGGTTGCGTTTCACGACTTCCTCTGGGAGAGGCACGTATCCTAGGGGTTCACAGTACTTCTGCCCCTCCGTTAAAACCCACTCGAGGAAGTCCACTAGCGCTTTGGCTTTTTCCTCTGGCATGTAACTCAGATCTTGGTACAACAGTATATACGTGAAGCTGGACATTGGGTAGCTCCTCTCTCCCGGTGCATTGACTATGCTGAAACCATACCAGCTTTCATTCCACTCTGGAAGTTCCTCTATGGAATTCAGAGCTGCGCTAGAAATTGTCTCTAAATTTGCCTCTACGAAGTTTTCCTCTCTATTCATCAATAGTGCGTGCACTAATTTGTTTTGTATTGCATAAGTGAGCTCTACGTAGCCTATTGAATAGGGATTTTGCTTTACTGCCGCAGTCACTCCCTCGTTTCCTTTAGCTTGGACTCCTCTGTCCCCTATTTCTTTTGTGAATGGGAAGTTCTTTCCCCTTCCTATTTCCTTAGACCATCTCTCGCTTACTGAGGAGAGATAATCCGTGAATATAAAGGTAGTACCACTACTATCTGCTCTCTTCACAACAACTATTCTCTCGGAGGGTAGATCAATTTCTGGGTTAAGTTTCTTCAGTAATGGGTCGTCCCATCTATCTATTTCTCCTAGATAGATCTTGGATATTGCTTCCCCGTCTAGTTTGAGTCTTCCCTTAATTCCCGGTAGGTTATAGATTATCACAACTGCTCCTATTGCCTCTGGAATATGGAGAACCGTTCCCTTTGCTTTAGTGTATTCTTCCGGACTCATAGGAACGTCACTAGCTCCGAAATCGATTGACCTCTCTATCATTTGTCTTATACCTCCTCCACTGCCTATACTCTGATAGTTCACTATGACTCTTCCTTGAGAGACTTTCTTGTACTCCTCAGCCCATTTCGCTATGAGCGGATATGGGAAGCTAGCACCTGCTCCGTTTATCACTATCCTTTCTTCACCTTTCTTTTCCCCATTTTCCCCTATGCATGCAGAGGAAAATAGTACTAGGAATAAGATGGGCAAAACGCCCCTATGGGACAAGTCTCCACCCGATGGGGCCAAGAGGTTCATGAGATATAAAACCTTCCCGGTTTCAGATCAAATAGACGAAGTGTCTTAGTACGAAAGACGAATCTCGACTAGTCCGAGATGCCCTAGGAGTAATCGTACGGGTTCAGAGGAAAAAATGTGAAGTTCTCTATCTCTATCCTGCCCAGAGACTTAGAAGAGTTTCTCCTAGACTCTGGAGGTAGAAAAATATTTTTAGCTTAGTTGGTGGAACAGGAAGTGCCCAATAAATAAAGACGTTTGTCTCTTCGATGGTATGTATGTTGGCAGTAATAACTCCGGTTCCCCAAACTCAATGAATGAAGAGATTCGGAAAAATAAGAAATCAGCGACCTTTACTCGTGGAGCTATGGAATATACTTTGCACCTAACTCTAGGATTGAGTATGTCTATTCATTCGGATTGGGGATCCAACTCCCAAGAGA
>QMUK01000078.1 GCA_003660555.1 Thermococci archaeon
AATTCTAGGCAAGATATTTGGTCTTCCTCCAGAATTAGTGATTCCTGCATTTCTAGTAGTTCCAGGAGCAATTTTCCTATCGTATTCTGCCAGAAAAGAGTATTTTTATGCCTTGTTCATTCTCGGATTCGTCTTTCTTTTTGGAATTGGATATAGAACCCCAGTAGTTGCTTTGATAATTGGGGGACTAGTGTTGGGCTATAAAAGGGTATTCTCCACTACAGTGGCAATACTCAGTTCACTAGCCCTAATCTCCTACGTGGTGCTTTACGGATGGTTTAAGGCAGTAATGGTCGGATGGAGGGGGTTTTCGCCACTTTCTCTAGCTCTAGAGAGGATGAAATTCACATCCCACGTGTTTGACTACATAGTGTCTATTTCTTACCCTTGGGGACTTACAAGGGGGGACTTACTTCTTTCGATCTTTCCTGGCCCAGGAATTGGGCCAAGGACCATGATATCCAATGTTTTCGGGGGAAGACCAGAAGCTACAATAACTTCCACAATATTCGGTCCTCCAATGTTAGATTTCGGAGTATTGGGTGTAGTGGTGTTTTCATTTCTAATTGGATTCTCTCTTTCAATTTCGTTGAAGTGTAAGCCTCTGTATGCTCTTCTCCTAGGGTATTTGCTTCCAGGAATAGAAACAGGGATAGTAGACTTCCTGATAATCACTTATTTTCTACTCCCACTGCTAATTGCCTTCAGTCTTGAAAAAACTAGTTACTCCCTCCCCAGGAACAATAACCACGTCTCCTTCAATAGGAACTCTTGAATGCCTGTATACGTATATTTCCAAGGTCGAGACTTCCTCTATTCCAAGTTCTTCGGCTATTAGGTTCATAGCCATTTCAAGGGAATTGGGTGTAGCTTTGTTCACGTTCAGATAAACTCCCCTGTTGTCTCTTATTGTCATGACTATTCCTCTAGTCCCAGAGTAATCTCCCTCCATTTCCGATACGTATTTCGATATTAGAATTGGGCTAGTCTCGTTTTTGGTAGTAATTCCAATCTCTGTGGATAAATAACAATATTCAACGCCTTCTAGATTGCATATCTCTCTTAACTTAGATATCAAATTTTCTATTTCTGCTCCCTTGTAATTTCCCGGAGGTACTTTCTCTATAGATATGTAGTATTTCAGGGGAGTTATCTCAACTCTATAAGCAGATAAATGGACGTTTGGATTGAACCTTATTCCTACAGTGTATTGGATCCCATCATCGTCCATGACCCTGAGGGTGCCTCCTATTGCTCCTATTGCTATGCCTTCAATCTGTCTAGTCTTTCCAGATGAGTTTTCGAATCCGAATGCTCTCACGTAAACTGTGTATCCTTGACCCTCTAGCTCTACGTATTTCTTAGCTGCCTCTATACTTACCTCATATGCGAACTTCGTTTTAATCGGCGTAGTTAGTAGAAGCACTACTAAAACAAAAAGAGGTGCCTTGTTACTCATGATTATCCTTCCTCTCTTTCTTTAGCTGATCCAGCTTAGATTTGAGTTTATCATAGGTCTCCTCTAGGGCCTCGGGTATGACCTTCACGTCTGCCAAAACGGGCATGAAATTGGTGTCCCCGTTCCACCTAGGGACTACGTGGATGTGAATGTGGTCCTCTAGACCTGCTCCTGCTGCTCTTCCTATGTTTATTCCTATGTTGAACCCATCTGGACTCATCTCCTTTTCTATTACTTGTATAGCCACTTTGATTAAGTCCCACATCTCCAAGATTTCTTCTCTAGTCAGCTCCCCTATTTCGGACACATGTCTATAAGGCGCTACCATGAGGTGTCCAGGATTATATGGGAAGGAATTCATTATTATGAAGGATTTAGTTGCTCTCAGTAGTATCTTGTTCTCTTTATCTTTTTCTTTGTCCTGTCTTGGGAATTCACAAAGGAAACATTCCTTTCTCGATTCTTCCTTTGCTATTTCTATGTATTTTATTCTCCAAGGCGCCCATATTCTTCTCAAGAGTAACACCTACTTGCTGAGTGATGTGCTCCCCCCTATTATATAATAAATAGGTTTTACCTTACGCCCAGTAACAGCTCGTTTGGAATCACTTTTCTGATTGAACTGAGTAGATGTACTATTGGAGGAGAGAGTTTTCCACTAAATCCGATTTTCCTTTTTCTCATTTCGTCTAGTAAGTCCAGGCTCATACTAGTGACATAAGCATTTCCCAATTCGAAGGGGAAGTGGGCATCGCTACCAGCGGTCATCAGTTTCTTCCTAGAGTTCTCACGGTATGCGGAAATGGCCTCTATATTTGGTTTTAAGCTGAGACATCTTGAATTGAATACTTCTATCCCATCTAATTCATTATAGAGAGATGCTACGCTACTTCTATGTGTGTCAAATGGGTGTGGAGCTATTGCTATTCCATCTTGATCTCTTATCTCGTCTATTACTTCATTAAACTCTCTAGACTTCACTTCTTCCTGAATAAATAGTGCTAGTACTTCTCCCTTATTGGTTCGTATCTCTTCTCCAATTACCAATAGGAGGTCTGTTGATTTCCTATCTATTATCTTTTTCAGAGCAAATGCTCCTTTTATCTCGTTATGATCCGTAATAGCTATCCCATTTAGCCCTTTCCTAATAACGATTTTTGGTATTTCACTCGGTTTGATCAAAGCGTCTTTAGAATAAATCGTGTGGACGTGTAAGTCAAATTTATAGTAATCTCCAGCAGTATGGTGCTTTTCTTCACTATTAATTTGTGCATGTCTCTTATTCAACTGAGTTATCCCTCCTGGCGGCTTGTAGTGAATTGCCTAGATGGGGTAAACGATATATATCTGGAGGTCCGACCTATCGGCAGAGGGGTGCCAGGGGTAGCCGGGCTGTGTCTGGCTACTCCACAATTTTTTAGAGCATATCTAGATATTCCCTTACTTTTTCCTTGGGAAACCTGAGATACACTTCCCTAGCCCTAGTAGACCCTGGGAGAGGCCTTAACTCTACGAGTCTATACCACTCTAGTCTCTGCAGTAGTTTCCTAAAGTGTTGAGGAGTTCTGCTAACTTCCTCGGAGAATAGCTCATACAGCTCTGGAGTAGATATTCCCTCCTCACTTTCAGCTATTTTCCTTAGAAGAGTTCTCTCCTCCTCATCCAAGCTATGTAGGAGTATCTTCATGCTGATGTACTTCGCCTCCTTGAATGCTTCCTTTATCTCTCTGGTTCCTACCCTCTCTTTTCCTCTGTTCTCTGCTATTATTCCTGCTCTTCTGAGAATTTCAAGTCCGACTCTTACGTCTCTATTTTCATTGTACGAATAATGAGATGCTAATCTAATAGCTTCGTCTTCAATCTTTCCAGGTAGGAACGCCTCTCTCGCTCTATTCCTGAGTATCTCAGTTATCTCCTCTAGTTCGTATGGTGGAAAGTATATTTCTCTACCCATGTAGCTCCTCAATCTCGGGTCTAGATCTTTTGGAGCAGTTGCTTCATTCATTATGCATATTATTCCAATTTTAGCTTCCTCTTCGAACTCGTTGAATCTCAAGAAATTATATAAGATTTCCTCTCCGTTCTTAGTCCTTAGGAGTGCATCTATCTCATCCAATGCTAGTATCACACCAATGTCCTTAGCCCATTCTCCTATTGCTGACAAGTATTTCTCCCTAGATGCCTTTGGCGGTCTTCTCCCTGTTATGGACCTCACCACTTCAGAGAGAAGCTGAGAGGGAGATGGATGGAAGAAACAATTCACATAGGCAGTTTTTACTTCTCCCACTTCTTCCTCTGCTATTCTCTTAAATAGGAACTTAACACCTCCTGTTTTCCCTGTAGAAGTTGGACCTATGCATAGACAGTTAAATGGTCTTCTTCCAGTGAATATGGGTCTCACTGAGTCAGAGATTTCTCTGAGTTGCCCTTCTCTATGAACAAACTTCTCTGGAACGTATTCGAATGTGAGCGCTTCCTCTCTCTTGAAGACCTCACTCACGTATTTCCCTGGAGTCCAAAAGGAAACGGTAGTATAGATAAACTTATTTATCATGTTAGAGTTGACGTGGGGTAGGTGTGTTGGTTGAAGGACTCGGGACTCCTGATTTCCATCAGAGACGACGTCTTTACACTCTTGATAGATGGGAAACTAAGAGAAGTAACACTAGATGACGATAGCTTGAGGTTCCTTAGGTATATTGTCTTTGAAGAACTGTTGTCCGAGGGACATAATGAATTCCATCTTTCGACTTTATTTTTCTCGAGAAATTTAGATGAAGATGACCTTAAACTCTTCGAAGAGAGAATGAAAGTTTACGGAAGAGAAGTTCCGATCGAAGTACATCTAATTACGTCAGGAAAGGAAGGAAGGGTTTTAGTTAGGATAGAAGAGAAAATTTCTTACGAAGAATTCTGTGCCTTGGAGAATCTGCTTTCAAAAAAGATCGAAAAAATTCTAGAAGAAGGTAAAAAACATTTGGAAAGTCGTTATCGTGCAAAAATACTTGGGTCCTCAATAGAAAATCACATAGTGAAACTTTACCCACTCATAGGCAGATCCGTGAAATTAGAGAGGGTGTCTGAGATTGGTTGAGGTAATGTTTTCAATTGAGTTCGAGAGTGCCTTGCCTTGGAAGAGATATTTCGTATCAGAATTAGGGACGATCTTCAGAGAATTGTTCATAGTTGGTGTAGCACTATCTGGAAAGTGTGTTTCTGACCCAGCAGGAGTTTTCCATCTGACTTCTGAGTTGAATTTGCCTCGAGGAAAAGTTGTCTCGATATTAGGCAAGGTTGTGAGAAGAGGTGGGATTAATCTAATAGAGCCCGTCGAAGTCCATTTGGTCGGTACGTCCTCCTATGCGTCTTGGTGTCTAGAGACTCTAAGGCAAACAGTTAAAAGGATAAAGAGGGTTGAGGAGAGCGACCCAATTGGGGGTGCATGGGAAGAGATAGAGAGGAACAAGTACTTGAGACTAATTCGAGATTTGATGTCTTGGAGGATCACGGATGGAAATACGTGGAATAGAAAGGAAATTACTCTACGAATTGAAGTCACTCAAGGTAGCGGAATTAGAGCAGTTGTCAAAGGCATTGAACGAGGACATAGCGTCAGTGATGAGAGCTTCCAAAGAATTAGAGAACAAAGGATTAGTGAAATTGCGTGAAGAGTGGAAACGAGTCATTACAACAACAGAAAAGGGCAGAAAAGCATTGGAAGAAGGATTTCCAGAGAAATTGCTTGTTTTAGGTATCTTAAAGAGTGAAACAAACGAGTTAGAGAAAATATTGAATTTAGTCGGAAGAGAAGCAAATATAGCTCTAGGTTGGGCTATCAGGAGAGGATGGGTGAAAATAGAAGAGAGAAATGGCAAGAAGACAGTAGCACTAAGTGTAGAGGATCCGA
>QMUK01000079.1 GCA_003660555.1 Thermococci archaeon
AGGGATTTTACAAACGGATGATCAGGAACTCTTACTCCTACTTTTCCCTCCGGAGCCACTTCCTCGGGGAGAGATACACCCCTCTTCTTTCTTAATATCAGAGTGTACTTTCCTGGCAAATACTTATCTATCAAAATCCTTTCTCTAAGACCGATCTCAACGTAGGACGAGAGCATGTCCTTACTCATAGCTATCGAAACAGGTTTACTTTTCTCTCTTCTTTTTATACTGTATATCCTGTCTACAACATCCCTAGAGAGAGCATTTCCGCCCAAACCATAAACAGTATCTGTTGGATAGACTATTACTCCTCCTTCCGAAATCAGACGTGCTATTTCATCTATCTCATTCCTCTTCGGTCTCTCAATCACTCGCAATGCGATGCCCTCTATAAGTCTGACTTATAAGTTTAGGGATACAAAAAAGTTTATCTTATGGGTCGTGGTTAAGTCATGGGGGTCGGGAAGTTGTCCGAGGGATACGATCCAGAACTCCTGAATGCCGCATTAGAAAAACTAGAGAAAATAGACAGAATTGGTGATTCTCCCCTGTATGAGCATATGAAGAACGACATAAAAATTGTGATAAACATTCTAAGAGAGAACGGGAGTGAAATAAGTGGTGGAATAACTCCAGAAGACTTGAGGAAATTCGGCGGAGTCGGGAGACATAAAGCCAGTATGATAATAGAGAAGCTGGCTAGCTTGGGTTTGCTCTATGAGAGAAATGGGAAATGGTACCTCAACTTGGATCCAATAATGTCGCAAGAGGAGGCAAAGAGTGAGGAAGAGGAAGCGAGGCTAAAGATGATGATGTTCTACAACAGAGTAAGGGAGAACATAGCTAGGGTGAGGAACCTAGAGGGGGACCCCGAGCAAAGGAGAGAATACGAAAGAATTGCAAGGGAAGCAGAAAATGCCCTAGAGACTATAGTGAGGGAGGAAGGAGCTGGAATAGAAGCTGCTCTTACCAGACTGGACAGAGTACTAGAAAACATAATAGATAAGGCAGCTAGAGTACATCCAAGCTTTCTAAAGAGAACTTACATAAAGATGGAGGGGCCCCACGTCCTAAACATAAATTATTTCCCTGTACACTCAAGAGGCGCTAGAAACATAACGGTTCATGTCAAAAGCGGAAAGATATGGATTTCTAACATGTAGTCCCTCTGCTCTGGCCTGTGGTGTCCCTCGGTAGGGTCACCTCTTTAATTGTTTTACGCCCTCTACATGAATGGGAGGAACGAATTGAAGAGAGCTATGTTCTACTCCTCCTCCAAGGACGGAACAGTCACTTGCAAGCTCTGCCCAAGAAACTGCACAATACCTTTAGGGAGCAGGGGAGCTTGTAGGGTTAGGGAAAACAGAGGGGGCGAACTCTATTCTCTAGTGTATGGGAAACCAGTTAGCATGTCGCCTGATCCAATAGAGAAGAAGCCTCTGTTTCATTTTCATCCTGGATCGTGTGCCTTTTCAATAGCAACTGTGGGTTGCAATCTATTCTGCAAACACTGTCAGAACTGGGAGATAAGTCAGGCCTCTCCAGAGGACTTCCCAGTCGAAGACGTCCCTCCGGAAGACGTTGTGAGAAAGGCCTTGCAGCTAGGATGTCACGGTATCGCTTACACCTACACGGAACCAACTGTGTTCTATGAATACGTTTACGATGTGTCGGCAATTGCCAAAAAAGAGGGGTTATACAACGTCCTAGTTACCAATGGATACATCAGCGAGGATGCGCTCAGGGAAATCTCGAGGTTCATAGATGGATTGAACATCGATGTTAAATCCATTGAAAACAATTTCTATTCGGAGATATGTGGGGCCAAATCCAATGATGCTGTATTGAATAGTGTCGAAGTATCCTTTGAACTTGGGATGCACGTAGAAGTGACTAACTTAATAATACCGGGAAAAAACGATTCGGTCTCCAGCATTAGAAGATTATGCAGGTGGCTGCTAGGGATTAGTGACGAAATACCAATTCACTTCACGAGGTTCTATCCCCACTACAAACTCAGAGATCTGGATCCAACCCCAGTGGAAACCTTAGAAAAAGCTAGGGAAATTGCTCTTGAAGAGGGAATGAAATTCGTTTACATCGGGAATGTCCTTGGGCATGAATGGGAAAACACATTCTGTCCAAACTGTGGAGGAGTGGTAATAAAAAGATTTGGTTTTTCCGTTTCAGAGATAAATTTAGTTGACAAGAAGTGTAAATTCTGCGGAGAGAGAATACCGATAAGGGGTGAGATACATTCCCCGTATAAGGGCCCAGATATTTATTGAGGCTCAGAGCAATTCGGCTAGAGCTGTAAAGAATTCCCTAGAGATAATGGCTAGGGACATTTCCAGGGAGAAGTCCTTCGAAGTTTCTGACATATCTTTGGAGGATCCCATTGAGTTGGGCGATGGTATGTACTCCTCTGCTCTTGAACTAACTGCCTCCTTTCCAGATTTGAGAACTATGGTCGAGTTCTGCTTGAAGTACGGCCCGACCCATGTAGAAGTTTTAGAACCAATGTGGTTAGAACTAGAGAAGATTGAAATTCTGTCGACTCTAGAAATTTGCTTAAACTGGATTAGAAAAATTAGTTCCCAGAAAGGAAAGAAGTTGACCTTGTATCTCAACAATGAGTATAAAAGACACAAAGAGAGTGACGAAGTCGTCGAGGAAGTTCCACCGATATTATCTGAGGAGGAGGAATTAAGAGTTCAATTAGTTTACCCAATGTCTGAGTTCGAAAATGAGGAACAGGGAGTAAATCTGATAGAAAAAATTGTGAAAAGCCATGGAATGGTAATCACAAAGAGAAAAAGTAGCATAACAAAAGAAAAGGGGAAAAAAGTACTTTTAGTTGCAATTGAAGGAATTTTCGACGACTTTAGTAAGTTTTTCGAATTGGTTATGAGAAGTTTGCCTATAGGGGTTAGAATTGTTAATCCAAGTAAAATAAAGCTTGGTATTGGCGATTTACAGTCTATTATAAACGAACTCTGCAATACAATACACGAGATCTTCTCTACAGATGTTGTTGAACGAAGTTAAACCAGGCTTAAACATGCAATCGTCGATAAAAGATTAGACGGAAGAGATCAATCCTCAGGCATTCATCTCCAAGTATAATAAAGATATCAATCACCAAGGGATTGAGGACGGCAAAAAGTATATATACTTTGGGGTAGTAGCTCCACCCAAGTCGAAGCGGCTTCGGGGGCCGCTAATAAAAACGCCTCGGGGGGAAGGTGATTGAGGATTAAGAAATTTGGTGCCCTCGCGACAGGTGCCCTGATGCTCGGGGCAACCTTGGCTGGAGTCCCAATATATGCTCAAAATGAGGACGTCATGATAGTCCCGGAGATACCTCCAAAGAGCTTCTTCGTAGACCCTGAGACCGGAGAAATACAAGCCAAAGTAGTAGTAGGTGAGAAGGCTGCAGCCAGTGACGTGGTAGGAGCAGCCAACATAGCTGCCAAATTAGGGAACATGGCCTTTGTGGCTAAAAAGGCTCCTGTAGAGATAAAGAAAGGGACAATAACCGGAATAAAGGCTAGATTGACATACGAACTTGAGACTGAAGACTACTGGTATGCCTACTATGTAGAAAGCGGCCCATACGTATTGAGACACGATGCTGAGTTCGTGACTCCAGCTGGGACTACCCCACTACCAGACCCGAACAAGCTCTATGACGTATTCGACGACAACTATTGGCCATACATAGTATCTCCTTATGAGTCTGAGTTCAAGATGGTTGCCGAGGCTAAGAACAGAGTAATAGTAAGGGATGTACTAACCTGCAGCCCATGTGACATAGCCCCGAGATACATGAGGAGGTCTACAATAGACTTCTTCGGCTCTGGATGGGATCTCTCACTACTCCAAGGAAAAGTGTACATAGGTGGGTACATAACCAGAGACGTTGGAGCAGGGCCCGAAGACTGGGAGCTCAAGATACCCAGAGCAGAATTCGAGATGAGAGGACCAACTGCTGAGGAAGTAATGGAGGGTACCGTTGATGCTGGAGGAAGCCACGGAATGACTACTGGAGAAGTAATATGTCCCACAGTCAAGGGAATAGTGCACGTATTCGACTTCACCGATGAGAGCGAGGAGGTATATGGTGCTCTAGAGGGCGACGAAATAGACATGCTAGGCTCCTCGTACATGGTAGTGGACATAGACGAGGAGGACGAGGAAGTCTGGATCGCTAAGCTAGGATCTGAGGGATACGTCTGGCTTAAGACTGGTGGAGAGTACACCGTAAACGGATACACGATAAAACTAATAGACGTGAACCTCTTCGAGCAAAAGGCTGTGATACAGCTCTTCAAAGTAGGAGAGACCACCCCACTAGCAGAAGAAACCATAGGATACAGAGTTGATCCGAAGGATCCGAGCAAGAACGTGATGTTCATATACAAGGACGGGGAAATAGTAGTCAAGTTTGGAACTGCTCTAGTTGGTGCTGAGGGTATAGTCGAGGCCAAATTGATAATAGGACACGATGCAGTCAAATTGAGGGAGAACAGGAGCTTCCCATGGGATCCGGACTACAACACCAACTTGCTCTTCGAATACGACGAAGTGGAGGAGGAGTGGGCCCTAGGTGAAATAGTATTCTACAATAACGTAGTCTTCGATGACACCACTGAGGTATTCGGTCCAAATGAGGCTTGGATGCTCTACTACGAATACGACGAAATAACCAAAGAGAGAGCCCACTACGAGAAAGGTAGAGTGGTCTTCCACGTAGAGAGAACTGAGACAGTTGAAAAGGCTGCAGGAGAGAGATTCGACCTACCGTTCGAAGGACAACCTTCGGCTAAGATAACCGTTGAAGACGTAGAAGTGGCTGGAATGACCATAGTGATAGGCGGTGAGGAAGTACAAGTAGGTCAAGAGATGGAATTCGCTACTAGGATCCCAATTCCAGAGGACTTGGCCATATTAGACTCAGACGTAGAGGCCAACCCCGACTACTACAACTACAACTTGATACTAGTCGGAGGACCTGCAGTAAACAATGAAGTGAAGAAACTCCAAGACCAAGGAAAGCTAACCACGGACATAGCTGGTCTGAGAGCAGACCAAGGAGTAATAGAGTGGGTAGAGGACCCATGGGGCACTGAGAAGGATGCTCTAGTGGTCGCTGGAGGAGGAAGGGAAGGGACTGCCAAGGCAGTCAAGAAGCTCCTAGAGGAACTAGATGCAATGATGGAGTGATTCC
>QMUK01000080.1 GCA_003660555.1 Thermococci archaeon
AGATTAAGAAGGTGATGGAGAAGGAAGAGATTGAGAAAACTAATTTGCTTCTTGGGAATTTCCTTTCAATAAATTCTCATTTGATATCCCAAGGAAAAAAGTAATTATAAGTCATGAACTATACTAAGTTGGGGGGATTCCCATTATTCCAATAGAATTGTTTTGGGAAAAAGGGAGTAGATAGGAGATCAATAGAGATAGTTTCTGAAGCCATACGGAACCTGAGGAGGATCACAACCTCTAACCTAGAGGTAGCCCTTATGGGCCACGGGCCTAGAGAAAACCCCATGTTCATTGACGACTTACTTGAGTCTAGTATGCTCGAAAATGGGACTGTAGATGCCAATGAATTCCTAGCTAAGTTGACTACCGAATTCCTAACTAATAAGTTGATGCAGAAGAAGAGAGATCTAAACCCAACGATAGTAATTTCTAGGAGACACATTAGAACTGAGAAAGAAAACTTCCTCTTCGGAGCTACAGAGAAACCAATCAAAATACTACCCTCAGAGTATAGTTCCGTGAGACTCGAGGCGCGCATTGCAACAATACTTTCAACTCATCACTTCATGAAGTCCTATGGGAAGAATTGGGAGCTTCCTTTCCTCCTGATTACCTATCACGAAATAGGTCATCTTTTCGGAGCTCCAAGGAGCAATAGAACTGACTTGGAAGACCTAATCGGAAAGCATTGTAAAAATAGGAATTGCGCAATGGAGCAGGTGAATGTAAATGGCAAATTAGACGCTCTGGAGAAGGTCAAATACGTGGATCTCGATTCTCCTTATTGTAATCAATGCCTAGAGGACATTAGAATTGGAATTACATCTTGGAAGAAGTTGAAAGAGAAATTAAAAGCAAGCGATGGACGAGATGAACTACAGTCCTAGAGAATCCGAAATGCTTTTCATGGACTTTAATCCTATCTCAAGGAACTCGTCTAATTCCAGCCCTATTTTCTCACATAGTTTTATTTTCTCTCTGTCTACACCTCTAGCGAAATCCTTGGACTTGAATTTCTTCTTAAGAGTAGACAGTTTCACTTCCTCTATTTTCTTGTTCGGCATAACCAAAGCACAAGCTACTATCAATCCGGAAAGTGCATCAGCTGCCCTAAGCCCTATATCGAGCTTGGTTTTGGCTTCAATCCCAGTTCTCTCGTTATGGGCCATTATGGCCCTAATGGCCTCCTCCGGTAAGTGTTCTCTCAGTATCTCGGCAGAAACCAATCCATGTCTGGAAGGATTATCCTTAGTTTCCTCGTAGTCTATGTCATGGAGCAGACCAGTTATTCCCCATAGATCTTCGTCTTCTCCTAGCCTCTTGGCGAGACCACGCATTATCGCTTCGACTGCCAACATGTGTTTAACCAATTTGTCATCGGAAACTCTCTCCAAGAACATCTTTAGACTCTCTCTATTCAAGACCATCCCCTAAACTAGGATCCTTACCCTCCTGTTAAATAGTTTCCTAAACGCTAGGAAGAAGAGCAAGCCCCTGAAGCTGACCTCTATGGCCATACATGCCCAAACACCAAAGACACCAAATCCAAGCACGTATCCGAGGAGATATCCTACTCCTATTCTCACACTCCAAAAAGAGATTAAATTAAGCACCACAGGTAGTCTAGTGTCTCCAGACCCCCTCATCGCCCCGCTCATTCCCATCGAGAATCCCAGCCCAGGTTCACTTAGGCCAGCAATCACTAGGTAGACAGTGGCTAAAAACAGCAGTGACTCGTCTTTTAGAAACGGTTTGGGAGTCATCGGAGCAGTCAAAGCCAAAGCCAATCCTGAAAGTGACATAGCTATTGTGGAGGCCTTTGAACTTTCCCAAGCCATCTCTACAGCTCTTTTCATATTTTTAGACCCTATTGACTGTCCTACTAGCACAGAGGATACTATAGAGAAAGCTAGTCCAGGCATGTAAGCGAAACTCTCTATCTTCAGCCCGACTTGATAAGCAGCTAGGTATTCGGATCCGAATCTGGCTATTAGCGATACGTACGCTGAGTAAGAAACGCTCATTGCAATTCTCTCAACTCCAGCCGGTATTCCCAAGTCTAACAGTTTCAGGAAAGTTTCTTTCCTCGGAAGCATTGGTTCAATTCCAATTCTACTCGGGATCACTATCAAGTAGACTAGGAAGGACCAGTAAGTAGAGAGCGCAGAGGCCAGTCCAGCTCCGAATACCCCTAGTCCATTGAATGGACCGAAACCGTATATTAACAGAGGATCCAATACTAAGTTCAGCGCATTAGCTCCTAGTCCTATCTTCATTGGAGTCCTAGTATCACCTATACCCCTCAGCGAAGCTGAAAGTGAGGCAGACATGTATAGCCCGGGAATGGACATTAAGAGTGGGGCCAAGTATGACTCAGTATCAGACCATAATTCCGAAGGAGCACCTATTGCCCTGAGATAGAACTCAATACCTGCCCTAGAGGCTATTAGTAACGGAAGGCTCAGCAGAAGAGACAATAGAAGAGACTCGAAAACTATTTTCCTTACTTCTCTTGTTTTCCCAGATCCAAAAGTTTGGGAAACTAGGACAGTAGTTCCAATTACTGAGACCTGAGCCAAAGTGATGGTTATCCAGAACATATAGGTACCGAGTCCAACAGATGCTATGGCTCTAGGCCCAAGTTTAGAGACAAAGAAGGTGTCCATGAGGAGAAGGAAGCTAGAGGAGAAATGTTCCACTAGAACTGGGAGGGCTAAACTGACTACTTCCTTCCTGAACAAGAGGTTCACCGCTTCAGCAGAACAGCGTTAACCACCCCATTCTGTCCAGGCCTGCTAGTCACCCTAGCATCTCCCAATTCCGTTTTTATTATACTTCCCTTGGTTATGATGTTCCTTTTGGAGTAATGGGGGTGAGCTGGACTCTCTATGACGTCTATTATCTTGACTCTTTTAGTCTCTCCAGATCCTGGATCGGAGACATTGGCATATTCTGCCTGATAGAGTTTGACCTTCACACCACCGCCTTTGGTTCTCACCGCTACTACCTTGGTCTTCCCTATCTTAGTCTCAGCGAATGGTCTTCCCATCTCTCTCTTCCTATGCTTCCTGAAGTGTTTGTATCTTCCTCCAGTGGCTTTCCTCCTAGACCTACCCTGCCATATAGGCAAATCATCACCTCCCTAGTCGTTGCTCCTACTTCCCAACTCCCTTTTTATCATTTCCTTAAGCTCTTGGGGGGAAAGACCAAAGTACTCCTTAACTCTTTCTGTTAAATGGAGGGCAGAGGTCCTCCCTAGAGGTTCGCTGGATATCAGCCCCATTTCCTCCAGCCTCTTTATATATTTGTAGGACTCCTTGCCAAGTCTCGAGGCCACCTCTTTCTTAGTTACACCCTCCTTGTATGCGATGAGAGCCAATACCCTAAGCATACCTCTCGGTAATCTGTATTTCTCCTTGAGGAACGGTTTTATCTCTTCTGCCACCCAACCTTTTAATCGCATAACGTATTTCCCGCTGGAAACCTCTACTATTTCCATTGCCCTGTCTTCATATTCTCTGGATAGCTCTGATATTAATTCTAACAGATATGTCTTCTCCTTCCCAGTTAGCTTGAGTAGAGTCTCTTCTGGGACTGGATCCTCAGACGCGAATAACATCGCTTCAATCAGAATTTTATCTAGTTCTCGGCTCAATGTAAACCTCTCCAAACATTTCATCCTGCTCTAAATTTATTTTCCCATCTCTGCACAGAAACAGCAGGTAAAGGAAGACTCTCACAGTCCTTAGTCTGTCTCTGAAGTCTACCAGTACGGAAAATCTTATTCTCCTTCTGGAAGACCACATGTTCCTTATAGTCCTGTATAGGCGCTCTATCTCTCTTTTGACTTCTATGTCTCTCTTCTTGAATATCGATAACTTCCTAATGAGAGTCTTTTTATATCTTCTCCTAGTAACCTTCTTTTTCCCTTCTTCGCACTCTATAGCCTCCCTTAGAGCCGAGACTAGTTCCACAAGAGACATTTTCCTTCTAGTCCTCCTAGGCATGAGTTTAACTTCACCTCCGAAATCCAAGTTCGATACTAGGACTTCCTCGTTTTCCTTCCTGTGATCATTCGCATCATCGTCACTGTTACTCAGTTCAGCTAGGACAGCTTCAGATTTCATCCTTAGTAGAGTGGAGGAGGCCAATATGAACTTTCCAGATTCAGAGATGTCTATTTCTTTCTCTCTGATGACCTCCAAGTATCTCTCTGTGAGTTCCACTATATCGATCTCCCAGGGATCCATTCCGCCTTTGTTCACTACCTCTATGAGCAAGGATATCGGGTCCATCGTAATGGTTAACTTCCTCAGTGAAGAAAAAGCTTGGGGATGAGAGAACCCTTCTGAGTGGTGATGAGGGTCTTGAGTGCTGACACATGTCGAGGAGAATTTTCCAATGACAAACGGAAAACGTCAGTGAGACGATGTTGTTCCCCTTTCGAGGTCAACTGACATATAATGACGCCCAAACAAAATATCCGCTAAGTACTGTCTTTATTTTCTTCTAAGACACGTAAGCCTGCTCTACCCTCTCTACAATAGATGGACTATGGAATTCGTAGAGAAACCTACTC
Source organism: Thermococci archaeon (assembly GCA_003660555.1). Taxonomy (GTDB): domain Archaea; phylum Hadarchaeota; class B88-G9; order B88-G9; family B88-G9; genus B88-G9. The sequence continues at coordinate 4,583 of QMUK01000080.1, forward strand.
CGAATATGAGTTCTTTGACCACTATGCCAACTTTACTCGTGAAGTAACCCAGCTTCTCAGGACAATGAAGAGATCATTTGCTACTGGCTACACCCTTAAATTACTTTCCACAACGAGTAGCTGTCTCTTGGGAGTTAGATCCCCAATCCGAATGAATAGACATACTCAATCCTAGAGTTAGGTGCAAAGTATATTCCATAGCTCTACGAGTAAAGGTCGCTGATTTCTTGTTTTTCCGAATCTTCATTCATTGAGTTTGGGAAACCGGAGATTATTACTGCCAACATACATACCATCGAAGAGACAAACGTCTTTATTTATTGGGTACTTCCTGTTCCACCAACTAAGCTAAAAAATATTTTTCTACCTCCAGAGTATGGAGAAACTCTTCTAAGTCTCTGGGCAGGATAGAGATAGAGAACTTCACATTTTTTCCTCTGAACCCGTACGATTACTCCTAGGGCATCTCGGACTAGTCGAG
>QMUK01000081.1 GCA_003660555.1 Thermococci archaeon
AAGTCATATCTTGAGACCGAGGAGCTTCCTCACTTCGTTGACAATGAATACCACTGCTGGAGGGAAAAGTAGAATGGAATACGTCCAAGCAGGTAGAGGTTCCGTGTAGAAGAACTCGTTTAGCCTAGGATGATATACCACTATCATCTGAAGGGCCAGAGAGAAGAGTATTGCTGGCCATATCCAAATATTTCTTTTTAGGTTAAATACTGGAGAATTTTCACTCCTGTTGCTTAATACCAATGAGAACTCAGCCATTACTAGGCTGGTAAATACTACTGTCCTTGAAATAGTTAACCCCTTCTCCAAAATCGATTTGAATAAGAATATCAGCAATACTCCAAGAAGTGTTCCCATTATTGTATAATACGTAAGCTTTCTCTTGTTTATTAGTCTTTCATTTTTTCTAGGAGGCCTTTCCATTATTCCTTTCTCTGGCGGCTCTAACCCCAAAGCTATCGCTGGTAGAGCATCTGTAGTGACGTTTACCCAAAGTACTTGAATTGGTTTGAGTATGAGCGGTAATTTCAGAAGCTCTGCTCCGAATATCGCAGCTACCTCTCCGAGGTTGCACGTGAGCAGGAAATTTATTGGCTTCTTTAAGTTATCGAATATCACTCTTCCCTCTTTGATTGCTTCTACTATCGTTGAAAAATTGTCGTCTAGTAGTATCAACTGGGAAGACTCTCTAGCTACTTGTGTCCCTCTAATACCCATTGCTACCCCTATGTCTGCCGCTTTAAGAGCTGGGGCATCGTTCACACCATCTCCTGTCATTGCTACAGTGTGCCCGTTTTCCTTGAGAGCTTTCACTATGATGGCCTTGTGCTCGGGAGTAACCCTGGCATACACTCTCTTCTTCTCGATTAAGTCGTTAACAGGACCTCCTTTCTCAATATACTCCTCTAGCTCCTCTCCAGTTATGACTTCATCCTCTGAGACGTTCATTCCTATTTCATTTGCTATTGCCATTGCAGTGAGTTTATGGTCTCCAGTTATCATTATCACTCTTATTCCAGCTCTTTTACAAGTCTCTATGGACTCTCTTACTCCTTCTCTAGGCGGATCTATTATTCCCATCACAGAGAGGAACACCAGTTCACTCTCTGAATCTTCCATGGTTTTAGGAGGGTCGTTCACCACTTTGTAGGCCAAAGAGAAGGTTCTATATCCCTTAGATGCCAAATACGATATCTTCCTTGTTACTTCCTCTCTCAACTCGTCGGTGAGTTCCTCTTCTTTTCCACTTAGATAGGCCTTGGTAGATTTCTCCAATACAGATTCCGGAGCACCGGAAACTACAACAACGTACGAATCTTTTGAGGCGTGTATTGTGCTCTTCCTCTTTCTGAATCTATCGAACGGATATTCTCTTAACAATTTGTTCTTGGATTGGATCTCCTCTACACCTTCCTTGCCTAGGACTTTCATCGAGAATACCAAAGCAGAACCTTCTGTCGGAGATCCTTTCACTATCCATTTTCCATTTGAGTTCTCTATTCTAGCGCTAGTGGCACAGTGCATTGCAGATAGCTCAGCTAAGAGTCTCACTTCCTCTGTTATCGCTGGAAGAACTTCTCCTGTGGGATCGTATCCAGTTCCAGTCACCTCATATTCTCCGTGTAAGAAAGCTATTCTCCTGACTGTCATCTCTCCTTTGGTCATAGTACCCGTTTTGTCTGAACATATGACGTCACAAGCTCCGAGGGTCTCGACTGCAGAAAGCTTCCTTACTAGGGCGTTTCTCCTACTCATCCTCCTCGCTCCTAGTGCAAGAATAGCTGTGGCAATTGCTGGCAATCCTTCAGGGATTGCTGCTACAGCTAAGGCTATTGCGAGAAGAGCTGCCTCTATTACGCTCTCTTTCGTTATGAATATGGTGTCCAAGAAGACTACCAGACATATTAGTACCAGAACTAGTCCAATCCTCCTAGCGAAGTACTCTAACTCATTTTCAAGTGGAGTTCTCTCCTCTTTCTCCTCTGAAACTGCTTTAGCTATTTTCCCCATCTCAGTTCTCATCCCAGTTGCTACCACTACTGCTTTGGCTTTTCCCCTAGTGACATACGTTCCTGTGAAGACCATGTTCTTCCTCTCGGCTAGAGGTGTTTTTTCCGGAAGTATTACGTCATGCTCCTTTTCTACGGGAACAGATTCTCCTGTCAAAGAGGATTCGTCTACCTCTAGATCTTCTGAGTATATTAGCCTAGAATCTGCTGGAACTCTGTCTCCTTCTCTCAAGACTATTAAGTCGCCTGGAACCAAGCTACTAGATTGGACTTCCATTTCCCTCCCATTTCTTACTACTATACACGTTGGGCTAGCCAATTCTTTAAGTGACTCTATTGTTTTTTCGGCACTGTATTCCTGTGCGAATCCCATAATGCCCATTAGAAGCACTATCATCACTATTATTATCGCATCTATTTTCTCTCCCAAGAAAAAAGATACTAAAGATGCCAATAGCAATATGAGTATCAGGGAATTCAGAAATTGCTTCGAAAACATCCAAAGAATGGATTTACCTTTTTCCTCTATTTCATTAGGACCATATTCTTTAAGCCTATTTTCGACCTCTGTCAGAGTTAGTCCATTCTCACTCGTTTGGAGTACTTCCAATACGCGATCTATTCCGATGGAGTGCCACTCCATGTGGCCTAGGTGCTGAGTAATTGCGTTAAAAAGTTAACTCTCCATTCCCTGGAATATCTCAGACCAAACTTCTTTACCCATGAATCTTGCTACTTCACTGAGAAAATCTAATATTTCAAGTATTTCCATTCCAGAGCTTGTTATCTCCCCATCACGCGAGACTAGTCCAAGTTCAATCAATCTCTCCAGGACATCTCTTTCCTCTTCTTTTATTGGTGTCCCTAAGGATATTTTTCTGAGAATCGTTTCTTCCTTCATGGAAATTTCAGTAGGGAGCATTCTGGACCTGATTGCTCTGTAGAACGAGTTCTTCAGGTTGTCAAACAGTTTGTTTGCATCTCTAACTAAGCCTCTGTATCTCTCTAACTCGGCATCACTCATTTTGAACAGTGGGGGTCTCCTAAAGAGATCTGCTAGTACTTCTTCTTTTGTTTTTATCCCAAAGGGATCTAATAGATCCTCTATTATGGCTAGTACTTTGTCTCTTATCCTATCTTCTACGGATAGCACATCACACTCCATTTTCAGTCTTTTTATCATCCTATCTAAGTAGTCTGAATAGTCTGACGGTGGAATCTCCCCCTTCTCATAGGACTGTATTGATAGCTCTATTTCCTTGTATATTGGATCCCTACTCTCTTCTTGCAGATTACATAACATGGCGTGATCGCTGACCAAATTTCGGAGGATTCTCTCTTTTTCTAGTAATTCCTCTTCCCATTGAATTATTTGAGATACATCTGCATCTAATATGCCCTCTCTCTCTAATTTCTCTCTTAGAATTCTCTCTAGCTCATCTCTGTCTATTTCTCCTGACTTCCACTTTAAAAATTCTTCTCCCTTGATCCAATTTAATTTCCCTGAGTGCCACAAATCTTTGTAACTCATCCCCTCTCCCTACGCCATTTTTGGTGGGCCCGCCGGGATTCGAACCCGGGACCTCCCGCTTATCAGGCGGGCGCTCTAACCAAGCTGAGCCACGGGCCCTTATCACCTCTTCCTCGTTTAGATAAAAATTTTGTGTATTCCCTCTAAGTTTGCTGAAGTTTCTCTTTCAGCTTGTGAAGAAGGTCTGCCGGATTTTTTATTGGATATTCCATTGACTCTAGTATTTCTTCTGCACGTTTACCCTTTATAAGTAAATTACTCAGTCTGCTGATTAATTCCTCCTTGTTCACAGGAAATTCAAGACCTTTTATCCTAGCTAGTACGTGTACGGCCCAATCTATGTCCAGTACTTCTGCCTCCCTTTGCCCAATCTCTATTCTTTCTCCTAACCTTTCTTCTTTTTTAAGCCTCTCATATGCTATTTTCGCTATTCCGCCAGCTATGTGTTCTCTTAGTTCATCAATTTCTCCTCTTAGATACTCCATAACTTTCTCCTTGTTCGCAGTAATTATGTTCCTAACAGTTTGTTCAGTTATCCCCAACTCCTTCGCTATTTCGGAGTACGTCTTCATCCCTTCGTTTCTTAGAATCACCACGTAAGACGCTTCTGCTAAAGTTGGCAGCCACGTTAAATTCCTGTATTCTACGAGTTTCTTTAGGCCTCCCAGTACCTCTATACTCTCTAAAAAGACTCTTTTAGCCATTTCGTCTAGATCGCCACCTTTCGGTCTAACAATTACTTCCATACTATTATACACCCCTCTTCAGAGCTCATTTACTTTTCTTCTTGCTTTTGGAATTCCTCCAAGGGTGAAATTATTTCTATTAATCCTAAATCGCTTATCTCGAAGACCCAAGTCCTTGTGTCATGGGGTGTGAGTCTACATCCATCAATTCTTATTGTCCTCAGAACTTGTCCTATCGGGAGACCATATAGATTGGATTCCCATTTGCTCTCTATCACTCTCTTATCCAATACTATTGTCCCGTCGACTATATGGGCTACTGCTAGTCCACCAGCTGCTTCTGCGCTTTCACTAGCCTGAGTAGATCTCTTCTGAGACACTAGAATCCCAGTCTGCCTCTTTCTTTTCAGGAAGTTGAATATGAGTCTCACTATTTGTCTAGCCATCACTTCCCTGTGCTCATATAAACCGGTTACGCTATCTATTATTGTATTACTACACTTTCTCTCGGAAATGGCATAGTCCATTGTCTCTAAGAGCGCTCTAGGGTTTTCCCTCAATTCTTCGCTTTCAGAAGCGTCTATTACCACTATGTTTCTTTCTACTTTCGAGAAGTCAATTCCCATTGCTTCTGATTTGGATTTCATTGAAGTATATAGAAAATTCGCCGGGTTCTCTACAGTTACGAACAAGACTTTGTATCCCAG
>QMUK01000082.1 GCA_003660555.1 Thermococci archaeon
AAAAATTAAGTTCGAAGTAAAAAAATAAAGACTAGCAGGTGAGATGTAGAGCAAAAAGTGCCTTTTCCTCTCCTAGCCTCTTTACTATTTGCTCAGTTTTCCCAAACTCTAGTTCTATTCCCTTTTCCCTCAGAAATTCCTCCAGATCCCTAGATATCTTTAGTCTTCCGTAGTATCCCGTGCCTATTAGTACCTTTCGAACTCCCTCGCTCAGGAATTCCTCTAGGTCCTCCCTATGGACTTCGTGGCCTTCCCTCCTCCACCAATCCCTGATTTCTCCAGATGGGAGGATTACCAAGTCCCTGTGGTATTTCCTGTTCCCAATGATCAATAGTCCGAATTCGTATCTCACCTCAGGCAATTCTCCCTCCCCTCTTCAGGATTTCCTCCTTCATCTTTAGGGCGTCTTCCTCCAATATGGGGGATTCACTGATTAGGACGAAATCCCCATCCCTACTCGAGAGTTCCTCTGCCAAAGGAGAGAAATCCGGTTCTTTTGCCTCTAAAGTGAGGTGTCTCCTCTCGTTTCCCTTGGAGTATTCTACACAGGTGAAGTGGATGTGCCCAGCGACTCCTTCCTCGAGTACTTCCTCTAATTTATCTAATATTGAGGAGTAGTCCTCTCTGCTCCTTATTCCTCCATTAGTCCTAGAGTGTATGTGAGCGAAGTCTATCACTGGAACCACTCCTTCCAACTCAGAGGACAAGGAAATGACTTCGTCTAATGTCCCGAAGGACTTCTGCTTTCCCATTGTTTCTATTCCTATTTTCACGTCCGTTATCCCCGAGGAGTTCAGGTCCTCCAAGACCTCAGAGAGAGACTTCCTTATGAGGGAATAGGTTCCCTTCTTCCCCAATCTCTTGGAATAATATCCGGCGTGGACTACTACCGGAGAAGCTCCCATCCAGTGAGCTGCTAGGCAACTACTCTTTATTCTCTCCTTGCTTTTCTCTATGACCTTCTCATCGTCTGAGGCCAAGTTAATGTAATAGGGGGCATGTACCGATAACCTGACTCTCTCCTCCTTCGACTTCTCGTATATCTCCTTCCCGACTTCCTCTCTTTTGACCGTCACTCCCCTAACGAACTGAACTTCCATTGCACTGAGGCCCTTTTCTCTAACGCACTCTATTCCCCTTTTTATTCCCATCCCCTTGCAGGAGAGGGGTATACCAGCTGGACCTATCCAGATCATTCACTTCACCAACATAACTGGATGGGCTACTCTCTCGTTGTACCTAAGGAACTCGTCCAAGCACCACTCGCACTCAGTTACTATGAGCTCCTTCTCGCTTAGATCTCTCAAAAGAGAAGAGACTTCCTCTGAAACTGGGTTTCCGAGATAAGATACTATTCCCCTTCCACAACAGTTCTTGTCTATCTCCTCTACCTCTGCCCCAATTTCCTTCAATATCTTCAGGAAGGGTTTTCCTATCCCGAGGGCTCTAGTGTAACATGGGAGGAAGTAAGAGATTTTTGCCTTTACTAGCAAATCCAATTCTATCTTTCTCTCTAGGAGAAATTGTCCCAATTCGTAGACGTCTTCCAAGTACTTCCTGAGGGCGAAAACAGCAGAAGGGGAATTGCTCACTACTGTCTCTCCCTTTAGATTCTCAGAGTTCCTCTTGGATATCCTATCGAATTTCTTCAGGTCTCCGCTGAGAAGGGATATTATTCCACTCGCACCATTGTATACTTCCACTTTGAATCCCTTCCTTCTGAGCAAGTTGAAGGTGGCCTTGGCAAGCTCTGGATTGAAGTAATTGGTGTAAACGTCCGGGAAGTATACTATCCTCTCCTCTTCTCCTTCGGAAGTAGCGAATTTGTCTCTCCTTTCCAAGTACCACCTGTAGAAGTTCCCTCTAACTCTCGGGAGTTCTCTAGTTAGGCCTATGGCCCTTCCAAATCCGTTCATTATCCTGACCAGTGGAAACCTGTCTAAGGGTATGGTCTCCAAGTAGGGCAGGAGTCTATACAGCCATCTCCTGAAGTTCCACCTTCCCTCTATGACTAAATCAGGAACTCTTATCTCGGCTGGGCAATCCATCTCGCACTGCTGACACAATATACAATATTCGTAGAAGGCTTTAGAGAAGAGTTTCTCCTCTTCGACTTCCTCCTTGAGCAATCTCCTCCAAGTATTGACTATTCCCCTGGGAGAGTACCTCTCCTCTCTCTTTATTTTGAAGAGGGGGCATGCCCTTAGAGTCGCTATGCTTCTACATTTCCCACATCCGTTACATCTTTCTACTTCTTCCATTACTTCCTCCTTTTTCATTAGTTTGAAGTCAAACTCATCTAGCCTGAAATCGTAAAATCTCAAGTTAGATGTTATTTCTCCTTCTTCTTTTTCCTCCTCCTCTTCTCCTCTTCTTCTTGTTTCTATTATTTTCCCTGGATTCATTATTCCCTTAGGATCGAAGACCTCCTTTATCTTCCTGAAGAGGGAATACAGTTCCTCTCCATACATTTCTCTGACGAATCTAGCCCTTAGGATTCCGTCTCCGTGTTCCCCACTTATACTTCCATTTAGCTCCAATATCATGGAGTAGAATTCCTCAGCTATTTTCTTGAATTTATCTCTTTCTTCTGGAAGTTTCAGATCCAAAAGTGGGCTAGTATGGAAGTTCCCTTCTCCGGCGTGGCCGTATATTATTGCCTTCACTCCGTACTTATCGAGAATCCTCTTAACTCCTCTTATGTAATCGGGTATCCTCTCAGGAACAACTACCCCGTCTTCTATGAAATTTATCACTCTCTTAGGCCCCTTCATCTTGTTGACTAGGGAAGCGACAACTCTCCTAACTTCCCAGAGCCTCTCCTGCTCTTCCTTTTCATAGGACTCCTTCATGCTAAAGAAAAGTCCGCTTATTCCTTCTTTTATCCTCTTTACCTTGGATTTCAGCTCTTCTTCTGTCTCCTCAGACAGCTTGACCAAGAGTATAGTTTTAGTTCCCTCTGGTATTTCCCTCCCTACTTCGGGATACCTCTCCCTCACCAAGGATATGTAGGACTCGTCCATCAGCTCCAAAGCGATGGGCTCCTCTTTTAGTATCTTCACCACAGAGGAGGAGGCCTTCTCCAAATCGTCGAAGTGTATTAGGAGTACTGCCTCCTTTTCCGGGAGACTAATAGTTCTGAGTTTGGCCTCTACCACTACTCCAAGGGTTCCCTCAGAGGAGATAATTAGCTTCGGGAAATCATAGTGTTTCTCTTCTCCTTCGAAGGAAACGAATCTCTCTACTCTGTATCCACTGCAGTTCTTCGGCACCTGTGGGGTTCTCCTCTTTATTTCCTCCATGCTTTCTTCTATTAGCTTAGGGACTTTCTCGTATATTTGCCCCTCCAGAGTGTTCTTCTTCTCCTCGATGAGTTTGCTAAGTTCCTTCTCACTTATTTTTTTGAACTCGACTATTTCCCCGTTTGAGAGAACTACCTTGAGAGAAATAACGTGATCTATTGTTGCACCGTATCTCAGGGACCTTCCTCCACTTGCATTGTTGGCGATCATTCCACCTATTGTGCACTGGTCTCCACTAGCAGGTTCAGGAGGGAAAACCCTCTTTCTAAGGGCTTTGTTTAGTTCCGAGAGGGTTATTCCGGGCTGAACTACTACGTAATCTTCTCCTATTTCCAAGATTCTGTTCATGTACTTGGTGAAATCGATTATAACACCATTCCCTATGGATTGTCCTGGGAGAGCAGTGCCCCCTCCCCTGGGAATGACTGGTATTCCCCTCGAGAAGCAATATCTCAATATTCTAGAGACTTCCTCTTCATTTCTTGGATAAACAATCATTTTTGGCTTTATTTCGTAAATACTGGCATCAGTGCTGTAAATAGATAGTGAATGTTCGTCTCTGAGTATCTCAATACCCTCTAATTCTTCCAATGGAATCCCTAAGACCTTGAAGAAGAAAAAAATAAAAGGTTTGGGGAAACTCCCCTATCGGCTTCGGGGACCGGCGTTCACTCAGAAGGAAGAGATATAACTCTTTTTCTTCGAAATGGAAGTAAATGGAAATTAGCCTCCAAGTATGGATGTATCAATGGTGTGATCCTCTCGAGGCGGAAATCGGGAGGAGAAAGAGTGCGAGAGCTGGGAGTATCGCGAACGTCAAGATCATCCTCCCCATGCCCAAGGTATCTGAGACCAGTCCTCCTAGTATTGGTCCAAATATCCACCCTATGTGTATCCCAGAGTATATCAAACTCATTGCCTTCCCTCGGTGCTTCTCTTTAGACAGATCAGCTGTAACTGCTGTCACTGGAATTATCACGGCTCCCCACTTAATTCCAGAGAGGAGTTGAACTAGGATCAAGTGTGTGAAATCCCTGAGTGAGTAGTAACCGAAGTAGCAGATGGGATATCCTATTATTCCGAAGAAAAGGACTTTCTTCCTCCCAAAGAGGTCAGAGATCTTTCCGATGAGAAAAGCCGTGGCTAGGTAAGCTAAGGATTCAGTTCCCATGAGAACTCCTATCTCCGATTCACTGAAGCCAATTTCCTTGAAGTAAACTGGTAATAGGGAGTACACTGCTCCAGATCCAATTAGTATTACGAGTACTAGGAAGAACAAAGATATGATTTCTCTGCTTATCCATTTGTCATCCTCTTCTTTTCCTTTTCTCCTAATTTCCCCTTTTTCTTCTGTTTGTTTTTTCTCCTTGACTAGATAAAGAAGGGGAGTAGAGAGAAGCGTTAGTAATCCACTCAGGACGAAAGTCCTTCTTATCCCGATAAGCTCCGCTATTGCTCCCCCGAAGAAGAAGCCAGAAGTCCCCCCTATTGAGACTACAGTGTTGTATTTCCCTATTATTTCTCCCCTTTCCTCTTTCTTCACCCCTAGTGTTATTATCACTGGTACTAAAGGTATTGGTGCAGAACCAACTAGGGATAAAACTGCT
>QMUK01000083.1 GCA_003660555.1 Thermococci archaeon
CATGGCTCGAAAAAATACCATATACCGATTTCTACTTTCAATCTCCTTTTTACGGATTCTCCTTCTGAAACCGGCATGGATTAACATGGTTTTCATCCACGTATGGGGCCTAGCTCCCCCTTTCGAGACTAGACCCGCGGACCCTATGTGATTGCACACTTATATAAAAACATCTTCACGCCATGACACGACAAAATATAAACGTGAGAAACCAGATGCAACTAACCACAAAACTCCCTCATCTCGCAGTACTTACATTTCGCACTATTTACTTTCTTAGGAAGTTCTCCCCTCTCCAATGTTCTTCTAATCCTATCAAGATCCTTTATTATCTTTAACTTGTCCTCCCCATCTATTTTAACTTCTAATACGTCCTTCCAGGGGAGAACATATATCAAACCCCGCTTGACCACTTCCCCCGTCTTTCTCTCTATTAGGAGAGCATAAGCATATATTTGCTTCTTCCACTCTAGCTTAGGTCTCCTAAACTCAGAATACTTGACTTCAACTGGAATTAGCTCTCCATTAACCTTTAAAAGAAAGTCGAGCTTTCCAGACAAACCCAACTCTTCGTCAACTTCACTCCATCCTTCTATTAGTTCTTCCACGTCCTCTCTCCTGAACCCAAATATCTCCTCCCTCCTTCTTATCCTTTTGATCTCTCTTTCGTACTCTTTTTTCCCAAAATCCATTTTCATCATTATTTTCCTAGGTAAACCAATCTTCATTAAGTAAAATTTCCTAGGACAATAGTAAAACTGGACTATGTCTGATACAGATATCCAGAGCTTACCATCTGAGGTAAAACGGTCTGTATTCACCGATTTCCCTCCTGAGATACTTCACTATCTCTCTACACTTCTTGAGGATTAAATCGTCCCACTTAATTCTCGAGTTCCTGTAATAGACTGTGCCATTCTCTATCTTGCCCAGTACTCTGGAAATCACTAGTCTCCTAGCTTTTTCTCCAAGCATACATACTTTCCCTTCGTAGGAAAAATCCTCTTCAGTTATCTCCCTCTTGGTGAAGACTGGAATTATTACCCTGTCTACCAACTGCTGTCTGAACTCTTCCATGACATCTAAGACCATACTCGCCCTACCTGGTCTATCTACGTGAAGGAATCCTCCGTAGGGATCCAAGCCAGAGATCTGTACAGCTCTCCAGACCACTCCCTCTAGGAGGGAGTATCCCAGATTCAAGCTAGCGTTGAATCCATCCTTGGCATATCTAGGAGAATCTCCAATTCCTCTCCTGCCAGAGAATCCTATTTCCTCTGGTATTATAAGGGATATGGATTCCCAGTATTCTTTAGCTCCTCTAGCTTCCAATTTCATTAAATCAGACCTTATTTCGTCTATTCTCTTATCTTCTATGGTACTTACTTCGTCCAAGACTCCCTTTATTTCCTCTCTTTTCTTTTGTATTTCCTCTGATACCTCTGGGTTTGTATCCACTCTAGATTTGGCTATAGTTCCAAGCAGAGAATATTGATTTCTGATTTTAGAGTAAACAAAAGCTTTAGCTAAATGTCCACTTCTCTCATCCAGATGAGCATAATACTGCTCTTTCCTAGTTTTAACTGTCCCTATTTCCCTAGAGGAAAGCTTACACACTACTTTTCCTCCCCTGAGGATGACTAAGTCTGTTCCCATCTCCCCCATTTTCTTCAACAGATCTAGACTTATGGATCCTTTTCCAGTTACTATAACCTGCTCTATTTTACTTAGAGGAAAAGAGTCCACTTCAACTGATTTGTTTCCTTCTCTTGACTTAATAACTAGTAGATTTCCCTTAAGCCCTAGGAATTTTCCGAAGCCGTCTACTACTATTCTCAGGTCCCTTCACCCCTGCAGTAATGGTAGTAGATGCACGTCTCCTCACATTTCTTAGGCAAACCGGGATCTAGTCTCTCAGCAACTATCTTCAGCTTCTTGTCCCTTTCCTCTATCCACCAGCTCCTGAGGTCATCGTCTATGAAGAACATGTCTTTTTTTACGTATGGCTCATCGTCTCTGTTGAATCTCAGGTAGACTACTACTCCAATGTCAATTGGGACCTCATATATGCTCTCTAGGACCATGGCGTATCCCGTGGGGTAAAGTCTATACCAATCCTTTTCCTCGTCCGAAACCTTCAGATCGAACACTATGTTCCTCAGGTAGTCGTAAGCGTCAATGGTCAATAAGCCGGACAATCCCAGTAGTTCCCCGCTGACTCTGTGACCAACTAAAAGCGGTATTGCCGTGGCGAGAATGTCCCTCTTATTAGAATATGGTTGCTCAGATTTTCTCTTTATCAACTGATATTTTATCTGGGTTTCTACTAGCTCCCAGATTTTAATGGCTCTTCTCCTCATGGGTTCTACCCAGCCGGGATCGCTTATGTTCTTGCTCTTCTCTTCCCACCACTTCTCGAATTCCACCTCCTTTCCATCTTGGTAGGAGCTTATCAGAAACTCGACTAGCTTGTGCATCCCTATTCCCTGAGAGACTCTGTAGTTGAATCTCTCTCTGACATTCTCCACTAATTTTAGGTAAACGTCTCTGTGAGTGGGACAATATTGCGAACAAACCAAATACATTGGAATCTTACTCTCGTAATATGGTTTCACTGGAGAAGAGTGCCAATTCCAGCCTCTCAGCTCTTCCTCTATTCCCCTTTCCCTAGCCTTCGGTAGTAACTTATTTATCAGGTACTTCTGCTCAGTATCGGTGAAGAAGTACATTCCCTCTCCCCTATCCACTCAAGTCGGTATTAAGCTCCTCATCTTATGATTACTCCCTCCTCGTCCTCCTTCTTCCCCTTTCCAACTATTTTCAGGGTTGCTAGGCACCTACTGCAGAGTGGTACTATATATATGCTGTCCCTCTCCGTTTTAACGAATCTCTTGACCATGTTCTCCAAGACTTTCCTGTCATTTGGATTTAGTTCTCCCATGAAACCGGAGTATTGCACTCTAGTCAATCCGAACTCCTTTAGTAGCTTCGCTAGTTCACTTCTAGGCTTGTTCTCGCTTATGTCATATATCACTAGGGTTCTCATGCATCGGGCTATGTTCCTCGTCCTAAAATACGTTTTGGTTTGATGTCGTTTTTGTCTCAAAGGAAGTGAAGTCCTATCAACACACCTCTTATTTATATATACTGCTTCCTGCTGAAAGAGAGTGAAGCGGGGAGTTCATTGCTAGTGGTCTCAGATCTACAAGCTAAGTTGAGGTTCCAAGGACAAACTAAGCTTCCTAGGTGGATGGGTTCTGCCTTTAGAGGAGGATTGGGGCATCAGTTAAAGGGAATTCTATGTCCTAGTATTCAAGAGGAATGTTCAATTTGTTCGGAGAAAGAAGAGTGTTTCTACTACAGAGTCTACGAGGTCAAGGAGTCCAAGAGGGGGCATGCTCCCCCTCCAAAGCCTCTGATAGTAGTTCCTCCCTTCTTCGGGAAAGAGATGAATTGGAGAAGGGGTGGTGACATACACCTGAGAATACTTCTCTTGGGCGAAGAGGGTATAAGGCATGCCCCCCATGTGATATTTTCCCTGATTCAACTCGGAATGATAGGGTTAGGGTCAGAGAGAGCATATGGGATGAACAAATTCAGAGTGATAAGTGTAACCAGTCAAGGAGAGACGATATTCAACGGATCGGAGATGAGGATACCTCCTCCCAGCATAGACGTCAGAGAAGTGGATCCAATCGAAGGAGATAGGTTCAGGGTGTACTTCAGGACTCCATACACAGGTAGGACTTTCCCTCTTGGGCCTAGGGAATTTCTCTCCAGGACGAGGAACAGACTGATAAGATTCGTGAACGAGTACGGAGATTCCTCTTACGTGGAGGAACCGGAGGCAAAGGGAAGGATTTTGAGATTCGAGAAGCACGTCCATTTCCTGAGAAGAAAGTCAGAGAGAAGTGGGAAGATGACCCTAACTGGATTTACAGGAATAATAGACTACGAGTTCTCCGAAATAGACGAAGTCGGAAGGTGGCTCTTAGGCGTGGCCAACCTCTTAGGCCTAGGCCCGGATTCCTCCTTCGGATTGGGATTCGTCAAAGTAACTAGGCTGGAGGATTCCCATTGAAGATAACTATATACGATGGAGGAGAAACAATAGGAGGAAACAAAATCCATTTGGAAGACAGAAGAACTGGTCTCTTCTTGGACTTCGGCATGAACTTCCGCAAATACAGTGAATACTTCCAGGAGTATCTGAGAGAGAGGAGCTCAAGGGGAATACACGATCTCCTGAGCTTGGACCTAATTCCGAAACTCAGGATATATCGTCCTGACTTGATTCCTTCTGATGTAAACCCAATGGAATTCCCTGAAGTGAGGGTAGATGCCGTTCTATTGAGTCACGCTCACTTAGATCACTGTGGAAACGTCGGCCTCTTGAACGGGGAGATTCCCTTAGTAGCGAGTCCTTTCACGCTAGCAATTCTCAAAGCAATCAAAGACACTTCCAGGTCAACCTCGGGTTCAGAGATAGTCTATTTCTCTCCCAGAGAAGCCAAAGAAGGAGAAGGGAGACTTCTCCTCTCCTCCAAGAGATACTTGGGCAGGAAACTGATTTTCACAGACGAAATAAGTGAAGAACTTAGATTATTCCTCCTGGATACTCCTAGAAGGGAAATAGAGGGACTTTCACTCGAAAGCATAGAGGAAACTGGCTTGGAAATAGAGGCATTCGAGGTGGATCACTCGATTTACGGAGCCACAGGCTACTTAGTCAGAGGGGAAACCTCTCTGGCTTACACAGGAGACCTGAGAATGCACGGGAAGAACCGAAAAAAGACCAAGG
>QMUK01000084.1 GCA_003660555.1 Thermococci archaeon
AAATGATTGGTGGAAGATATTGAGTGAAATGAGCTCTATCTTCATATGGTTCATCCATATTCTAGGCTTCGTATATGAGGCTGTAATGATAATAATAGGTATCTTAACATTAGTAGCAGGTAAGAAAATAGGTGATAAAAAGACTCAGATACTGGGCATGGGCTTTCTCTTAATAGGATGCGGAGATGCTAGTCATACAATAGGACATGTCCTCGCCGATCTAATTCCTACACCTGAAATTTTATTTATTGAATCCACAACGACCGCCATAAGTGTAAGCTTAGCTACTGTGTTCTTCTTGACTATTAGGCTCTATGCTAGCCTAGCTAGAACTCGTGAAATAGGCGGCCTTGATATAGGGTTAATAGGCCTGACTGTGTTCACCATACTCATGGCCTTCCTCACATGGACAGCTCTATATGGTGTAAAGCGTGGAGATCCAGGATATACCTACCTCATAGCTACGAGAAGCCTAGCCGTCATTGGTATGACGCTTACTGGCTATATAGGAGCGTTCAGTTTTATCAGGATGGCGAGAGCTCGCCTCAGAGAAGCCAATCCAATCCTAGTTAAGAGGTATAGATATGCCTTTAGGGGAATGTTGCTCATGGTAGTAGCTATAACACTAGTATTCTTCCACCCATTTCTCATACACTATCCAGGAGCTATGTTCATCGTAACAGTACTCAAGAGCTCTGCTCTACTATCCGCTGCTCTCTTAACCTACCTTGGTATAGTGGGACCAAGCTGGTTTGTCAGACGACTATAAGAGTAGAACAGTAATACCAAGCTCCTAAGAGAGATCTTAGACATAAGAGAGGGAGACTATCTAAAGTGAATTATCGAGGATGGATGAGCTATGTTATGAAGAAGCTACAAGTAGATGAGGATTCGATAGAGAGGAGGTTTAAAGACCTCAGAGCTAAAGCTTCTGAGTGTTTCGTTGAAGGAGAAAGAGGGAGAGGATAGATGGGTGCTAGAGCATTGAGCACTATCAAAACTCAGGCTCTAGGAGTAGTTAATGCAGGACTTATAGTCTTAAGCCACTGTGAAAATCTGCTAAAATGAGGTTATAGACTTTTTAGAAAGATGAGATCATTGCAAAGATCTCTATAGATAATTTCGTAAGTGCATCTGCACTCAGAGTTAAGTGTTCTGAGCTTAGACATCCATACACTGTAGGCTCATCTATTAGAAGTCAGATACCTAAGCCTTGAGCATCTACTAATGTCTATGAAAAATGAAACTACTACACAAGGCGACTCTAACAAAGTTTAAGGGTACTCTTATTTACTAAAAATCTTCACTTAATATGCACTGACTTAGCATGAACAATACCATCTATAGTATCCTGTCACCCTTTCTAGCTCTCTCATCTCTCATGAGTGTGATCTAGGGAATAGATTTCACCTTTATAAGATTCTTCAATTAATGATAGGCGATGAGAGTGCTGAGTCGTGAGGAGGTAGTAAGAATACTGCGTAGCAAGCTTAACAGTGCTAGTCTTCCCGATTTCATAAAAGCTGTACTACTATTCGGCTCTATTGCCCGTGATGAAGCCCATGAGAAAAGTGACATTGATCTACTCGTTCTTCATGAGGATATGGATATTAAAGACCCGGTGTATCGTAGGAGATATCTGTACAAGCTCGTGATGAATGTATTGGATGATGTATTTGATTCCGTCACACTAATAGATATGGAGTTTAAGGAGTTCATAAAGCCTAACATTATAAGACCTCTCTTACTGAACATATATTGGGATGCTATAGTCATAATCGATAAGAAGAATACGCTCATTGAATTCCTTAAACATATCAGGAGGAGGATAAAGGAGGCAGGACTTGTCCGAGTTAAGGATGGAAGAACGTATTATTGGATCTTACCTAATCCCATGCAAGAGGTTAGACTACTATGAGTATAGACCCACGAGCTGAAGTAGAGTATAGATACCGTCTTGCACTACAACATCTAGGTCGAGCAGAGAGAATGTATAGGATGGGGGACTGGCCATCAACCGTACGCTTCGCTCAACTAGCCATAGAGAATTTCACGAAATCACTCATAGCTATATTTGAAATACCCACATGGAGTCACGATCCCTCAAATCAGCTGATGAGATTACGCGAGAAATTTCCTAAACACATGGTGCATGATGTGGAGGAGTTAGCTAATATAACAAGAGAAGTAGCTCCTGAACATGGCAGATCTACTTACGGTGAGCCTAGTAGAGGTCTTACACCAGACGATGTCTACAATGAACGGCATGTCCTCGAAATACTTTCGAAGGCTAAAAGAGCGCGGAATATAGTTAAGAGAATGCTGAAGGAGATGAAAGTATATCCCTAGTGGAGGAATACTAAACAGTAATCAATTAGGTACCACTTACATTCTCCTATGAAGATGAGTCTAGTTCTATATTAATGAGTAAAATATTATCTCTAATTACATCTTACCATAATGAATCAACCCTTCTGAGAAGTGTTCAGTCTTATATTTTTCCAGTTAATTCTCTAAGTCTAAGGCCTATTATGTATAGAAAGTTCTCCTCAATTATAACATCTTCTCTTAATCTCTATAGGAGCCGATTAGAATGTTAAAAATGAACGCGAGCATAACGTTTTAGGAGGGATTCATATGCTTAAGTCTCCTTGAATTTGAAAATTCGACTTTTCTAAAGAATGTCTTTTCATATAGAGTCTTTAATGCCTCCTCTTGAGATAAACCCCTCTCCATAAGCTTTCTAATTCTATTTTCGAGCATTTTCCTGGCCATACCAGATCCGTAAGTCTCTTGATATCGATCGAATAGTCTATCATAGACTTCCTTCATGGAGGTATAAAAGACTGTAAGCTTTGGACTCGTATGGGAGGACGAAGCTTGAAGAGACCCACTTCCGATTCCTATCCTTGGGAATTTAGACATCAGACCATATATTGCAATTACTGCACCTATGAGAGATACTATGTTTAATGAGATTACAGTAGCGACAATTAGGATTATGAGAAGTAAGTATACTCTTTCCACATTACTACTATCCTCTATCTCACTCCACTTTTTATAGATACCCACGGATAATAGTAGGACTACTATATCCAGAAGTATAGCTAGTAGTAAGTAAGGGTATACCATCGACCATGCATTGAACTCCACCATTGTGGGTGGGATTCTAGACGTGATACCAATAACCCTACCAAGTCCCTCTAAAGCACGTATATTGAGTTACTAGTCCCATGAGAGCTCCTGCTATTGCTACTATAAGCCCTATTCTAAAGTAGATCAACCATCTATCCTCAGATAAATCCCCACCCGTAGATAAATTTGGTTTAGATGAATATATATTTTCTTTCAGTCTACTGGAAATTAGTACTACAACATTCACTATTAAAATACCTATCCGAAGCTATTTGAATAACTAGGACATTAGGCATTATTCTAATACTGAATTCCGAGATTCGAGCCCCTCTTTAAGGTAGGGCAGGCTAGAAAGGAGGATAGCTCCTCTTAAAGGATCTCAATTAAAAGAGAATTAAGAAGCAGATGATTACTAAACGGTCACAGAGGATATATGAAAAACTAATAGTAAGAATCCCACCAGCCGAGGAAAGAATAGGGATAGAGGGCATACTTGAACGGAAAAATAGAAGCTAAAAATGAATAGGCACCAAGTGGAGTTAAAAGAAGATTCCAATGTTAAATCCAAGTAATATGATAAAAAGACTATCGAAGCTTAGAGGAAATAATCATACTTAAGGATCTGGTTTAAGTTTGAATTAATAGACTTGAATCCAAAATCGATATTCTCCCGGAGATCATTGAGCTGATAACGGAGATCTGGTAGTAGTCATAATCCTAATGTTACTAGTCCTATTGAGACTGCTAAGAGCAATTTAGTGTATATGATAAAGAACTGGGATAAGGGAATAGTTAATCTGAGCACCCCGGCAAAACCCATGGTAGCGGGGGGTGGAGTTTCAGGATCCGAGCGTCCACTCGGATCCTTTTGAACCACCGACCTCCGGGTTATGAGCCCGGCGGGATTCCTGGCTTCCCCACCCCGCTTCCCACCGGGGTGCTCAGGTCAGTAGTTTGGAAAGATCTTCATAGCCTATGCTCCGCCCCGCCAGGCTCGGCTCAGACCTCTTGATCTGAGCCCATACTTGTATCTACGAGGAGTAGTATAAAGATTTCGCTTCAGTGTAGTCCCTATATTGTGGTCATTTTTATCATGCAAATGGGTTTATATACTCTAGTGCAGTTTCATGATGACTCGCATGATATCATCACAAGGCTTAAATAACTACTCAAATGAGTTCAAAAAGAGGAAAGCCCAAGAACAGAAGCAATCAAAAGATAACTGAAAGGAGGTTGAGCTAACCGTGGTCATAGGTAGGGGAGCTTCTAAAAAGTTGCTAGTAGAAATAGGATTGACCTATCAGCTTTGTGGTGACCGTAAGATTTAAATAGGGATATCCCGACGAATACGAGGTCGAAAATGTCCATATATGATGCAGCAGGACAGAAAGCGCTGGAAGTTGGCTGTGGTCCCGATCTTTTTACAATTCTGGCAACAAAAATAGTAGGAGAGAGAGGAAGTGTTTATACATTAGATATTAACCCAATGGCAATCGAGACCGTGCAACGTAAGAAACTGTTAGACGCTGTGAC
>QMUK01000085.1 GCA_003660555.1 Thermococci archaeon
CAATTGGATCGTTCCTATATCAATAGTGCTCTTTGTCCATGAAGCGTCTCACGGAATCACTGCACTAGCTAACAGGGTGAAACTAAGGTCAGCAGGCCTAATACTGATAGCAGTAATTCCGGGGGCATTCGTGGAACCAGAGGAGAAGGAACTTAAAAAGAGGACTTTAAAGCAGAGGTTGAGCATATACTCTGCAGGCTCCTTTGGGAACATATTGTTAGCACTAATGCTGATTTCGATTTTACCACTCATGTATGTCCCAAAGTCCAACGGGATATTAGTGAATTCGGTTGTATTGGGAAGTCCAGCTAGTGGATCATACGAGTCACCATATGTCGAGGAGTTGTTCTTCTTGGGATCCCCAGAGGAACCCTTCTTGGAGAGGGGGGAGGTAATCACAGAGGTAAATGGGATCAAGGTATATAGCTTCGAGACCTTTCTCTCTGTTCTAGGGGAACTGAGACCTAGGGACTATCTAGTAATAAAAGATCATTTGGGCATAACGAAGGAATTCGTCCTATCGAGGCATCCAAACAGTGAAAGGGCATATCTTGGCATATCTATTGTTCCCTTGGGAGAAATAACACCTTTCAGGATGTCCTTGGAGTTCATAGCAGCTCTCTGGGTAAATCCACTTACGTCATATGCCAAAGTGCCTTGGTGGCTTCTGGACTTAGTGAAATGGACGATAGTCCTCAACTACGGGATAGGCCTGATAAACCTCTACCCAGTCAAACCACTCGACGGAGGCCTCATGCTCTGGGACTCAACTGAGAAGAAGTTCAAATTCCTTAGGGTTCTGGTAATAGTGATGACTCTCGTGATAATATTCTCCCATGTACAACACATAGTTAGGAGGCTTCTACCTTGAAGTGCGATAGGTGCAGGAGATCTGAACCCGTTTACTTCAGGGAGTACGAAGGGAGATCTCTGTGTAAGAGATGTTTCTTACAAACAATCGAGAAGAGAGCTAGAGAAGAAATAAGGAGATATGGAGGAATTTCTGGTAAGAAGGTACTAGTTGCTGTTTCAGGAGGGAAAGATAGCAATGCAGCTCTCTACATCTTATGGAAGATAGCTAAGAGGAGTAGAGCAGAATTACAAGCCATTTCCATAGATGAAGGAATAAAAGGATATAGGAAAAAGAGTTTGACGAAAGCAGAGGAATTATGCGAGTCATTGGGAATAGAACACCAAGTAATCAGCTTTAAAGAGGAAATAGGGGTAACTATGGATCAAATCTCTGAGCTGGGTAGTCCCTGTACTTACTGTGGAGTTCTCAGGAGAAAGTTGTTGAATGAGTACGCCCTCAAGGGAGGATTTGATTTCGTAGCCACAGGCCACAATCTAGATGACGAAGCTCAATCAATACTCATGAATCTCATGAGAGGAAACATTAAGAGGCTACTAAGAGAAGAAAATCCTAAAAATGGGCTAGTTCCAAGAATAAAGCCCCTCAGGCTAGTTCCTGAAGAAGAAGTGGTGATGTATTCAGAATTCAGAGGAATACCCTATTACCAAGGAGAATGTCCCTACGTGGAGATGGCTTTTAGGAAGAGGATAAGAGATTTCCTAAGGGAAATGAAGAAGGAGAGTCCGGGTGTACTTTTCAACCTAGTTAGGAGTTGGGAGAAAGTGAGAAATTTAAAATCAAAGCCAGACATAAAATTGAACAAGTGCGAAATATGTGGCTCACCGACTTCTAGAGAGATATGCAAGGCTTGTGAGCTAATGGACATCATCTCATTGGAGTTCACCTAAAACGGACTATCGTGAGGTTACATAATTGAAGACAGGAAATAGGCCATTGCCATAGCCACTACCTTCGGAGTGAAGTCCCAAGGATCTACTAGGGGGTTCACCTCTGTGAAGTCTATTGCTATAACCTCTTTCCTCTTCCCAAGCTCTCTGCATGCGGAAAAGAGCTCTCTGGTACTTATTCCTCCAGGATGGGCTGAGTTAACTCCAGGAGCGAAGCTCTGATCCAATACGTCCACGTCTACACTTAAGTAAACTTTTTCGACCCCATCCGAAGCCCTCTCGAATGCCTCTCTAACCACTTCCAAAATGCCTATCTCTGAAACTTCTAGGGAAGTATAGAACCTAATCCCCATTCTCTTAGCTTTCTCGAAGTAATACTTGGAATTAAGAAAACTTCTCACTCCAATTTCAACAACGTTAGAGGGATTTATTTTCCCTTCTCGCATGGAGTCTATTATCGCACTTCCACTCGATACCTCTCCCTTTAGCTCTCTTATGTCTAAGTGTGAGTCCAGCACTATTAATCCCATTTCTCCCAATTTCTCTCTGAGGCCTTTCAAACAAGGAGCAGTCACGGAGTGATCTCCACCTAGGACTATTAATCTCTCTGAGAAATCAGCTAGATACGAGACGGAGGAGTATATTCTCCTTCTAGTCTCAAGTAGGTCGTGTTGAACTACATCTATGTCTCCAGCATCCAATATCCTCGGAACAGATTTCCAGTCCTCTGCATTGAAGGAATCGTATCTCAGAAATGATCTTATCTTCTGTGGAGCAAATCTTGCTCCAGGTCTTCCTCTCGTATAGGAATCAAATGGGATCCCGATTAATATGTTCCCCCGCTCTCCATTCCACTCTGATATAGATATCTTTTCATCTCTTTCATCTCTGACAGAGGGCATCTCGGGTCTTCTTAAGTAGCTCATGGTCTCTTCCCCTTAGTGAACATTGGAATCCAAACTCCCTTTTCCTTTGCTATTTTTATAGACTCCTCGTATCCAGCGTCTGCATGTCTTATTATTGCAGTCCCAGGGTCAACTGTTAGTACCCTCTCAGCTCTCTTCTCTGCCTCCTTGGATCCATCCACCACTAGTCCGAATCCAGCGTGTATGCTGTACCCTATTCCGACTCCTCCTCCGTGATGAACTGCAACCCAAGTGGCTCCCGAAACAGCGTTTATCAAAGCATTGAGAATTGGCCAGTCAGCTATGGCATCGCTTCCATCTTTCATTCCCTCTGTCTCTCTAAACGGAGATGCAACACTACCTCCGTCCAAGTGATCTCTTCCTATCCAAATTGGTCCTATTTTTCCATCCTTGACCATGTCATTCATTATTTTACCCATTCTAGCTCTTTCTCCAAATCCAAGCCAACACACTCTAGCAGGCAATCCTTGGAATTTCACCCTCTCTTGAGCTTTCTCTATCCATCTCACTAGTTCCCTGTTGTAGGAGAACTCCCTCTTTATCACTTCATCTAGTTTGAATATGTCCTCCTCTTCTCCCACCAAAGAAGTCCATCTGAATGGTCCTCTCCCTTGGGCAAAGAGAGGCCTGATGTAGGCTTGAACAAATCCGGGATACGAAAAAGCCTCCTTAAATCCAGCTTCCTTAGCCCTTTCTCTTATGTTATTCCCGTATTCAAAGGCTACTGCTCCTCTCTCCTTCATTTCAACTATTGACTTTACGTGAACTTTCATACTCTCATAGGACCTCTTCAAGTATTCCTCCGGATCTTCCTCTCTCAGTTCATCAGCCTCTTCCTTACTCAATCCCATGGGGTAGTAGCCTCTAAGCGGATCGTGAGCAGAGGTCTGATCGGTTACTACATCTGGTACGAAGTCCCTTCTCAGTAACTCTGGGTGAACTTCAGCAGCATTTCCAAGCAATCCCACACTTACTGCCTCTTTCTCCTCCTTAGCGTTTGTGACAATTTCTAGCGCCTCGTCCAAGTCGTCTGTTTTCTCATCGAGATAGCCATGTTTTAATCTCCTATTTATGGCGTTTTCATCTATCTCTACGATCAAAGCTACGCCATCGTTCATGGTGACAGCAAGTGGTTGAGCACCACCCATTTCGCCCAAGCCAGCACTGAGAACAATTTTACCCTCCAGAGATCCACCGAAGTGTTCCCTAGCTACCGCGGCGAAAGTCTCGTACGTTCCTTGAAGGATCCCCTGTGTACCTATGTAGGCCCAGGAACCAGCGGTCATTTGACCGTACATGATCAAACCCTTTTGCTCGAGCTCTAGGAAGTAATCCCAAGTAGCCCATTTCGGGACCAATAAACTATTGGCAATTAGTATTCTGGGAGCCCATTTGTGTGTCTTGAAGACTCCAACGGGCTTTCCACTTTGAACCAAGAGAGTCTCGTCCTCGTCCATCTCTTTGAGGGTCTCCAATATGACTTCCAAAGCCTCTTTGTTCCTAGCGGCTTTCCCGGTTCCTCCATAGACAACCAGATTCTCTGGATCTTTAGCAACTTCTGGATCGAGAACATTGTGTATCATCCTGTAAGCTCCCTCTATTTGCCAGTTCTTGCAGTGGAGGTCCCACCCGATGACGTCTTTGACTTTGAGCATGATCTATCACCTGTCTAAGTTTTCAGTTCGAAATATATAAACCCTGCCTGCGTCCGAGTTCGAGGCCCTTGGACTAGGGAAATCCTTATATATGATTATATGAACATTGGTTCACATGAGAAAAGGTATCTCAGAGTCCTCAAAGGAGTTAGAGTTGGATATCCCCACGAACGAGATAGTGTCTACACTCTCTGAGACATTCAAAGTGCTAGGTGATCCTACGAAAGTTAAGATACTCTATTTATTGTCCAAAGGAGAGTTAAGAGTATGTGACCTCTCAGATTTACTGAGGATTAGCCAGTCAGCGGTTTCTCATCAGCTAAG
>QMUK01000086.1 GCA_003660555.1 Thermococci archaeon
TGCGAGATGGTTCCCAAGGGAGTGGAAACCATAGTCGGGTCAAGAAGGGACCCTTCCTTCGGACCAATAGTATTATTCGGCTTAGGAGGAATATACGTGGAGGTGATGAAGGACGTATCCTTCAGAGCATTTCCAATCTCAAAGAGGGAGGCAATGGAGATGATAGGTGAAATAAGATCATTTCCAATCCTCTTAGGAGTAAGAGGAGAGAAAAAGAAGGACATAGAGTCAATATCTGATGCAATAATCAAAATAGGAGAAGTAGTCAGTAGAGTGCCTGAGATAAGCGATTTCGAAATAAATCCTCTTTTCGTTTACGGAAGGGGTGTTAAAGCAGTGGATGTCAAGATAATCCTTTCTAAATAGGAGGTGATTCGATTGAACCTCTTAGTTCTTTCCTCTCATAGGAGAGGCTCGGGAAAAACTACTCTGGCCCTTGGAATTGGTTTGAATGCCTTGGAAAGAGGAAAGAGTGTTGGATATCTCAAGCCCTTAGGAAACAAACCGGTTTACTCAGAGGGAAAAATATGGGACAAGGATTCAGAGCTGATTTCAGAAGTCTTGAACCTCAATAGGAAAAAAGAGAATCTGAGCATAGGCTTCGATTACGAGAAGTTAAGATATTCCCACGGAGACCTCCTAAAGGAGCTCAAGTCTTCCATTTGGGAATCAGATGTATTCCTAATCGAATGCGGCTCCATTAGCTCAGGCTCCTATTTCAATTTAGATCCAACGTCGATAACCAGGGAATTGGGAGGAAGAGCCATTTTCGTGTTAGATGGTAACAGGGAGGAACTGCTAGACCAATCCTCATTTCTCAGGAAGCTAGAAGAGGAAATGAATCTAAAAATAGAAATAGTGATTAACAAAGCAGAAGATCCGTATTCGATAAAGGGAGAGATGGAGGAACTCGGCCTAGATCCTCTGGGAGTTATCCCCAAGGAAGAAACATTGGAAACCATTACCCCTAGGAGAATATCTGAAGAGCTAAACGCTAGAATAATAGCTGGAGAAACTGGACTAGACAATGAAATAAGACACATATTCATAGGGGCAATGTCTGCAACAGAGGCAATGAAGAATCCTCTCTTTTACAAGAAGGATAAGCTGATAATCACTGGAGGAGACAGAGTTGACATGATACTGGCTGCAATAGAGAGCGAGACATCATGCTTGGTGCTCACCAACAACATATTGCCCCCTCCAAACGTGATATCCAGAGCCTCTGAGGAGGGGGTTCCCCTTCTATTAGTCCCTTGGGATACCTACACCACAGCTACTAAAATAGAGAGGATAGAACCCACAGTTTATCCTGAGGAAAAGGAGAAAATAAGGACGATAAGAGAAATTGTAGAGGAGCACGTCTCCCTAGATAGGATCCTGAGTTGAGACAGAGAACTTTTAAGCACTAGGCAAGGTCTCACTCACCGGTGATACCTTGGAGATCTTGGAGCACGATCTACTAGTGATTGGAAGTGGTCTAGCTGGAATGAGAGCAGCAATATCTGCTTCCGAAATCTCTGGCAACAGGCTAGACATAGCCCTTATATCCAAGACTCACCTGAACAGAGCCCATAGTGTCTGCGCCCAAGGAGGAACTGCTGCAGTACTCCAAGAGGACAAGGGGGACAGTTATTTATTACACGCCTGGGATACAGTGAAGGGCTCCGACTTCTTAGCGGATCAGGACGCAGTCCTCTTGTTAGTGAGGGAATCTCCCAAGGAAATGATTTTCCTAGAGCACTTGGGAATGCCATGGAACAGAACAGATGATGGGAGAATAGCCCAAAGACCATTTGGAGGACACACTTTCCCTAGAGCTACTTTCTCGGTGGACAAAACTGGTCAGTTCGAAGTTCAAACCCTCTGGGGTTACTTGCAATCCAAGGAGAACGTTACCTTTTACCACGAGTGGTTCGTAATTGACCTGCTAATAGAAAAAGGGAAGTTCAAGGGAGTGTTCGCGATTGAAATGAAGACAGGAGATCTCTTCTTCTTGAAGGGAAAAGCGGGAATATTAGCCACTGGGCTTGGGATGAGATGCTATTCCTTTACTACCTATAGCCTAGGGCAAACTGGGGACGGTGGAGCAATGGCCTTGAGGGCAGGACTAACCCTAAGGGACATGGAGTTCGTCCAGTTTCACCCAACCGGGTTAGTCCCATCTGGAATACTCATAACAGAAGGAGCTAGGGGAGAAGGAGGCCATCTGAAGAACAATAAGGGAGAGAGATTCATGGAAAGATATGCTCCAGAGAGGATGGAGTTAGCCCCAAGGGACGTTGTATCTAGGGCAGAGATGACCGAAATCTTGGAAGGAAGGGGATTCCCAGGTCCCAAGGGCTTGGATTACGTCCATCTCGATTTGACTCACTTGGGAGCCAAGGAGATAAATTCGAAGCTTCCCTTGGTAAGGGAAGTCTGCCTGAAGTTCTCTGGAATAGACCCAATAGAGGAGCCAATTCCAATAAGGCCTGCGGCCCATTACCCAATGGGAGGAGTTAAAGTGAACTTGAAAGGAAGAACCGAGGTCCCGAATTTATGGGCAGCCGGAGAAGTGGCCAATGTAAGCGTGCACGGAGCCAATAGATTGGGAACTAACTCAACAGCGGAATGTCTGGTATGGGGAAGAATAACAGGGGAAGAAGCAGCTCTCTACCTAATGAGGAATGGAGTTAAAGGAACTTCAAGTCCAAGCAAAGAAGATCTACTCGGGAGAGAGGAGGAGATATTTTCCCTTTTCAGGGAGAGGGGAGGGGATCCCTACCTAATAAGGAAGGAACTGGGAGAACTTATGGACAAGTACTTCCACGTGATCAGAAGCGGAGAGGGAATGAGAGAGGGCCTTAAGAGAATAAGATCTCTGATCGAGTCCTCTAAGGAAATTCAAGTCCAAGACTCAAGTAAGGAATACAACACAGATTTGATTTACGCCCTAGAGACAAGGAACCTATTGGAAGTGGCTGAAGTAATAGCCCTCTCTGCTCTGAGAAGAGAAGAGAGCAGGGGATCCCACTACAGAGTAGATTACCCAAATAGAGACGACGAGAATTGGCTCAAGCACACACTAGTGAGGAAAGGCCCGAGGGGATTGGAAATAAGCTATGAGCCAGTTAGAATCAAAATCTGGAAACCGGTTGAGAGGAGGTATTGAATTGTCTCTGAGAAAAGTCAAGCTTGAGAGACTTCTTTATTACCTTCAGAGGATCACCGGACTTTCCTTGGTAATATATCTCTTCGCCCATTTGGTTGAAACCTCGAATAGGATAGATCCCTTGAAATGGAGCGAGACAGTTTCCTTCTTGGACAGAACTCCCTTCCACTTGGGACTCATGTTATTGGTAATGGCATTGGCTTTTCACGGGCTGAACGGAATCAGGCTAATACTCCTCGAGAACGGCTTCTTGCTTCCTAGGCCTACTCAGCCAGTTTACCCATACAGAAAGGCAATATCTTCTGGAATTCCGAGAATTCTGACAATTTTCCTTCTCCTCTTGTTTTCCTTGGTTGCCCTACTGATAATCAAAGAGTTCTACGGGGTGATATCTTGTCAGAGGACCTGATAATTCAAATCACTGGAATTTCCCTTTTGATACTACTCGGAATACACCTATTCACCTTTTCGAGTTATTCTGGAGGATTGGAGGATAACTTGAGCTGGGAGAAGGTAAAGAGCAGGGCCAACGAAGGATGGAATCTCTTCTATTTCCTCCTTCTGAGCGCAGTTATGATACACTCCTACGAGGGAGTCAAGAGGGTCCTCTCGGAGTATTTCCCAGGGAAGCCGATTTCCAGGTTACTAATTCCAATCTGGGTTTCAGTTTACCTCTGGGCTCTAATCCCAATAATGGGGTGATTCCTTGTCTGAGAAGGTTAGAATCATAGTGAAGAGGTTCAGGAAAGGTGAGTGGTTCCATTCAGAGTACGAAGTCCCTGTTGAGAGGGGAATGACCCTCCTTGAGGCTTTGCAGTGGATAAAAGAGAACCTGGACAGGACTTTGGCATTCAGGGCCAATTGCAGAATGGGTCTCTGTGGAAGCTGTGGATTGACTGCAAACGGAGAACCAGTTTTAGCTTGCGAGACCCAAGTCTCTTCCCTGGGAGAGGAAATAGAGTTGGAACCTCTCAGGAACTTTCCTCCCATAAGGGACTTGGTAGTGGACTTCACTCCCTTCCTAGAGAAACAAAGGGAGGTAAAGCCTCATCTAATCAGAGAGGGAAAGGAGGACTGGAGCAGGGAGTACTTCCAGAGTAAGGAAGAGCTAGATTCCTACATACAGTTCACTTATTGCATATCGTGTGGTCTTTGCTACTCAGCATGCCCTACTTCTTCTCTGAGGGATTGGCTAGGCCCCCAAGCTTTGATGACAGCCTACAGGTTTTCGGCAGATTCGAGGGACTCCGGATTCAGGGAAAGGTTAGAAGCAGTTAAGGATCACTTGGGATTCTGCCACTTGGCCAATTCCTGCTCTGAGGTTTGTCCAAAGGGAGTTGACCCCTCTCTAGGGATACAACTCTTGAGAAGGAAAGCGAACAGGTTCTCCTTGCTTGGAGATAGGAAGAGAAAACCAAGGGGGTTAGTGCCTCCAAGGGAGAAAGGAGAGCCAATCCCTTACCCGGAGCCGACTGTGGAAGGGGCTGAGGAGGAGATAA
>QMUK01000087.1 GCA_003660555.1 Thermococci archaeon
CCCGGAATTACTGCTATCAGTATTAGGCCTGCTGACCTTAGTTTCACCCTGTTAGCTAGTGCAGTGATTCCGTGAGACGCTTCATGGACAAAGAGCACTATTGATATAGGAACGATCCAATTGACGAACCTTATCCTCTCCCCAGCTATTTCCATTCCTGGCAAAACCAGTTTTAGAACGGGTTCTGCCAAAGGATTAAGCAATAGGTCTAGAGACGAGAGGAGTAAACTCAAAGACACAGAAAATGAGAAGAAAATAGCAACTCCTATCATCACATAGGATATCTTGGGCATAACACAGGAGAGTCTCTTCCCCAAAAGGTTCACTACCCTCAGGAAAGTTCCGCTCCTGTATATGAGCACCGGACCGTCTCTGTCTAATCTTGGGATCGTGGGGCTCAATATCCACAAAAGGGCGACTATTCCCAAGTACAGGCCTATGTATAAGTAAGGGGAACCCATACTGAAACCAAAGGTGAGAGACGACGTTACCATTAAAAACGTTTACCGAGCAGTGAATCTAGATGAGAGTCAAAGTATCTAAAATTGGAGAAGAAAGAGAAGTCATCTATCAGGAAGAGAGGTGGGAAATCCTAGCCTCACTCAGAGAGTTAGCAAGAGAGGTAATGTCCTCTCTCATGGAGTTCGGAATAGACTCAATGGCCCATGGGAGTATAGCTAGGGGTGACGTACATAGGAGGAGCGACGTAGACGTCTTCATACCCGCAATAGTTCCTTCCTACTTGGTGGAAATGGCCTTGGAGAAGTTTCAGATTATCGAGAGGGAACTAATACAGGCTGCCCCTTGGCACCTTCCAAAGGGCAGAATATTGCTGGAAAATGGGGTTGAAGTGACTTTCCCAATCTCCAAACCAAAGGAAATAGAGCTAGAGTTCTACAGATTCGGTGGAGCAATTACACTGAGGGAAATATCCGAGAAAAGAAGAGTTCCTGGGATAGACAAGAGATTAATGGTGATCCTACCAACTAAGAAAGGACATAGGGAATTCTCAGTGATAGGCAGAGAGAAGGAGGCCTCTAAGCTAGTGGGTGTGAGCCAAGACATAATTAGAGAACGGATCCAAGTACTAACTAGGAGAGACAGAATAGGGAGGACTGGAATATATCTCAGAAGGGGTCTGAAACCAGAAGAGAACTTCGAGGAGGTGTTTCTGAAGATTTGCAGTAGAGATCCAAACGTGAGGAGGAGATATGATGTTCTGGGCAGATAGAGTTGCTAGAGATCTCATCAACAGGAGGAAATTCAAATACATAGATAGGGAATTCTCCAAGGAGGATCAAACGATAGAGACTGGGACTAGTCTCTCTGGGGTTCCACACATAGGCAATGCAAGTGATGTCCTCAGAGGAGAGGCTATAAGAAGGGCATTGGAGGAAATTGGGGTTAAAGTAGAACTAATATGGGTTGCAGATGACGTAGACCCATTTAGAAAGATTCCCCTTGGATTTCCGTCTGAATTCGAGAGATACCTAGGTAAACCCGTCTTCTCAATCCCCTGTCCAAATGGAGAGTGCGATAGTTTTTCAGAGTACTATTCGGAGCTATTCATTGAAAGTTTAAGGGAATATGGGGTAAAACTTAGACCTTATTCCAGTAGAAAGCTATACAAATCCGGTGAACTTACAGAGGAAGTGAAAATCGCCATTGAGAACTCTAAGAAAATAAGGGAGATCATAAACAAGTATAGGGAAAGACCCCTAGATGAAGATTGGGTACCCTGGAAGCCAATATGTGAGGAGTGCGGGAAGATAATAACCACTAGAGTGACTGAAAAGCTTGACGAGTACTCTCTAGAATACGTTTGTGAGGACTACTCCTTCAAGCACACTAAAATAGAGGGGTGTGGACACAGAGGGATCTCGGATATAAGAGACGGAGAAGGAAAACTAGTATGGAGAAGTGAATGGGCCGCTAGGTGGAGACTCTTTCAAGTGACCTGTGAGCCCTTTGGGAAAGAACACGCAACTAAACCCGGAGGATCCTTTTGGGTAAACGGAGAAATATGTGAGAAAGTATTTGGATGGCCTGAACCCTATCCAGTGATATACGAGTTCGTCCTAGGAGAGGGTGGAGAGAAAATGGCTTCTTCTAAGGGCAACGTGATAACTACTTGGGAGTGGCTAGAAATTGCTCCTCCAGAGGCTCTTAAACTCCTCTTTTATAAGAAGATAGAGAAACAAAGAGAGTTTTCACCTGAGAAGACTATTCCAGCACTGGTAGATGAATTAGACAAATTGGAGAGAATCTACTTTGGAGTAGAGAAGATGGTGAATCGAAGGAAACTCATGAGTCTCAAGAGGCTTTATGAGATGTGTCAAGTGAGATCTCCCCCGAATAGGGCTCCTATAAGAGTTCCATTTACCTTCTTGGCTGTCGTATCTCAAATAGCTAAGACTAGAGAAGAAATTATAGAGATACTCAGGAGGACGTCTCACATAAAGGCAGAACTAGATGTCTTAGACAAAGAAGAGCTAATAAGTAGGGCAGAGAGAGCTAGGAACTGGGTAAACAAATATGGGCCAGAGAGTTTGAGATTTGAGTTTTCAGATGAGTTTCCAGCGGAGTTGAAATTAGAAGAAAAAGAGGTTATGGCAATAGAGGCAATAGCTAACTTTTTAATAGAGGCAAACGAATTCAGTGAGAGAGATTTGAAGGATTTAGTTTACTCTCAAGCTAGGGAGAAAGAGATAGATCCAAAGAAACTGTTCAGGCTCCTATACACATTGATAATAGGGAAAGAGAAAGGGCCTAGACTATACTCCCTAGTGAGTGCTATAGGATCCAAGAGGGTTGGAGAGAAACTCATGAAGGTAGCTAAATCCGTGAGATTGGGTTGACAGATAGGTGATCTTTGTTCTCAATCTAGAGAGGGATTAATCCGTTCTTCTCTCCCAGAAGGTGAGTGGAATAGCTCCTCCCACTTCTTCTTCCCAGAAATTCTAGCTATAGAATCTAGGAAAAGTACCACCCTGGATAATTCCTCTCCAAGATCCGTTAACCTCTTACCGGAAATCAAACCCATTTCTTGGAACTTTTCATAGACCTCATCAGAGAGCAAGTTTACTTTATTATTATTTAGGAGTATTGACGTCAGTGGTCTCAATTCTCCTATCTTAGAAGGATGATGGCCTTTGTTCTTCATTATTCTGAGATATTTGCTCGCTGTTCTTCCGAGTCTAGACACTGTCCTTAGTACTCTCCTGTACTCCTCCAGTTCTTCTGAGCTGAGCTTGTACAGATTTTCGCTCACAAAGAACTTCAGTTTGAATCTAGTTAGGTCTAAGGGTCTCTCCATCAGTTGGGATATCTCCTTTATCATATTAAACACGTTGCTCTCTAATATAGAAATGTCTATTTCTAATTTGCTCCTCTCCAGAGTGTTTCTAAGCCTGTTTATGTACTCCTTGGGAGACATTCTTGCTTTCTCGTAGTATAGGTACTCTGATTCCTCTAGGATTATCTCGTAGAATTTCGCTGAAGTCCTTCTGTCCACTGGACTTAAAACAGACATAACAATATAGATTCTCACAGACGACTTTGCTTCCTCTTCTAGCTTCCATATGCCTTTTTCCAGATTAAGGACTTCTAGGGGATCTACTTCCCTATCAGATAACCTTCGATCCATTTCGAAAAGTAACTTTTCTTCTGAAACTCTCTTATCCCTAGCTCTCTTTAATAATGCTCTGAAATATGTAGAGTCAGAATACCCATGTATTTTTCCTTCTAACCACCTCTTCACCAGCTCCTCCGGAGACACCCTAAACCCTCTCAATTGGGATTGTGGGTAAAATTAGATGGAAGATGGAGGGGGCATCCATCTCTAGGAGACCTCACTATCACCTCTGTGGTTTTCGTCTTTCTCATCCTTAGAGATCATTTTCAAGAACTCCGGGAAGGTCATTCCAGACTTGACGTAGGTGATCTCTCTCATTCCCTTCCCCCCAGACCTTTCGAACTGACTTATGTATTACCATTCCCTCTCTAAACGTGTATACTGAAATGGGCAATCCCGATAGGGTAAAGTTTTTATATTACTGTTCGTGGAGAGCCCTGAAGCCCAATTCTCCCCTCTTGACAGGACAGTCAAAGTCCTTCTCTGGACATTTATCGATTCCCTCAACACAGGGAGGACCTGCCTTCTCAAAGATTGTCGGAGCCACTTTTTTAACTAAGCGTAGCATCTCGCAAGCCAAATTCCTTATTTCCCACTGCGCCTTTAGACAACACCTCAATCTAAAGAAATTCAGCAAAGATCTGGCATTCATTGTTACTACTAGCCTAGTGCTAGAGGCCTGTGGTAGTAGATATCTGGCATCCTCCAACGGAACGTTCCCTTTCGTTGTAACCTCCTTGTATATGGAAAACAATTCAATTAGTTTCTTTCTTAATTGCTCTTTGTTTTCAATAGACGGGGGAACAACGATGTCTCTGACTTCAACGAATCTCTGACTTTCTTGGGTGTAAGAGGCTATTCTATGTCTCACCAGTTGATGGGAGCACACTCTGCTTATCCCTTCCACGTAGAAAGTGAAGGAGATGTGTTCAATTACTGAAAGATGTCCCATCTCCATTACTTTTCTGAGTATTTCCCTCCCTTTTTCTA
>QMUK01000088.1 GCA_003660555.1 Thermococci archaeon
ATCAAAGAGCAGCATTGATTACCTTCCTTCTTATTCCGATACCTTCCTTGGTCTACTTCCTCTCTGGTAGGAGAAAACCCAATGAACAGATGGAATAGGCTCACCTGAAGAAGTACTATAGTGAGATCAAGGCCAAGGAGAAGGAGACACTTGTGGTAAAAATAGAGGACGTGAAATCAACTTTTACTGCTATTAGCCCATCTCGCTATAATAGGTGTTGCTTGCGTCTCTACAAGAGAAACAGACTGTCTCTTTGCAGCATACATCGGAGCAGGAGTGGCGACCATGGGAGTAACTTTAGATGTACTGAAAGCCGATAACATGTAGTGCGGCATGGAACGTACCTAAGTAAGCGGATTAGGCAACCAGCACGAGTGCCGCTTAGTCGCAATACGGGGAGGTGAAATTCATGGAATTGCTCCCCCTCTACCTAGCCTTCCTAGTCCTAGCCTACTTGCGCTGGAACATCCGAGTTGATTCTCCAGTTCCAATGAGGGAGAGGAGTCCCCTGGACCTATTCTCTGCTGTGGCAATTCCAATATTTCCATTCATAGGAGCTAAGCTCTCAGGCAATTTTCTGGAGTTCCTTTCCTTTTCCCTGTTCATGATCTCCTCTCCCAGTTTAATCTTGGGATTCAAGAGAATCTCCATTGCCTTCATATCCACGGGAATTATTCTGGGAGCTATTTCTCAATTCAACCCAGTGGGATTCCCAGACGAGTGTTTCGGATTAGGAGCACTATTAGTGCTAGGTATCTCGCTAATCCTCCTAATTGTCCCAATTACCCTGGAGAACTTAGACGTGTTGAGGAATCCCAAGAAGGACTTCGAGAGGTACAAGAGGGTCATGGTCCTGCCCTTAACGATGACCTTCCTATTCATAGCCCTATCCATCTTCCTCGAGAAGACCTGACTCGAACTTAGACTGGAGATGAGCAACGACATAGGAAGGAGAAACTCGTGAGAGACTAACATTAAAGACACATCCATCATGGGGATGCTAGGAGGTCTCACCGGAATAGCAACCCTGATAGGGTTCGCAGCTGAGAAGGGAACCTCCTCTGGTTTGCAGGCCTTGCCCTAGGGCATAGGATTAGCGTTAATTATAATAGGTCTCACCACTTGGTTCGCGGTAGAGATAATAATGGACGAAACTCACGATGAGTGCTGAACTCAACAGGAGGACTGAATGGAATGAGTTGCGATGACCTCACTCTGTATCTACTACTCCTCTATGCAGCATCTTCTTTCATGTGGCTATCCACTTTTCTCTACTATGGCATGAAATACCACTTCTTCCTTGGAATTGAGGAGGCCATGGGCAAAATAAAAAAAGAGGAAGAAGAGAAAAGAAAGCTGAACTTAAGAAAAATCCTGAAGGGAGAAGCACATCTGGAACTCTCCTCCAAGTATCCGGAGCTCCTCAGGTCCTTCAAGGTACATATTATTTCGGTTCACTTGTTCCTCATATCCGGAATTGTCCTATGGATCGATTTCTATCTGTGTGGTACAACAACTGCCATATATCCCCTAGTCTTTTACCTAGCCCTTTATCCAATACTGATAGTAAGGACAATCAAGCTCTTTAAATTGAAAAAGGAGAAAAGCAGGAGCAATCCTAAGAATAGCGAATCACAAATGTAAATTAAAACAGAGAATGAAGCCAGGGAAGGCCAAGACGGGGAAGGGGAATACTGCGTAACACTAGATGACATCAAGAACGCCTCCTGTTTCGCATGTGGATTCACTGGAGGTAAAGCCAGTAGTTCAGCGGCAAGCCTAGCAGTATCTACCCTAGGAAAAAATCACTGTAGCAGTGTCTTCATGTGCCATTTGCTTCTCCTCAGCTTTGTACGATCGACTAATAGACACAGAGGAAACCACGAAGTGGTACTTCAATCCTCCAGATAGTAAGGGACACAGTAGCTGGAACGGAAATCCTTATTACGGATCAGGAGGTCTTAGCCAATAGTAGAAGGTGATCGAATGCCTTGGATTGAGTTCGCTCTCCTTAAATCCAAGGCTCCGCCTATGTTCCAACTCACTTCACTATTAGAGGACCATTACTACTTCTTCTTCCTCCTAGGATATCTCTTCCTATCCATTTGTTTGGTGGCGCAACTCTATCTCCTCAAGATCAGAGTACCTAGGCCCTCCCAAATGAGAATTGAAGCTGGAACGAAATTTCCTTACTTCTACTGGACTTTCTATAGCCTATCTCTCCTCATATTGATCCTGGGAACCCTCAAGGAAAAGGAATTGTCCCTGATAATCGGATTGGCATCCCTATTGTATTCAACTATCTCTCTCAAAGTAGGTCTTTCCTTATATGCCATTGGATTGGCTCTCGGAATTCAATCCAGAGACAATCAGATGGTCATTCCGGAACTCCCGATTCAAATATTCATAACTGTGTTGATCATCTCAGTAATTTCCCTAATTGTTCTGGTTTACATTACCGTGAGGAAATCTCACTTCCTTAGAACAGAGAGAGGAGCAGCCTTCCTTCGCACAGTGGCTTCCACATTGGCATTAACGGCCATACTGCTAGGAGCTAGCACTAGGTGAATAAGTATAGGGGAGAAGGACCTCGAACTATCTCTAGGTCAAATGGGATCTGAACACTCATCAATGCCTTGTAATACTCCTAGCTAGCTTGCGCCTCACACTCTCCACGATGGATGAAGTCAGAAACCCGAGAGGTTCAGCCAGGAGATTATTAAGAAGGCAGTAAAAACAGGATTCAAGCTGTGAGGAAGTGGAAACTGTTCAAGAGTTGTTTGAAGTGCATAAGGTGCAGCAATAGCCGGTACAGGAGTTGACAGTGGCATTACCGCAGAACTAATACGCATTGGAGTAAGTGTTATAAGAGCATCTGCAGTCGGAGCTGCACCTTCTCTCGTAATATCTGGAAGTTATTGTGTCATTGAGACCTATGGATTACCTAACGTCCGACTACGGAAGAGACTCAGGGATGAAGTAACCTCTCTGATCGTTCAATACTTAAAACGAATAGAAAGCTTTTATGCACTGTGATTGATGAATCAATGAGTTGAAAAATAGACAGAAAGGAAGTCGTTTAATGTTCAATAGCTCCTCCTTCCTAATGTATCTCGCTCTATTCTTATTGAGCTTCTGGATAATGTACTCGATGAACAATAGGGAAAGGAAGAAGGGAGCAGCTAGGTTACTCAAGTATCTCCCAGCAACGTCCTCTGTAATTGGAATTTACCTAGCGTGCATTTACTGCATCGATAAATAGTCCTGTGCATTCCTCTGGGTCTATTGGCAGCACACTTGACCCTTCTCTTAGGCTCTGATCTGTATGGCGTATCCAAAGAAATACCTTTGCTAGCGACGTATTCTTCTAGTACTTCCGACTCTATGGATTCCCTTCTATTATCTAATTTCCTGTTAGACTTGTTTTCCAGATTCAAAGGACAAGAGGTCAATGAAGTCTTGGGAGTGAATTCACCGAAGAAATCGAGGGAAGCCAGTGGACTGCCTGTAGCTAGCACTCTAAAAGGCTCAATAAATAAAGTAAGACGTGGATGAGACACTACTAGGAGAAAAAGACTTTGTGCATCCAAGTCTCAGACTGTAGCTAGTATTGCAGCGTAGTCCGGATTAGGAATAGGAGTAAATTTGCCTTGCAGCGACCGTCATGTCAGGAGGAACTGCCTGCCGAGTATTGTCTCTCATAGGAGTAAGGCCAAGTAGCGAGTACTTAGAGAGTTTAGAGGAAAAGGAGCCGAGGAAATGTACATATATGCATTTCACCAACGAAAGTCCCAGGCAAATCACTCATCTCACGCTTTAACCTCAACTAGGAGGAAGCTCCACAATGACCGGAGAATACCTACTCCCCTTGGCTTACCTCTCCTTGGCCCTCACCCTCCACTTCTATCTAGACTTCTCTAGGAGAGTAGGAAAACCTTGGGACTCTCTACCAATAGAACTCAAACAGAAATTCGGCAGGGAATACCCCAGGAAAATGTCTCTCCCAATTCCAATCGCTTTCTTCTCACCGTTACTGGGAATGATTCTCTCCAAGGGAAACGATCTGCTCCTCCTCTCATTTTCAATCGGACTCGCTTCAGCTTCCTATTTGCTCAGTGGAACCTTGAGACTGAGCACCTTTCTCTACCTAATTGGCCTTTCCTTGGGAGTAGTCTCCCTAGTACTCAAGTTAGAATTACCCAGAGCTCCACTCAATCCATCTCTAGTATTATATACAATTTTAGGAGTCTTCCTCCTCCTACTTATAAAGTACAGACACTTCCTGACTTTCAACGAAGAGAAGCTTCTCTCCTTCCTAGAGAAAGAGAAGGAAAGGAGGAGATACAAACTCCTGATGTTCCTGCTTGTCACTACCTTCTGGATATTAGCGACTCTGAAGTCTTGGGAATACACACACAATTGAGGGGGCTAGGGTTCTAGACCATCAAAAGCCTTGGGATGTACTCTCCGAAAAACATAAGGAGAAAGAGATAGTCGAAGGAAGAGGGATAAAATAACGATGGAGGAAACATCGACCAAGAGGTTAAGGATAAAAAGACTTTTGTGTCCA
>QMUK01000089.1 GCA_003660555.1 Thermococci archaeon
CAAAAGAATTCATAAAAGAATGCTTCCCACAACAAATATTCGCAGAATACAAAGTACCAGAAAAACTACCAAAAACCAGAGGAATCAAGAAGAAAATATTGAAAATCGCAAAAGAACTCACAGAAAACAAAGGATCATTCAACATAGCTGAACTACTAACGGAAGTGGCTAGAAAAGAAAAAATAGATCCATTAAAAGCATTGAAAACGCTGAAAGAACTTATAAACCAAAACCTCATACAACCTGTTCAACAAAAACCTGCCAATTTTAAGTAGACATTCCTTTCAATCTTTATAATCTTCTAGTTCACATTTCGATGTTGAAATGTTGTTTTAGTTTACAGCACTATTTGGCATCTGCATAGTGTTTATGGATTTTCTACCTAGTAAAATAGTAGATATCGCTGTAAGATAACTACTGGATATTTAATAGAGTGAGCATGAAAATAAAATTGCAAGTGACAAAGTTATCTTGGTTCATTTTCTCTTTTTCTTTATTGCGATTTTCTCAAGAAATTACTGAAATAAGTCTTATATTCTCAAAATAACATAACTATTATTGCAACCATCGTTTTAAGCTATAATTTAACCGCAAGTAGGGTAAGGTAATGGAGGTAATTGGTTGTCAAAGGCATCCCAGAGGGTCGGACAAGCTTTTTTACTGTTAATTTTAGCGCTAACGTTCAGTGTACTTTGGATAAAGCCTCTATCTTCCAAATGTTTAAAGATCGATAATATTGCCGAAATAGATTCGATAGAAACATTTCAACAATTTGTTAAGGGAAACGGATCAATGATTAAGGCGGATTTCTATGGTCAACAAAATAAATCGCTTGTTAACGCTTCAACAGATCATTTCTTTATTGATAGTAACAGGAGGTTTGACAGATTT
Organism: Thermococci archaeon; assembly: GCA_003660555.1. Lineage (GTDB taxonomy): Archaea > Hadarchaeota > B88-G9 > B88-G9 > B88-G9 > B88-G9. Next base: position 892 of record QMUK01000089.1, read on the forward strand.
ACCAACATTACCCAAATAAAGACCTATGGATATAATACGACTAATATAAAGCTTAAAACTGAAAACATAGTACTACAAAATTTTTCGAAAAAAGTAGAAGATAATAGCTCAGATGGTTACATAAATTTTTTTGAGAATAGTAACGACAAAAATCTAACCATATATGCCTCCTTCACCTTACCCATGTCATGTCACCTAAATACCATAAAAATCTTAATTTACGTCAACGGAAGCTTTACTTTAAGATGGGCCATCCTAAACTCCACCTGGAACCCTTCCTCAAATATCTCATACCCTGATGAAATAATTAAAAGCGGAGAAATACCATTTGAAACAACATCACCCTTAGATAAATTCTTCCTACCAGTAAACACTAATATTACACTTTTTACCAACAATACAAATAACAATACATTCTTTCTACAGTTAAACGTTGAAGCAGGGCCACCTGCACAAAAAGCATACGACTTCTGGTGGTATTATGTCACCGACGTTACAGATGGGGAAAACGAAGAAGATGTATGGATCTCGAAACAAAACATTTCAAACATTGATATGATTATGAATTTAGATCTTCAACCACTTGATTCATCTCTCTCACCCTCAGAAATAAATCTTCAAGTAAACGGAACACAAGTACCAAACAATGGAACAATAGAGTTAGAAGGAGTACCTAACAGCGAAAGCATAGCACTTAACATAACTTCTCTTTGGAACATAACTTTCGATTTAAATTACTTTATGGAACATAACAAAAACAGCCAGTGTTCGACGAGATTTTTAACAAACGCCGACACTTCTACATCTATCTGGAACGTCTCACCGACTGAAACCTTCCCATCAACCTTTACAAATTGCAGCGTTAAATTCAAAGTTCCAAAAGACTGGAACATTTCTAGATACTGGAACATAACAAATATAGAGGAAACACCAATCGCCACGACAAACTGGAAACAAATCACACTACATACCTACGATAAATGGCGTATAGAGTTTACTGCCCCCAACTATGTTAAAAAGTTCGGCGTTCCTTCGCCTGTTATTATAGGCGAAGAAAATCTTTTTTCAATTCTTTTAATACCAGATGCCCATGACTGGAACGGCACCCTCATACTATTAGTATATAATTCCTCAGACAATGCTCTTTATTATAATACTTCGCAACCAACTAATAATAGATCGTCGCTAGGAATCCGCTGGACACCAAATCAATCATTTACAAATGGAACGTACATTGTTGCGGTACTTTTTCTCGCGGAATTTGAAGCTGGTTACCTGTACATTGATAACGTTTTATTTGTGTACTCTACCTCTCTTGAAACCCATTATATTGCATCCTATTACTGTTTAGGTGAAAATGCTACAATAAAGGTAAAATATGTCGATAAAGTTCACAATATTGGCGTAGAAGATGCAACAGTTTGGACAACGTGGGATAACCAAGTCATTTACTTCAAAGACGAAGGAAAAGGCATATATGCAGCAAACCTCACCACAAATGAGTATTCCCCTGGAAACTATTCCCTAACCATATATGCCAAAAAATTTGGATATGAAGACGCAATCCTCAACTTTAACATCACATTTGTACATCCAACAGAAATAAACACGCCGAATAGAACCATAATTGGAAACTATAAAACCCCAATAACAATAATTATTTACTACACAGATATCAACGGCATTCTCCTTGAAAACGCAACCGTTATAGGATATATCGGAGCCTCAAAATACATTTTCAAATATAACGGCACAGCCTACATAAATGTAACAACATTTCACGAACTAGGAACATACAACATGACAATTCAATGTTCAAAAGACAGTTACGAACCAAAAGAAATAAACATAACAATACACGTAACGCCCAAGAAAACAATTCTCAACGTACTATGCCCTAAAGAAATAGAAGCCGGACAACAAATCACACTATCAATAAACTACACAGACCAATCAGGAACCCCAATAACCCACTTTAACGGCACAATATATCTCAACGATACAATACTTACAACCTTTAGCAACTCATCAACAATACATCTCAACATAACACAATACGTCGGCAACTACTTCATCTCCATCACCGTAAACTGCCCCAACTATGAAACCCAAACATGGAAAGAAACCATAACAATCTACGGAAAAATGAAAATAAGTTACCAACCACAAATCTTTGAACAATACGAAAACGAAACCATAACAATACACTTTAACATCACAGACGTTTTTCGAAAAGCTCCGCTGGAAAACTGTAGCATCACATTAACCATAAACAACCATAAATGGCTTATAACATGGAATTCCCAAAACCCTAGTTTTACCTTAAACCTAACAGGAATCGAATCTGGAAGTCATTCAATAAATGTGGTAATAGAGGCACCATACTATCTCCCACAAACACTTGAAATCCCACTCCACATCCTACCGAAAACCCGCGTAATACTCACGGTAAACGTCCCGCAAGAAGTGATTGCCAATAACATCATACTAATATCGGGGACTTTAACGACGGAGAGCGGTGAACCAATCGTCATGGCAACAATCAAAATAATAATACAAATAACCTATGAAAACGGAACCGAAAAACGGTTCGAATATGAAACGGTAACAAATATGAAAGGAGAATTCTCATTATCCATACCAACAAGCAACGAAATGTCCAAAGTACACGTAGCAGTAGTCTACGAAGGAGCAGTTGACAAAGCCTCCACAACAAGTACCCACAATATCACAGTTAAACCCACCTTACCTCCGAAAACCCCATTTCCACAGTGGCTCATCACAACATTATTAACAATACCCATCATTTTCATAGGAGTCTCCGGATACATCTCAAAAAGAAAACAAAAAACAAAAACAGAAGAAGAAAAACTTCTAAGAGAATATGAGCTAATACTGGAACTCGACAGCCTAGAATCCCTCTTAGTTGTCGACAAGAAAAGCGGCCTCTGCATATTCGAATACAACTTCAAAAAAACACCTACAGATCCAAACATCATCTCAGGCTTCGTTCAAGCAATAAGAGGATTCTACTCCCAAATTGGAGGAACAGGGGAGGGAGAAGTAGGGGAAATATACTACGAAGTACCTGAACCAAAAGTATTAACATTCCACTCAGGCAAATACGTTTACCCAATCCTTATAGCACCTGGAAAACTACTTCCCGAGGTAAAAGAATGTTTAAGAAACTTCCTAGACAGATTCGAAGAAGAATTCAAAGAAAACCTAAAAACTAACAGCTTCGAAATATCAATCTTCGACAAAGCTAAAAACCTAGTAAAAGAATGCTTCCCACAACACATATTCACAAAATATAAAGCCACAAAAATTCCCGCAACAATCAGAGGAATCAAGAAAAAAATATTGAGAGCCGCCAAAAAACTAGCAGAAGAACAAGGGCAATTCACCATGGCTCAACTGTTAACCGA
>QMUK01000090.1 GCA_003660555.1 Thermococci archaeon
ACCCTTCCTGAATGTTCTAATTTCCTGTCTAGTCATTGGTATAAAACACCAAGGTGGTGGAGGTGGATAACCTTCTTTTAACCATTTTCTCCAGTAATATTCCCACTTCTCAAAATATTCTTCGAAAAATTCTCTTAAAGATTCTTTAATTATCTTTTTTAGTTCTTCTTTTTCCATAACACTACCTCCTTTCTAAAGACACTTTTTCTAAAGATTTTATTGCGGCAGCTACCATTATTCCAGTAAAGACCATCCCAATGATGCCTAACAAAATACTTATAACTTTTCCAAGAGGTGTGTGAGGCGTTAGGTCGCCATATCCTATTGTTAATGCGGTGATGAAAGAAAGATATTGAGCGTTCCAGAAATCTATTTTCTCTGCTATACTTACAACAGCACCTAATATAACAACAGCAACAAAGAGAGCTATTAATACTTGGGCTGCCGAAGCAAGTAACGACAAATATGTTTTAAAAAATTTTAACATGTTGATCATTCACTTTTCCTCCTTTTGATTTTTCAGCTCTTTCGCCTAACGGTTTGCGGACATGCGAAGTCCAGCTATGCCGAATTTGGGCGAAGGTGCGAAGCACCGAAGCCGTATATCCGCTGTTATTGGAAGTCGTCATTTTATTGCATCTCCATACTTGCTAACTTAAATTTACCATCCTGACACATAAATACTTTAATGTTAAATTCTTCGCAGATAGCTAGAATTTCAGGGTCTATGTCTTTACATACAATCCCTTTTTGAACTTGAACTTTGGGATTCTCTTTTCTAAAAAGATGCTCATAAGCAATAACTTGACCAAATGCCTCCCAATTTAATTTCAGTTTAACTTCAATAATCCATATCTCCTGATCTGTGTGGACAACTAAGTCTATAGACTTTCGCCAATCAAACACACTTCCGTATTTATTTGCAAAAATCATTTGACCTACTCTCACCTCTCTTTGTATTTTACCATCAAGCGGGTTAATCTTGATGAATTCGTCCACAAGAAAATCATGTGGCGATTTTAAATTACTAACATCAGAAAATATTTCATCTAAAAGAGCAATTCCCCGGTTTAAAAGGGCCTTAAGAAATCCTATAGTGTGATCTTCATCATCTATCTTAAATTTTTTGCAACTTTCGTAACATGTGTACCATCCTATCTGCCCATCCTCAAGTAATGCTATGACTCCAGAGATATAATAATGCCCTCTGCCCTGCCTTGATCTTAGAGTTCTCGGCAGTGATTCCCCAATTCTTCGTTTTAGTACTTTTGCTCTCGGTTTAAAATGCTCTTCATAAATCTCTTTTTCATGAGTCTCATCTACGTATCCGTCTTTAATTCTCAGGTCAAAGATTTCGTACTCTATTTTATGCTTTCTCTTGATTTCCTCAAGCAGTGCTAGAATTCTTTCGTTTTTTCTTTTTGAGATTCTGTATCACCACGATAAAATCTTAGTTTAAACACTTTCCTTCCTCCTATTCTGGGCGATTTCCGATAACTCCGAATATCCAAACAGTTCTGATATTCTCCCAAATGAGGAGTGCATGCGAACAGTTCTCATGTACATTCCTCCGGATGACCATCATTTATCTTTACTCTCACGTTTCACTCCCTTTTACATTCAAAGTGGATGTAGCGACTTTCTTTATTTTCATATCTGGGATTTTTCCTTTTCACGTCACTTTGTATTTTGCAATCCCTCAATGGTCATTATAAAAGATTCCCTGTGTTATAGTTTTAACTCCTTTTGAACCTGCCAGAGTTTGCCATCGTTTGACCAGTTGCATCACAACATAATAGCAAGGAAAAAGCAGAAGTCAAGCCCATTTCCGTTGAAGGTTACACATATGCATATCTATACCTTCGTAAGAGACAGGACTGTTTGCAAGCATGCCTTGCACTATATGCCAGTTCGTGCTTTAGCTATAATGTAATCTACCTCCTTTCAAAATCAAAATCTGAGCCATAAGCGGGAACAGAGGTTTTGAAATTGCTTGACCATTGACATTAAAAGTTTCATCGTTTAGCTCATCGTGCAAGAGATAAGAAAGACAAAAATTAAGATAAACGTTGCTTCTCTATCCAAGAAGTTCATCACTACAATACTTTCCACCCTCGTATTCTCCCATGTAAGCGTATATATTGCCTCCCGATTTCCAAGCGTTTGAGACTGAGCAGTATTTTAATACGTTACAGTTACTGCGAATTTCAAACATTTTTTGTAAAAATCTCTCAATTCATAATCACCATTAGCCCAGTCAACTTCAGGATCAATTTGACGATCAAAAGTGAGTTTTGTCCTAATCTCTTGCCCAACTTGCATCCAGGGAATACCCAGAATTGCTGAATTATCACACAAGCAAAGGTTGTTCAGTTGAGGTAATGCTTCATTTATTCTTAGCGTTCCATCGGTGCAGATAACTTCGGCTTTAACTTTAACAGGTTCGCAGTCATCCTCATTCTCGGAAGTATATTCGGCAGGGTATTCCGTCCTCAGAAACACAGCAATCCTCTGGATAGTTACAGCCAGATTCTCCTGATTGGCGGATGCCGTTGCCGCGTTCTGCAGGAGTGAGTTTTAGTTTTTGCAGATATTTTCCAAATGAGATAACTGCAATTACCAAGTTCATAGTTTAGTCACTCGTTACTTTTGTTTTTGATTTCTTCTGAGCAAGAGGATCATCTGAAGTAAAGCATCTTCCAAGTTCAAGAAAACCATAACCTTTTAGTTTCATAGCGCTATTTCCCTTTATCACTTTTCCTTCAACAAGCATGTAAGGATGTTTTATTATCCATCCGGGTGACTGGAGATAATAAGATTTCATTGTGATTTCAAACTCCCCCTCCTTGAATTTCCCCCCGAGTTTTATGATTCTCGGATATTCCAAATCCACAACCTCAAATTCATCTGTCCTAAAGGATTCGTTTGTTAAAGTAAACCCTATTCGCCCACTTTTTCCAAATATCGTTTTTTTATCGCAAGAAGCTGTTAAAAGGAATATACCATAAAACTCTGGTGTGTTAACACATATCCAAGTTTCATAGGATTCTGTTCTTGGTAAGTCAGCCCAACTATGTTCATAATCTCCATACCCCTCGAATTCATAAATTCTCCTTCCATCTTTTTCCATGATTCCCTTTATTTCAACTGGATCGTCGAAACCTCCAAAGTGCATATATTCAGCAAATCCCACCATCTGACCTTTTTCCTTGCCATGCCAGAGTGGAATTCCCCTCGATGTCGTATTTAGAATTATCTTATAGCCATCATATGAAAACTCCAGGTTCCTTTTATCCTGATGAATTCTCATTCTAAGAAAACCATCCTGAAAATTACTTGAAATTATGATAACATCATCCTTAATCTCTACTTTCCTTTTAGCTTCTTTTTTAAAGTCAAATAATGTTTCGTTATTGATTCCAACAAAAACAATAGCCATAGTTTGCGTCTGCGAAAACCAAAAACTGAAATAATTTCCCTTCTCATCTCTGGCATTCCCTCCCATGAAATACCACTCCGGAAAGGTTGGATATTCTCTCGGTAATTCATCTTCGAATTTCGGTCTATCATTTATATAGGAATGAGATAATGCTAAATCTAACTTATCTGCATTTTTCAAAGACTCAAATGCCTTATTCACAGCAAATTCAGCATTTTTGTAATCTCCTTTCAAGTAAAAATTCTTGGCTTTCTTGTAAAGTAAATAAGTCTCTGTAAGATACAATTCGTTTGCTTTGGCTTTAATCTCTCTTTCTAAATTCAAAAGTTTTTCTTTTACTTTTTCTTTAATTGTCTCAGGTTTAACAATTAGTTTGTGGGAGTTCACATGCTCTATCCAGCCAAAACCGTTTGTAAGTTCTCTGCCATTAAGTTTACCCGTGCTCGTCGCTAAATATTCAGCTCCTATATTGCCAAATATATGGTGTGTAATATCCAGGGTTCCCTTAGGAGTGTCTGCAACAATACGTATCTTCCTATTTTCCTTGTCCACGAAATAATCGAAACTTGAAGGTATGATGTACTCACCATCTATGAGTAATCCCGCATCCCTATAGTCCCCGAAAACAACAAATATTCCCTGAACTTCGTCGAATCTAAAAGGCATCCACCATTCGTTTCCATATTCTTTTATTTTCTGCACTATATTCCCTTTATTGAAGAAGTGTTCACTATGCCCCAATCCTGTTAGATTTATCCTCTTACCTTCTGTTAAGAGATATCCAGTAGCTTTTGATACCTCTTCAATTCCAGCAATTTCACAATCGGGATAGACTTCAGCAGGTCTTGCC
>QMUK01000091.1 GCA_003660555.1 Thermococci archaeon
ATGCCTACGAATGTATCAAATCCTCTGCTATAACCGAAGTAACTTGATAAATAAGGATTAGAATGGAATGCAGCAGTTGTAAATCCATTCCTTTTAAGAGCTTCCTGAATTGTTACTCTATACTTTGAGAGGTATTTATCGTCGTTATACATTGAGAGAGGTGTAGAGGTCAAAAGCGGACGGAAGGCGGTGGGCGTGGAGTTGCCGTTTGAAATTGCCTGCAAGAAGAGAATTCCTCGTTTGGCTATTCTATCCAATTGCGGTGTTGTTTCTCTATGATACCCCAAACAACTCAGGTGATCTGCTCTTAAACAGTCTATGGTCAGGAGAATTACATTCTTTATCGCCGTCATTGCTCTTTCGTTACACCTTCCCCTTTCGTTTTAACGCATTTATTTTCTCCTTGATTCTCCTTTTCTCATCCTTTTGTATTTTAGCGTTATCTTTGAATATTTCTTTTAAAATCCGTCCATCCACATCTCTCGGAATCGGTAGCCCAAACATATATAATATGGTTGGTGCAATATCATATATCCTCGCATTCGCCTCAAAAGTTCTCTTTATATTTGAACCCCAAGCGATAAAGGTTCCATTATTCTTACTATGATACCCCGTCTGTGGGAAACCTGGCATAAATATTTTGTTATAACCCACCTTCCCGTTCACCGAATTTACATAATTATCTATTTCAATAACGATATCAGGAGCTAAGTCCAAATATTTTCCATGATATATTTCCTCTTTTTTATATGCCCTTACAGAAATCTTTCCCAATTTTTCTATAATCTCATCTCTCAACCTCTCATACTCTTCTTTTTTGACTGTGCCTTCTGGCTCCCTCTCTTCCAAGTTTATGTAGATCATTCCCCAATTACCGTAACTAAAAGCCCTTGTTTTATCCCATATTACAGGTATCTTCACACTTTGAAGAAATAACCGCTGACATAATGGTGTTAAACATGGAATTTTCGTTATCATACGGAATATTTTCAAAGCGTTTGAGCCTTTTACAGTACGAATTAACATGTTAATTACTTCAAAGGAAATTCCTCTTCTTATTTTCAAAAATCCCTCTCTCGATAACCACTCATTTATAAGAAACATTCTGTTATTAGGCCCAAATCCATGGTCTGAAACTATTATAATTTCCGTTTCATTCTCTTCTCCCTCTAATTTTTCCAAGATTTGCTTTAATTTCTTGTCAATATGTTGATAATGCCTCAGAACAATATCTTTTCGGTGCCATAATCGGTGTTGTATTCCATCTAATTCCTGAAACACGACAAAACCAAAGTCCCAATCCTTGCTTAAGAGATGGAAAAGTATCTTGCACTGCTTTTCTGTTTGTTCTTTAAGCATTTTTGAACGCTCACTGTCGCTAGCTGTCAAAAATCTGACGGCGTCTTTCTCTCCCTCCACATAGCCACTTGAATACAATACCTCCATTAAACTTTTCGGATATGCAAGATTTTTTTCTGATGGACAGAGAAAACCCGCAACCATATATCCGTTTATTTTGTATGCATATAATATGTTCGGAGCATTAAATACAAAAACCTTTCGCCCATAGTCGCTTAAAATATCCCAAATATCCCTCTCTTTCTTAACTAACGACAAGTAAACACGGAAGTCATAACTTCCGGGTGCCTTCTGTAAGAAACTGTAATGACCTATTTTTCCGGGATTCTTTCCACTCGCGAGACAGTTCCAAGCAGGTATTGTGAGGGGAGGTGTGACACTTTCTAAATATCCATAGCTGCCTTCTTTCATCAATTGCTCAAAAGTGGATAATTTCCCATCATCAGCCCAAGCTTTGATCAAATCCATACAAGCACCGTCCAAACCTATCACCAAAATCCTCCTCTTCGCTTCTATCATAGCTCTTTTTCATCCCTTTCGCATCTTACTTATGAGCTGTTTTATAGTCCCATAAACATCAAATTCGGGAGCAAAGCTATCATACCAGTTAAATCTGCCATAGGAGCGTATTTTTATATTTTTAACGCCGAGATTACCACCATGAACAGGGTATATAAATTTCACACCTCTTTCCTCGTAAAACTTAGATGCATATCTCAGGAAGTCCCTTTGCTCCTCTTTATTCAATTCTTGAGTAAGAACCCAAAGGGGCGAGTTATCTGACCCGTAATCTATGCGAGCAAATATTGTGGCGTTGGGCAGGTTCTCTCTTATTTGCTTTATTCTTTCATCCCATTTCCGCTCATTCAATCTCATCTCTCTGATCTCTTCGGGAGAAGGACTCACCACAACTGCATCTAAATCAGGTTGCGGATATGCGAAATTTATAGAAGTCGGCCAACTTATTACATAAACATATTTCCCTTTTGACCATCCATACGAGTGAATCTCATCAACAATTGAAGAAGCCGCCTCAAAAGATTCCTTAACTGCAGGATGATTCTCATCCTTTGTTATTCTTTTAAGCAATTTGGGTTGAACAAACAGCATATCTATCCATATTGCATCCACACCGCAATCTATCTGCTTCTTCGCCCAGCTCAAGAACAGTTCTCTGAACTCCCTGTTTGTTATATCAGGGTAGTAATATGGCATTTGCTCTTTCGGATTATAAGGCTCTCCTCTTTTCACCCATCCTCGTGATATTGCCCATTCTGTTTGAAATTCTTCCTTTGTCATCTGTATTCCCCACTTTGAAGGGTCTAAAGCCATGTTCCATGTGTCATCCTTGCTATATTTTTCACCCGTAATAGGATTCCAGCACTCAGGATTGAGAAATTCTGCCAAAAGTCCGCCTCCAAAAATCACATCAGGCATCTCCTTCTTTATCGCTGCAACCGCTGAACGCAAATGCTCGTAGCTGTAGCCCTTCAACTCGCACTTCTCTGCATCTTCCTTCGGAAGATCTGAACATTTCTCCGGACAGGGCTCCTGCCTCATCCAACCCTGATATATGAAATCTGTCCTCAATTCTTTCAATATTCTTATGACATCATCTAAACTTCTGTTAATTACCCCCCCGTCAGTCACATATCTATACTGTATTGCTACTTTAATTTCAGAGAGCTTTTTCCTCGCAGACTCTTTGATCTCTTCAGGTATAAGTATTTTTAACTTTTCCAACGCATCAAACGCCTTATTCAACATCTCTTCCGCTCTTCTATAATCCTTTTTGTTAAAAAATTCCCTCGCAATCCTCGCTAATTCCTCTGCCTCCGTAACATTGTATCCCATTTCTTTCATTTCCTGACTTTTCCCCTCAAATTCTTCAAACTTCTTCAGCAATTGCTCCCTTGTGGGTGCGGGTCTGTAAAGGAAGATGAAGATTAAAATAAGCAACACTGCCGCCAAAACTCCTATTCCTATCCAGATTTTCTTTTCCATTTCCCCTTTCCGCCCCACGCTTCTTCGCAGACGCTATGCTCTTCTCCTTCCGCCCTCTTTCCTCTGTATCATAAAAATATTTGCGTAAGGTGACAGAATGATTAAAGGAAGAGTTCTTTATTCCTCTTATGTTTATTGAGATAAATAAATCTAAATGTGTCAGGTATTCCACGAATTCCGCCATTAATGAAGGCAGCCATTTTCGGATATGCATTTTTATCGTGTTTGGAGAGGTAAAGAAAGATGTTTGAAAGCAAATATTGCGATTGTATGTGCAAGTAATCTTTAGATTTCTTCCATAAATTTTGATACTTAGACAGAAAAGATGCTGAAAATTTCTCTGCTTCCAGTGCATTGACGCACACTTCCCCCGCAAGTTTCCCTCCATGAATTGCTTGCATAATACCACCACCATTGACGGGGTCAACCATACCCGCAGCGTCACCCACCACCAGCATCCGCTCCCCGTAAATTTTCGCAGCGGGAGCAAATGGAACTAACGCCGAATTTAGCGACAATATTTTCCTGTCTCTCAACTTCTCACTCGTTATCGGGTGCTTTTGAAGCATGTAATTTAATAATTCCATAATATTTGTGCGAAGTTTGCTATATAAGCATCCGACTCCTACATTTGCAGTATCTCTTTTGGGGAATATCCAACCGTAACCCCATAGTGAGAGGTCATATCCGTAATAATATTCAAAGCATTCTGAGGGATTCTCCTTCCATTCCACTTCACATGTCACGGACACAGCAGTTTTATCTGCATCAGGTTTGAAACCTATGCCAAATTTCCTGAACGCTAATGTGTTTGGACCATCTGCGAACACAATA
>QMUK01000092.1 GCA_003660555.1 Thermococci archaeon
AGTAAGGAGTGCATTAGTTGCCACTCAAAGTTTAGGCAAACGAGGTATAAAAGTTACGACCGCAGATAGTATATATCCAGCCACTTCCTTCTTCTCAAAGTATTCTTCATCATATTTTATATACCCTCCCTACAAATTATACCCTGAAGAGTTCATAAAATATCTGAAGCGATTTATTGAACGGAAAAATATAAAGGTTTTGATGCCAATATACGAAGAAACTTTTGTGATTTCAAAATATAGAGAGAAATTTTCTAACGGTGTAAATATGGTTGTAGCCGATTACGAGACTCTTAAAAAGGCTAATAATAATTACTATTTGGTGAATTTTGCTGATGAGATTGGTGTAAAAACCCCTCAAACATGGAAAATTGAGCGTCTTGAGGACTTGAGGCGTGTGGCAAAAGAAGTGAAATATCCTGCTGTGATCAAATTAGTAGAAGGCGTGGGCTCAAAAGGACTGCGTTTTGCTCATTCGGAAGATGAATTAATAGCAAAATATATAGAAGTAATCAAAAAATTTCATCTTAAACCGTTTGAATATCCCATAATTCAAGAATATATTCCGGGTGATAGCTATGGAGTTTCCTTAATATTCAATTGTGGGGAGCCGAGGGCGATATGTATATATAAAAATATCAGGACATATCCAATCTATGGTGGACCAAGTACTGCAAGAATAAGCATCAAACATGATAAAATGAGGAGAAATGCCATAATTTTGCTTAAAGAGCTCAACTACCACGGTGTTGCGGAAGTTGAGTTCAGAATAGATGAGAGGACAAAAGAACCTGTTTTGATGGAGATTAATCCGAGATTTTGGGGTTCTTTAAATCAAGCCATTTGTGCGGGTGTAGATTTCCCCTATCTGCTCTACAAGATCGCAACTGAAGGTGATGTGCATCCCGTACTTACATATAATGCTGGTGTGAAAACGAGATGGATGCTTGGAGATTTGAGAGCCCTTATTGATTATATCAGAACGGAGAGAGGAAAGGAGATATTGAAAGATTTTTTTAAATTCCATGGGCAATATTATGATGATATATCTCTTGACGACCCACTTCCATCAATTATTGAGTTCCTAACGCCTATAATGAACTTCATTAGATCAGGTAAGCCAAAGTTCAGTCCTGAAGAGGAGAGATAGTTCTCTGTGGAAAATGAGACCCATGCCAAGTTTGATACCTCGTTTCAATATGGATTACAGATTCAGTGATTTGATATACGGCATGAAAGCTATTTTTTCGGGGAATCACTTTGATTTGAAAACATTAGAATCGCTTTTTGGTAAAAAGAAGTTTCTGTTCACAAATTATGGAAGGAGCTCATTGTATTTAATATTGCGCGCTTTAAATCTGCCAAAAGGAGCGAAAATAGGGGTTCCTTTATATTCATGCACTGTTGTTTTTGATGCGATTGTCAATGCTGGTCTTGTTCCTCGTTTCATTGATATTAATATTGATACTTATACAATGGATCCTATGGATTTAAGAGATAAGATAGAGGATGTAAGCGCCGTTGTTGTGATACATACATTCGGACATCCTGCAGATATGGATAAAATCAGAGAAATAGCGAAAGATGTCCCAATTATTGAGGACTGCGCTCACTCATTATTGAGTGAATATAAGGGTAAGAAAACAGGGACATTGGGTGATGCTTCCTTTTTCAGCCTTGCGAAATACATCTCTGCAGGAGATGGCGGGATGATTATATTGAACAATGGATTCAAAAATTTTGAAAACAGCTTGAATCGGGAAATATCTTCATTGGATGATCCTTCAAATTTTAAAGAACTCGCACATTCTATTTTCATGTATATGTATTCTTTTCTTTACCATAGACCTTGGTTTGGAATGTTCGCATTTCATATGGGATCCCTTGTGGAGAGAAAAGTTGATATTGCCCGCAAAAGAGTGTTCAGAGTATCAAAAATTGGAAGGAGCAATTTGAGCGTGTTTTTAAGGAAATTAAAAACCTTTAAAGAAAAGGTGGAACGGCAGAGGAGAAATTCCAAGATATTATTGGAGGAGTTAAAAGATACGAATCTGAAATTACCTTATGAGCGAAAGAATACATGGTGTAATTATTTTCTCTTTCCAATACTTTTTGAAAGTGAAGATGAGAGGGACTATGTTTATAAATATCTGAGAAAAGCGGGTGTAGATTCTGCAAAATTATACAGTACAACGCCATATGTGGCGAAAAAATTATACGGGTATAAAGGAGACTGTCCAAATACAGAGGAATTTGCGAGCAGGGTGATGACAATACCTAATCATTACACTCTTACTAAAGGTGAGTTAATAAAAATTGCTAATATTATTAAGAAAATTATGTTGAAATAAGGTTTTAATAGATGTAGGGCATCTAAAACAAGTATAATAATTAGAGTGGAATGAAATTAAAATTTGCACGAAAAAGAGATTAGGTGAGACTGAGCTGATGAGTTTGAAGTATTATTGGGATCAAATTGCCAGAAATTATGATTCTAGACATATACCCTGGACTGTGCTGTGCACTGTAGATGTATATTGATAAACAACGAGTAAAAGAGGGGATGAGATTATGAGGATCATGATAGGAGTTGGACACCCAAAGCACGTGCATATTCGTAAGAATATTATAAATAATTTGGAGAGAGACGGACATGAGGTAAAGATAGTAGCACGAAGTAAGGATATAACCCTATATTTATTGGATATATATGGGTTTAAATACGAAATAGTAGGTAAAAACTACAAAAATATAATAAAAAAAGCATATGGCATGTTTGAAAGCGACATCAAAGCATTAAAAGTTGCTAAAAAGTTCAAACCCGATATACTGGCATGGGGAGGTCCTTATCTCGCACATGTAAGCGCGTTAATTGGCAAACCACATATAGATTTCACAGATACCGAACATGCAACTCTTGCCAATTGGTTATCTTTCCCGTTCACTGATGTAATTATTACGCCATCTTGTTACAAAGGAAAAATCAACCCGAAGAAACATGTAACATATAATGGCTATGAAGAGCTCGCATACCTACATCCAAAATATTTCAAGCCTGACACAAGCGTTCTGGATGATTTAGGATTAAGCAAAGATGATAGGTTTATCATACTCAGATTTGTTGCATGGAAAGCAAGTCATGACGTTGGGCAATATGGAATAAGTCCAGCAATGAGGATGCAATATATTTTGAAATTAGAAAAATATGGTAAAGTTTTTATCGTCGCAGAAGAGAAACTGAAGAAAGAATTTGAGAAGTATAAACTAAAGATACAACCGGAGAAATTCCACTCTCTACTCTATTATGCACAACTATATATAGGAGAAGGGGGTTCCACTGCCACCGAAGCTGCCATTCTTGGCACTCCTTCCATACATGTCTCCAGCACTGCGAAATATTGTGGAAATTTTGAAGATTTGCATAAGAATTACAGACTCATTTACACATTCTCTGATGATAGACAAGCATTGGATAAAGCAATAGAAATACTTGAAGACCCCGATTCAAAGAGAAAATGGAGACAAAGGAGAGAGAAAATGCTGAAAGAGAAAATAGATGTCACTGCATTTATAACAGATTTTATTGAAAACTTCCCTGAAAGCTTTTACGAATTGAGAGAGAAAGAACTTGAGAATAAATGTTCTCAAGGGTTTTGATATTAGCACCGCATACGGATGACGGTGAACTCGGTTGCGGAGGGACGATTGCGAGATTCATTGAAGAGGGGAAGGAAGTGTATTATGCTGCTTTTTCCGTCGCTGAGAAATCTGTTCCTGAAGGTTTTCCCAAGAACATATTGGAGATAGAAGTAAGAAAAGCAATGAAAATTCTTGGAGTTTCGGAAAGTAACTTGCTAATATACAAATATGAGGTCAGAACATTCTCTTATCATCGCCAGGAAATCCTTGAAGATATTATTTCGCTGAGAAAGGAATTACAACCTGATCTTGTTTTTATACCTTCTCCAAATGATCTGCATCAAGACCACAAGGTGATAGCGGAAGAAGGAATCAGGGCATTTAAGAAATCTACAATTCTCGGTTATGAGATGCCCTGGAACAATATAAGCTTTAATACAATATCTTTCATTCCTCTCGAGGAAAGGCATATCAAAAAAAAGATAGATGCG
>QMUK01000093.1 GCA_003660555.1 Thermococci archaeon
GCCGCCGTTTGCGGCGAATGTAATGTGAGGAAAATAAGACGAAAGGGGGGATTGAGATGAGCGGGAATAAACGTCCGATAAAGTTCGTTACCCGAAGAGGGTGTTGCGAGATGAGCGGGAAATTGTTCATCTCGGCTGCGGTTGTGTTGTTGGTAGTAGCGGTAGCAGCAACGGCATTCGCAGGTATAGCATCTGCAAAGAGAATTTACGTGTCCAACGAGTACACGACGATCCAAGAAGTATTCTCCGACCCTCTCAACGGTTCGTCTTATAACAACGACAATCACAACATAACGTTTGTAGAAGGATACATCGGGTTATGTGCTAAATTTGTAGGTGATGACAGTTATGTAAGGTATCCCGGTAATATCCTACCAGCCGATAAAGGATCCATTGAGTTTTACTGGAAACCTCCAGAAAATATCTATGAACTCTACTCTTACAGGCATGAAGAGTGGACTGACTTTGGCTCATACAAACCACCGAGTGCTGGATTTTTGCTCGACAATATAGGTTGGAGAGCTGCACCGGTTGGATCTTTCTCCTTGGAACTGATGCCAATAGATTGGAAAAATCCAGATTCACCAATTTCTTGGATTGGTTGGAGCATGTGGAGTGGTAGTGCTCCGTTAATAATATACGTTCCAGATGATTATGCTAAAATCAAGTGGGCTGTAGACATGAGAAAAGATATGAATAAAAGGTGGAAAAATATACTGCTTGCTTGTGCACTTAAGTTCAAGGGTGAGGAGGGTGAAAGGTGAAAGAAGATGAGATTGTTCGTTTTGGTTAGTTTGGTTGTATTGGTAGCTTTGTGTGGAGTTTCAAGTGCGCAGCTTACAAACTCGCCCAAAGCCAGTAGCGAATTGCAAGAAAAGCTCACGAAAGAGATAAATTATGTAAACAAGGAACTTGAAGATTTAGACGAACTAATGAGGAAGGCTTATAGCGGTGAAAACGTTTCTATCGACGAGGTTAAAAGCAGATTAGAGAAACTGGTGGAAAGATTGAAGCGGAACACCTCAAAAGGTGGTGTTTTTTACAACTACTTCAAAATAGTAGAAGAAAGGAAGAGAAATCCCGATTTTAACATTCCCGAGTTAAAAGACCTCCCTCCAAATCTTGATCCCGATAAGTTTGAAAAGAAGCTTGAGGAGCTTCAAAAGCTGATCGAGGATTATTCTCGGCATCTTGATGAGGCGAAAAAGAATTTTCAAGATATGAAAAAGTGGGCTGAGAGAATAATTTATCTTGAAGCTTTGAAACATTTCATAGAATGGCTCTTCAAAATTATAGATATCTCTAAAGTTTTAATAGGTGAGGAGTCCATATTCAAGTTTATTTTAGGGGAAACGATAGAAGAAGTTGCCGAATGGCTGCTCATAGGAGATGATATAAAAGTTCTGAAGGAAGTTACGATCGATACCAAGAAGCAAGGCGACATTAACAAGGAGATGGAAACGCATCTTAGAAACCTTGAGAAGATAGAAGAGGAGCTTTGGAATGCATATTATAAAGCAGGTGATTTGCATCGTAATCTTTTGAAGCTTAAATTGTATTTAATGGATGCTAAGAAGAATGTGTATTACGGGATGCATATAGATGTAGGACCTCATCCTCACTTCGAGCTCCAAGAGTTCCAAATAGCTCTTGATAATCTCCTTGATGACGTCCTTTCGGGAAGAATAGGATGGGATGAGTATTTCAATGGGAAAGAAAAGATATATGAGGATGCGGAGGAGGTTTACAAGAGGGATAAGGAGTGGATAGAGCAAATAGAAGATGCTGATGAGAGGAGAAAGAAGCTTGAAGAACTGGAAGATGCATGGCAGTCTTTCAACATATACTACGAAAAGTTTGACAAAGCGGAGCTTCAAAAGAGAGAAGAAGTTCTCAATAAAGTCGAGAGTCTCGGAAACCTCTGGAAGAGCAAGATGGAGGAACTTTTCAGCAAAATGGACAGTTTAAACAATTTCTCAGATTATCCTTACGCCAAGATGGAAATTCCGACAAAAGTAGAAATTCCCATGGAGAAATTCGGCTGGAAGAACAGGGAGGAATTTGAAAAGCTTAAATCATACTTCGAAGAGCACTTTTCATATTTTGGTGATTGGGATTTTGTAATTGAGGAATGGTTTTTCCCCTCCTTCGATGAGCTTTCGACTACTATTGTTTGGTTAGATTGGGATAAGAAGGTAATTGTGGTTCACCCGGACGGCTCTGACCGTCCTGTGATAGGAAAGAAAATCCCACCTCGTCCTTCGATGGGTGAGAAAATAGACTCAGCTTTAGGTTATCCGGAAAGGGTCTCGTCCTGGTTAGAAGGAATAGAATATTATGTTAGCCGTGGATACAATGATCACCCACAACACGCTCGACTGTTATGGGCATATGGAGCACCTACAGCGCCTATCTGGAATCCGAATGATATATTCGTAATAAGTATCTATTCAAAGGATCAGCTTCAGAAAATCAAAAACTCCTTAGATAGAATGAAATCCGAATTATCCTCAGATTACAGACAATACATGAATAAGAAAAAGATGGAACTTAAATCTATACTTGATTTGATAGATGAAATCATAAAAATTCAAGAAGAATTCGAAGAATACGTCTCCAACAATAAAGTTTACATTCCCGAAGATGAGGCTTATAAGAGTTTCTGTTTCTATTATGATTATGATTTAATAACTTGCATAGGAGAAGGAGGTAGTTATCTTAGAAATTTAAAAGCAGAGCTTGAAAGAATTGAAAGTAAATTTAAACTGTTGGATGGCTCGGTAGATAGCACGGTAGCGCAAATAGATAGAGTTATTGACTTCATCCAAGGAGAACTTGTGCTTTCATCAGATATGCAGCAACAACTTCCTTCGCTGATTCGTGAGGCGAAAGAAATCAACAAGCTTCTTGATGAAAAGTTTAAGGCTGCATTGAATGAAGTCTGGAAAGAAGAATTTGGCTTTGTTCCTGATTATAACCCCTATATTTCCTCGAGGAAGGAACCTATAAATTACCCTGCATTTAGAGAAGTTGTAGACCGCCTTGAGGATATGGAGATAATTACAGGTAGTCTCGATGCTTTGGACTATTCGCATTTTACATTCAAATATGGGGGAGCAGCTTGGCAACCTATTCATTATGCAAAGGCTATGGCGAAGATTCCCGAGGATGATTTAGGAAAATTCGCCAGCACATATCGAGCGCTTGGAAGATTTTATGAAAGGATTAAAAGTGGAAGCGGGTTGCTTCATGAAGAAGACAAGAGGTTTAAAGGGGAATACTGTGTTATTGATAATGGTGAAAATGTAAATCTCACGAAACAACTGGCTGAGCTATCGCTCCCTCCAGGCACTCATTCATTTGAGACGGACTACTTCTACGTGCTTGATCAATTGGAGGAGGGCTTGCCGAAGCTGAAATCTTTCCTGAAAACATTTGATGAACTATATGAGAAGTGGAAGGCTGGGCAGTGGGAGACCATCGGGTTTACGGTGATGAAGGTGAAGGGAGACGATCAAACCGTTTTTGCGGGTGAGGAACCGCTCGTGCCCTTTACGGTGAGGGTAGTGGCATGCGGAGCGGGTGTTCCCGTCGAATTTAACCTTGTCAAAGACGATGAAATTGTGAAGAGGCTTGGGAAAGATGTGACAGATGAGAAGGGAATTGCAGAATTAAAACCAGTCATCCCTGAGGATTTATCGGGAAGCTTTAAAGTTTCTGCTGCGGTGGTCTCAGAAGAGAAAGTGAAATCAAATGTTGTTTATTTCAATCTCAAAGTGATGAAGATAAATAAAGTAAATAAAGATGAGGATGGAGATAATATGGATGACGATTGGGAGAGCGAAAACAATTTGAGTGAAGAAAACAAATTTGATGCTTTTGTCGATCCTGATGAAGATAATTTGGCAAATCAGGATGAGTTTAAGTATGGAACCGATCCGTATAATCCGGATACAGATGGAGATGGCTATAAGGATGGGGATGAGATACTAAAAGGATCTAATCCCTTAGATGAGACATCAGTTCCTCAATCACCAGCAGAAAACAAACCACCAATCGCATCCTTTATATTCTTGCCAAAAAATCCAATTATTAACCAAATAGTAATGTTCAACGCCTCATCCAGCTA
>QMUK01000094.1 GCA_003660555.1 Thermococci archaeon
ATTGAGGAAGTCGAGTTATACCAGACGGAAGTCACTAGACTACAATATAACCCAGAACCTTGGGAAATAAGACTGACAGCATCTCATCTCCCAATAGAGATCTCAGGAGAACCAACTGAACAAATAGAAGTGTCAGGATACAGGAATCTGGAGAGAGTGGAGACCAATAGGCTAAGAGGAGGAGCCATACTAGTACTGGTAGAGGGATTGATTCAGAAAGCCCCGAAGGTACTCAAGTACGTGGAAGAATTAGGTTTGGATGGATGGGACTGGATAAGAAAACTGATAAAGGACAAAAAAGATGAAAAAGGAGGAGAGGAGGAGAAAAGTAAAAAAGAAAAGTATCTGAAAGAGATAATAGCTGGAAGACCAGTGCTGTCGCACCCGAATGCTAGGGGAGGTTTCCGTCTGAGGTATGGGAGAAGCAGAAATACAGGTTTCGCTTCAGTCGGCATACATCCAGCCACGATGACAGTCTTGAATGACTTCCTCGCAGTGGGAACTCAAATAAAAACAGAGAGACCAGGCAAAGGGGCCATAGTTACTCCAGTAGATGGAATAGAGGGGCCAATAGTTAAGTTGAGAGACGGCTCGGTTTTGAGGTTGACGACGAAAGAGGAAGCGGAAAAAGTAAAAGGAAAGATAGAGGAGATCCTATTCCTAGGGGATATACTAATAGGATACGGGGAATTCAAGGAGAACAATCACCCTTTGCTGCCGAGCGGGTATGTGGAAGAGTGGTGGATCAATGAGCTCAGGAGTGAGATTGCCAAATTGGGTATAAGTCGAATATCGAACAAGGTCGGAATAAAGGAAGAAAGAATCAGGGAGATACTCTCTGGGAGTGTGCCAACGGAGAGAGAAGCAATACTTCTGTCGAAAGTAGTCCCCCTTCACCCGAGGTATACTTACTTCTGGGAAGAACTCTCCGTAAATGAAGTCAAATCATTGAGGAGATGGTTATCGAAAGGAAGTATCGAGGAAAATAGGTTGATAGTCCCAAAATCTAAAGAGAAGAGATACTTAGAGGTAATAGGAGCACCTCACAGGGTTAGTGGAGACTCAGTAGTCTTAGAAGAGTACGAGGTCCTGATAGAACTGCTCAGGCCATGGGATGACAACGATCCAGAGGCTAAGACTTCTTTGGAATTCATAAGATTGTTGTCCGGTATAGAAGTAAGAGAGAAGGCACCGATAAGAATTGGGGCTAGAATGGGAAGGCCTGAAAAGGCCAAGCCTAGAAAGATGAGCCCGCCAGTACATGTTCTCTTTCCAGTCGGCAGATCTGGAGGGAAAACTAGAGACTTGATTTTAGCATCCAAGAGACCGTTCAAAGTGGAGATAGTCTCTAAGGTATGTGAGAAGTGTGGTACTAGAACTTACAAGAATTCCTGTCCGAATTGCTCCTCTAGGACTATTACCGCTTACTATTGTGAGAATTGCGATAGATACTTCAAGAGAGGCGAGAAGTGTCCAATATGCTCATCGCCAATGAGACCATATTCTGAATCAACAATAGACATATCTAAGGACGTTGAGGAATCTCTAAGGAAATTTTCAGCTAACGTTACAAGAATAAAAGGAGTAATTGGAATGACAAGTAAAAATAAAGTTCCAGAGCCAATAGAAAAGGGAGTATTAAGGGCGAAGTACGACGTCTATGTGTTCAAAGACGGAACGATAAGGTTTGACGCAACCAATGCACCACTCACTCACTTCAAACCAAAGGAGATAGGAATCAGTGTCAAGAAGCTGAAAGCTCTTGGATACAGGAGGGACATATACGGGGAACCACTCGAGAGAGAGGACCAAATATTGGAACTCTTCCCCCAGGACGTGATCTTACCAATTGAAGCTGGAAAATACCTTCTAAGAGTATCCAAATTCATAGATGAACTATTAGAGAAGTTCTATGGATTAGAAGCTTATTACAGAGCGGAGAAAATAGAGGACTTAGTCGGACACTTAGTCATAGCCCTAGCGCCGCATACATCTGCCGGAGTAATAGGGAGAATAATAGGCTTTACCGAGGCGAACGTTTGTTATGCACACCCGTATTTACACGCAGCTAAAAGAAGAAATTGCGATGGAGATGAAGACTCAGTAATCTTAGCATTAGATGCTCTGATAAACTTCTCCAGGCAATTCCTACCGGAAAAAAGAGGGGGAACAATGGACGCTCCACTGATAATTACTACTAAAGTGGATCCAAGAGAAGTGGATGACGAAGTACACAACATGGATGTGTGCTTCTCATATCCAATAGAGTTTTACAAGTACACTTGGGAAATGAGAAGTCCGAGCGAAGTACAAATAGAGACTGTGGAAAATAGGTTGGGAAAGGGAGATCAAGCATACATGGGTCTGGGCTACACTTTGGACACCAGTGATATATCCAGTGGGCCGAGAGAGAGCAAATACAAGACCCTTTCGACGATGGAGGAAAAGCTATTTGCTCAAATGGAACTCGCCGAGAAGATAAGAGCAGTAGATGAGCATGATGTTGCTAGAAGAGTTTTGGAGAGTCATTTTCTTCCGGACATAAAAGGAAACCTAACGGCGTTTTCCAAGCAGAGATTCAGATGCGTGGATTGTAACAGAAAGTACAGGAGGATACCCTTAACTGGAAAGTGCGATTGTGGCGGAAAGTTAGTTCTCACAGTCTCTAGGGGTAATGTGGAAAAGTATTTACACCTCGCTAGATTACTCACCGAAAAATACGAAGTTGGGGATTACGTCAAACAGAGATTGAAACTAGCCGAAATAAGTGTTAGATCGGTTTTTGAAGACGAAAAGAGCAAGCAAGCAACTTTATCCGATTTCTTAATACAATCTTAATTTGAAGTTTATTTGCATTTGATAAGGGAAGAGCAGAAACATATATTTTCTCAGGTCTTTAGGAAGAATGGGCCCGAGCGCATGTATGACTGGGAGCCCACCGAAACAGAAGAGGAAGAGATTATAGATAACTTAGCTAAATTCCTAGTGAAGAAGGGTCTAGCGACGCCGGCAATATTTCTACTGGAAAGCATAAAACCGATGAGTTTCGTCATGACTCATAACCTCTTAGCCTTTGGGGTACCAATACTAGGTCCCTTCGTGGACGAGAGAACAGCTGCGAAATATGCTGCAGTTCTCCAAAAGAGAGAGAACATAGAGAGATTAATATCCAGAATGGAGGAGCTCCTGCGCGAGGAGGGCCAGGAGGGGTGATCTGAATGGGTGAAGAGGAGAAAAAAGTCACTGAAGGAGAAGTTAGATTACTATGGATGCCACCTGGAGTAGCCATAGCAGTCTTCTCCATAGTGACCCTGCTGATCACATCGACGTTAGCTGGACTTGTTCCAGGGATTGGGCCTGTACTTCCAATAGAGGAGGGGAAGGCATCTTCATTCGCGATACTGTTCTTCCTAATGGTCCTGATATTCTCCACTGTTTACGCATCTGAGAAAGGTCTGAGAATACCAAAGTTGAGGAAGGTCCCGGGAATATCAGCTATAGAGGAGGCTGTAGGAAGGGCCACTGAGATGGGAAGACCCATATTCTACTCTCCAGGTATAGCAGGAGTCTCAGATCAATACGCTCCACAAACGCTGGCAGCTCTGAGTATATTAGGATACGTAGCGGAGCTATCGGCTAGATACGAGATACCCCTGATAGTGGGTTTGAGAGACCCCATAGTAGTTGCTATGGCAGAGGACACTGTGAAACAAGGATACATGGCTGCAGGAAAGCCAGACGCATTTAATCCAGACAACATAAGGTTCCTCTCAGATGTACAGTTTGCTTACGCTTCAGGAGCAGTGGGAATAATGCACAGAGAAAGAACAGCAGCCAATATATTCATAGGAGCCTTCTGGGCAGAGTCTCTTATATTGGCAGAAGCTGGCCACATGACAGGAGCAATACAGATAGCAGGAACAGCTAATTTCCACCAATTGCCATTCTTCGTGGCAGCATGCGACTATGTCCTAATAGGAGAGGAAATATATGCAGCTGGAGCTTATGTGAGCAAGGACCCAGTGCAAATTGGATCCATAGCTGGTCAGGACTATTCAAAAGCTGTAGCACTGGCCTTGATAATAATAGGAACTATTACAGTG
>QMUK01000095.1 GCA_003660555.1 Thermococci archaeon
CAACTTAATATCAATGAACTCTTTCTTTGAGAACGGGGAGCTTGGAATAGACCTCTACTACCCGACTGATGTCCCTCCGGGAGTTACCCCAAATGACCCAGGAGATGTGGACACAGGTCCTAATGAGAACTTGAACTTCCCTGTAATAACCTATGCGACTCCAGCGTATGCCGAAGGACAAGCTCCGCCTAATTCAACAGTTGAGCTCTACTTAGCAAGGGAAGATCCAAGTGGACACGGAGAGGGAATGGTGTTCCTAGGATATACTTCGGCAGATGCCTCTGGATTCTGGAGAATATGGATAAATCCACCCGTGGGCATAGCTGCTCCACTAACGGCTTTGGCAATAGACCAACAAGGAAACACATCAGAGTTCTCCGAGATAGAGTACGCAATAGGCTGTTGCATAGACATAGAACCGAATTACTCCAAGGGTTATGCGAAACCAAAGACTGTGTGCTCAGAGGGCGAACCAGCTGAGTTCACCATAGACGTCAAGAACTGTGGCTTCGGTGATCTAGATGTAGAGATACTCCCATCTTCCAACCCCCACTGGACTTTGGAGATATCCAACAATCTGAGCGACCCAGATAATGACGGGCTATGGAACCTCTACGTCCCACTCGGAGGAGTGGAAAGGGTGAATTTCAGAATAACTCCACCTGTGCAAGCAGGAGCCCACTCCAAAGCGATATTCCAATTCAGGTTCAACGCCACTTCCGTCTGGAATCAGACAGTGAATGGTGTCTGCATAGGAAATCTCACTTTGGAAGTGGAGGTGGAGGAAGTCAGGGGAGTCTTGGTCACTCACGTGACTCCGAAGTGGCATTACGGAAACAAGAGACTTCAGGAGAGGCCAATATTAGAGGGAATGACCCAAGCATACCAGTTCCAAGTGATGAACTGTGGTAATGTCCCAGAGAGCATATTGGTAGGATTCCACCAGATGCCAGGATTCTCCTTGAGCATGACAGACCAGTTCGGCTCTTACCTAGCGGACTCATCAGGGAATCCACTCAGGAGCATAGAGCTAATTCCAGGAGAGTCCTATTACTTCTGGCTCCACCTCACGCCAATGGACGTCCCAGCAGGAATTTACCAACCAACTGTTTACGCATATCTAGCAGATGATCCAAGCGTTTATGACGAAGCGTTCCTCAAGATCAGGGTGATGCAGAGGGGAGTGGACAACCAGCCACCACCAGGTGGTACCAGCATCCCAGAGAAGAAGGAGATATCCAAGAAGAGCAGGAAGAAGCTCAGACTCCACTGACCCCCCTTCTTTTTTATTGTTTAATAGACATTGTCCGAATTCAATTCACTCGCTTAAAGAGAAGAGATAATAAGTTGTTGTGATGGAGATGGAAAACAAAAATTGGACACCAAAATTGGTTTTAGCTACCGCTTGTTTATTGGTTGGCATAGGCATTGGTTTGCTTGCTCATCACTATTTCTTCAAACCACAATTAGCAGTTTATGAAGGTCTTACTCAAGGCAATACTTCAACCATTAACTGGCAATTCACGAAAACAGAGCCAACTAAAGAAATGGTTGAAAGGATTGTTCTTTACGAGGACGGTAAACAAGAAATTATAGATCTGAAATCTGAAGAAGGAAAAGGAATAGCGAGTTTGCTTACTCGCAAACTTCATGAACTAAATTCACAGGCAAGATGTGTTTTTAGCGAAGAAAACATTCGGAAAATAAAGCAGAAAGACAGGGTTGCAGAGTTGGTTTTCAAGAAACCGATGGATATTACAATTTCCCAATGGGTTGAACCAGAAGAAAGATACCACATTCCTGTCGATGAAAAGGGTTACAGGATTTTAGAAAACGTTAAAAATGCCCTATTCATTTTGGAAGACAATTTAGGTGGAGGTTTAGAAGGTCATATTTTAGTAGGTCACGAAGTTGAAGGAAGAATAGGCTACAGCTGCTGGGCGATACAGCAAGAAGGAGGCAAGGAAATAGATGAAACATGGATTGACGGAATAAACAAATTCTTTAAACCACAACCAACAGAAGGGAAACTGAACGTGGAGGAAGAAGAAATTGTGAGAGAAGCTGTTGAATTGGTTTGGAAGTCAGGAAAAATTCCCTATAAGTGCCCATTAAAGGTTTTGGAGAGCGATTTAGTAGTCGAACTGGGGAAAGTGAAGGAAGTTCATTTAACATTGGATTGCGGAGGCAAAACACTTAGGGCAAAGGTTGACTGGCAGGACAAGAAGGTTATATCAGTAGAGAACGTCTAGGATAAATAAGAAGATGTCTGGCAAGCTCTATGAACTCTTCGCTTCGCTTGCTAGACTCTTAGTCTCTGGACAGAGTTCATACAAGAAAGGCAACATACATCTGCTCGATTCGATCAATGAAATGGGTCTAAGATGCCCAGATAGAAATCGAGAGCTTGCAAAATTAGAAGATATGAATAAGAGGAGAAATGAAATCTCTACCGTTGCTATTGTATCTCTTTCCCGAGTAGAAACACTGAGAATCAATGGATTCGCTCGAAGCAATTCAGCAGAACTAGATCAAGAGGTGAGAGCAGTTCCGCTCACATGCTTACAAGTGAGAAGGGAGGGGAAGAGGTAGTAGTAATTGGACGTATCATTGGCTCGACTCGCTTCATTAAGAAACTGACATTAAAAACCCGGAAGAGAATTGAAGTGCATTGAGTTTTTTACGTAAGAGAAATTCCGGACTACATGCGCATAACATTTGTAAAAATGATTCCCATGACGAAGAAAGAGAGAGTCAGCAACCCCTACATTAAATGGAGCAAGTGAAACAACAACGCTGTCGAACTCCTTCATCGAAAATAGCACGCAAAGAAAGTACGAAAACAATAGAAAGGGAATCGAAGTGGTGGAGTTGACAACTATGATGACCCTCTACTAGACCTGTTTAAGGTTTAGAACGTTAAAGGAGGTGTAATCGTGAACAAAAGAATAGTCTATATCGCAATCAGTCTTTCAATTACCACGATTATCTTACTTGCAGGACTGATTCCCCATTTCATGACAGGAAGGTGCGTAAAGGACTCTGACTGCAGGAGTGTAGAGTGCCCAGGAGCTTACTGCGATAATGGGAAATGCAAGTGTCCCGAGATATCATCTCCCAAGAACATCTCACAGGTGAAAGTCGCTGTTCAGTATCGCTACATAACAGATGGCAAAATTATAAACAGAAGTTTGGATGACGTGATAAAAATCTTAAAAGAGACGAGAGCTGATTTCGTATTCCAGGGATGGATCACTCAAAAGCCATGCCCAGATAAGTGCTCTGATTTACCTATTGAGGAAGTGGAAAAATGCGAGATACTTGGCTACAGCTATGAACATCTAAGGAATGCCATCTCAAAGATAAAAGAGGAATTGCCGAACATCATATTTTGCGGTGGAACTCAAGCTGAATTTCTTTACCCTGAAGAAGTTGGCAAATCTCATTTAATCCTTGAGCCCGAAGACAGAAACAAAGCATGGGAGATGGCTCTAAATCCTGAGAAGTGGGGAATAAATGTTAGTAAAAGAGAAATTCAATGCTACTGGGCAAGAAGGTGGGGGCATATTGATGAAAATGAGCCCTGCCCACCTGAGGAGGAATTAAAACAAAGAATGAGAAAGTACTTCCCAGATTTGACAAATCCTGATTTTCAAAAGATTTTCATCGAGAGGATCTACAAACAGATAGACGCTGGAGTCGATGCGATATGGATCGACATGCTTTACATGCAAGCCCATTTAATGGAGATTCTGACGAAGAATCCAGATCATCCGGCAGTAAAGGAGAGCTATAAATCTGCTTTCGAAATCGTTGAGAAAATTCACGAATATGGAAGGAAGAAAGGCA
Organism: Thermococci archaeon; assembly: GCA_003660555.1. Lineage (GTDB taxonomy): Archaea > Hadarchaeota > B88-G9 > B88-G9 > B88-G9 > B88-G9. Next base: position 3,850 of record QMUK01000095.1, read on the forward strand.
AGAACATTTACGTTATAACATGGGTTGCCGTCATCCGTGGAAATTCCATCGTAGACGTCCCCAAGGAGTATGTAAACGTTGATGCCGCAATGGTTTCACCCTCTCCAAACGAAATTAAAGACGAGATCACTGGTGAAGTTGGG
>QMUK01000096.1 GCA_003660555.1 Thermococci archaeon
CTCGCCATACAAAACCGTTGGAAGAAACACCTTCACACATCAATTGATAGAACTGGCTGGCGGCGTTAACATCGCCGGAAACCTTACAGGCTACCCGAAACTCAGTGACGAATACATCATCGAGGCAAACCCAGACGTAATACTGTATGAAAGTGATCTGCCCCTTGAAAACTTCACTGATAGAACTGGCTGGTATCAAATAAATGCGGTAAGGAACGGCAAAATATATCATCTCGATAGACATATTACGACAGCATCTCCAAGATTTATTGAAGGCCTTGAATTCATGCTGTGGGCTTTCTTTGGAGTTAACGTGCCCGAAACCTCGAGTCACACATCACCAGCATCTACAAGCGAATTTTCGATACAAACTGTTGTAGGGACGATGCAACTATGTGAAGTGTTTATTCCACGGATTAAACCAGAAGATCTATTAACAAAGGAGAAGTTAATGCTACGTCTACAATTACCCAGTAAAGATAGTTTGGATTTTTCAATAAGAGCAAGCTCAAGCCCCCTTGAGGGAAAAAATTATCATGCAAACTCTTTTATTTTATTAGTAGCACTCCTCCATCCTTAAGTAAGTAACTCTTTGAGAGCATGTGCAGGTGCATCGGATGATTCTTGAAGTTTACAAGCAAATAATTGCTAAAAAAATTCTATTCATGACGTTTTCAATAGTGCTATTCATTCTATCCGTGATTATAGGAGTAAGTGTCGGAGCTGTTCGAATTCCACCAAGCCTCGTACTAAAAACTCTGTTAGGAGACTCGTCGTCCGGCTTAAATTCCCTGTACACGATTATTATTTGGAAAGTTAGATTGCCCCGCATACTCATGGCGAGTATGGTAGGAGCATCACTTGCAGTAGCAGGCTGCATGGTGCAGGGAGTTTTCAGAAATCCTCTTGCAAGTCCTTACGTTTTGGGAATGTCATCAGGAGCAGCATTTGGTGCAGCTCTTGCAGTTATATTGGAGATATGGACCATAATTCCGATTCCTATTTTTGCTTTCGTATTTGCTTTGCTTTCACTTACGATAACATATGTGGTTGCAGCCGAGGATGGACACCTCCCATTAACAAGTCTTCTTCTCGCTGGTATAGCTGTTTCATCCCTGTTTTCTGCATTAACCTCATTTATGATGTATGTTGCAGGAGAGAAACTTGATGTTATAGTTTTTTGGCTAATGGGAAATCTTACAGGAATTAGATGGCAAGAAGTTCGAATAGTTGCTATAGGTTCACTACCACTAATCGCTATATCACTGTTTTTTGGACAGGAGCTCAATGTTATGATGTTAGGTGAAGATACAGCAAAAAGTATGGGAGTTGAAGTTGATAAGTCTCGAAGAATTATTGTGATACTAGTTGCGTTACTCGTATCTGTTTGCGTCTCATATGTTGGCCCTGTAGGTTTCGTTGGACTAGTAATACCACACATGGTGAGACTTGTAATAGGACCCGACAATAGATTTCTCATTCCAGCTTCTGCATTCTTCGGCGGAGCATTTCTTGTCCTCGCAGACCTCATATCTAGAGTCGCGATAAAACCTGCTGAAATACCGATTGGAATAATAACCTCACTCTTTGGCGTTCCCTTCTTCATTTACTTGTTAAAGAAGAGGAAGAGGGTGATAGCCCATGCTACTGAAAGTATGTGACGTCGCTTTCTCCTATGACAGCATAGATGTACTAAAAAATATCACGTTTGAAGCAGAGAAAAAAAGAATTATTGGAGTTCTTGGCCCCAATGGAGCTGGAAAAACCACATTACTCAAGTGTATTTTTCGAGTACTTACACCTAAACGAGGTGTAATTTTCTTGGATGGAAAAGACATCAGAACATTGTCGAGAATAGAATTGGCAAGAAAAATTTCCGTGGTTACTCAAGAAAACATTAATGTGCCATTTACAGTTTTAGAAACGATACTTATGGGAAGATACCCTCACACATCTCCACTCAAACTTTTTGATCAAGATGCATCAACTTATATTGAAGACGTAATTGAGAAATTGAGTCTTCGCGAATTTCTAGAAAGAAGATTAGATGAAGTTAGCGGCGGAGAAAGAAGGAGGATTCACATAGCCAGAGCACTTATCCAGCAACCTGAAGTTCTTTTACTTGATGAACCAACCTCTCATCTCGACCCAAATTACAAGCTTCAAATAATGAGTATAGTGAAAGAATTCACGGTCAAGAACGATCTCGTAACTATTGTAACATTACACGATTTATCTTTGGCTGCACGTTTCTGTGATAAGATCATCCTACTTAAGAACGGCAAAATATTTGCAGCCGGTACACCTAGTGAGGTTCTCACACCCAAGAACATAGGAGAAATTTATAAGATAGACGTTAAGATCATTGAGGGAGAAAATGGAGAAATACTGGGAATAATTCCTTTAAAAACAATATGAGATGATGAAAGTGAAATGGTGGCGTTGCAAGACCCCCTTCTTTAGGAAAGTTACATACACAGAGCATTCAAGAACACTATTCATTTACAATTTCGGTTGTAACTGGGCGTGCTCTGTATGCACATATAGAATCAGAGATCCATGCAGCGTAGAAAAATGCAGAGAGATCTCAGAAAATGAAATAATGAAACTAGTAGAGGAATATTATCTTAATGGAAAAGCTAAAACAGTAAAGTTCCTTGGTGGAGAGCCCCTTATAAATCCCAATCTCCCAACCATAGCTGAGTTTGCCATGGATCTTGGATTGAGTGTGAGTATCGGTCACACAAATCTATCATTAATGCCTCCTGAAGGAGTAGAGGGTGTTGTAGCAGGTATAAAAGCTATTAGTGAAGATATCCATAGAGAGTATACGGGAAATTTTACTAACGAAGAGGCACTCGAGAACTTCGAGAGATGTTATCAAAAAGGAATTACACTCAAAACAAATACTGTATTGGTCCCTAAATTCGTAGATGTCGATGAAGTTGAAAGAATAGCGGAGTTTATAGCAAGTATCGACGACAACATTCCATTCCACATAATAGGATACATGCCAGTCCCTAATTTCCCATGGAGGCGACCAACGATAAACGAGCTAAAAACTGCCGCTGCCACTGCTAAAAAACACCTAAAAAATGTTACATGGTCGCGTCCATCAATAGAAGAAATCTCATATCCGAGCAAAAGAATTCTTTAACGATCTCTGTCTCTCCAAAGAGTTCTAGCTTCAGGATCCGTAATTTCACTCCCATCAACTAATGATTGAATCATCATTGGTATCAAGACTATTCAGATCCCCAAAGTTGAATGCCTCGATGTTTTCTATGTCAAAAAGAGTTCTTAACTCTTCTTCGGATATTTGGAAGCTAATAAATAAATATTCTACTGAGATCCTTCATGGTTTCGCTATCAAATGTAAAGAAACCTCCCATTGAATATACTCCGATGCCCCCATCAAAACTCTATTCCAACCATTCTGGAGGGAATCTAATTAAATCATCTCATGTAACTGGCTATTGCCCTTATTCCGTGCTTCTTCGCCACTTCTTCAGCCTTTGGATATATCAGGAAACCGAAAACTATCTTATATATTTCTTTCCCCTTGAACAATGGCTCTAGCTCCTTAGCTCTCTCCAGAAATTCTCTCACGTCCCTTTCGTGTATTCTAGACTTCACCTCTCCCAAGATAATTACTTCTCTCCCCTCCTTTTCCCCCTCTCCATAGATGTCTATTTCTACTGTCTCTTCATCCAGAGTGAAGAACTTTCTCTCCAATTCTCCTACTTTTATGCCCTCATGTCTCTCCAACCAACCTGGAATCATTACTCTGGCAACGTCCTCCAATCCAAAGCCTATCGTGTCACTTAACCTCCCAACTGCTGTTGAGAGATTGGTCACCGCTAAATTCAACCTATGTAGACTCTCCTCAGTCCTCCTCTGAGCCTCAGCCAACTCATTCACTCTCTCCTCAGTCCTCCTCTGAGCCTCAGCCAACTCATTCACTCTCTCCTCAGTCCTCCTCTGAGCC
>QMUK01000097.1 GCA_003660555.1 Thermococci archaeon
ATCTTCACAAATGAAATATTTTAAACTTCGTTAATAAATATAACATCAGAAGCCTAATGATTTCGTGCTTTAAGTTTCTATTTATAAGCTCCAATGTCTTCATAGGAAACTTCCCCTTTCCCAAGTTTCTTTCCACAAACAGAACGCTCCATTTAGACCATCTCATACACGACCTTTGATTTGACGACGAGTATGGAATCTTGCCTTAATTCTTTCTTCAATTTCTCGAGTTGACGCTTGAGGTTAGGATCATAGTCTAGAAGAACTTGAAGCACGATCGAGTCTTCAGGATTCCCGTTGAAATACCCTTCTCCTCTAACGAGTGTGTAGCCTTCTGGAAAAGTCGAGTTTGCCCATCTCTTAATTTTTTCGAGATAAAAATCATCTATTTTTCTTGAATCATTATCACTTCCTATGTATATCTCAATCCTGTAGCTGTTTTTAGCTTCATTTGTTTGTTTATTCATGCTTTCTCGCGAACAAGGATCGAAAAGCGTAACATTAAGTTTTGTTGGTGAAGGAAATTCCGTAATTTCGCCTTCTCTTAAGGTTTTTATTTTTCTAATCTCCCAGTTTTATTGGAAGGAATTATGCAAGGAAGGACTTGGAAAAACATAGAAGAAAATTTGGCGGAAGAAATTAAGAACTATTTATTGGATATGGGGGCAACTGAACAGGAGGTTAAAAGTGTAATCGAAGACTGGAGAGTAAGACTATCGGATTCGACATTCACTTTCTACAAAAAGGGTACTCTTTATTCGACACCTTCAAAATCCAAAGACCCTCTCGTGTTTGAAGTCTGGAACCATATCGACTCTATGGTGGGTTCTAGTTACGTCTTACCAACCAAGGATTATCTTATAGGGCTGGATGAAACGGGTAAGGGTGAAGTCATAGGGCATATGGTACTTACAGGTGTTGTTTTTCCTAGTGAAATCTTCGAAAAATTAGATCATGTTATAGGACCGGCGGATACAAAGAAAAGACACAATTTCAAATATTGGGACTCTCTTTTTATGAAAATAGATGCTTATAGAAAATTTGGTCTCAACTTTCTAAATGAAACGATTCCACCTTGGCATGTCGACACTTATAACATTAACAAAATTATGGATGTTGTTTACCAAAGAATTTTATCGATCTTTTTTAGAGAAGTTGAGATGTCTAAATGTAGAATAGTGCTGGATGATTACGGTTTAGGTACTTCTTTGAAAAAGTTTTTCAATTTCCTTGAAAAACAAGGGACAGAAGTAGTTGTAACTCACAATGCTGATGAAACGTATCTTGAAGCCAAGATCGCTTCTCTCATTTCGAAAAGAGCACGTGAAGAAGTTATTAAACGAATTAACGAAAATCCAGAGTTCCAAATTAACGGTCTGTCAGTTGGCACCGGAAACGCAGGAGACCCCAAAACTGTTCGTTGGCTTGAAAAATGGCACGCTTCAGGTAAACCTTGGCCTTGGTTTGTTAAGAGGTCTTTTCGTATCGTTAGGCAGATAGAGAACAAGACAAGAAAAGTCAAGAAAATTATTCCGCCCATTAGAGAGGAACTCATGTCAAGAAAATTCATCGAAGATTTTGAAGAAGGGAAATTATCCATTCAATCATTATCGATTAACTGTCCGCATTGCGGAAAAACACAAAAAGCAGTGAGTTTTGCAATCTTCAAAGATGTTAACGGAAGAAAAGTGTCTGGAATGAAATGTCCGTCGTGTAAGAAATTGATAGATGACGCTGGAATTACATTGAGATATTATTGTGGCTACGTAGTTCCTGATAGCAACATCATTCGTAGAAGATTGATAAGTCAGGATCTTGAAAGTTCAAGGTTTTTTGAAGATTTCACCGTACTGATACCAGCTGTTGTTTGGAAAGAATGCGATGTCGTCAAAGTTGGTAAAGAGGAATTTAAAAATTTAGCAAGATACGCTTCTATGGGGCGAATCAAACTTAAGAATATAGGTAGAATTCAGGATATCCCAGAAGATATAACAAGTACTCAAAGAGATGAAATGATAATAGAGACAGCACTTAAAAATAACGCTATACTGATAACTGGAGATAATACTATGAAAGCATACGCATTGTCTAAAGAAATTTTCACGATTTTCATTTAGATAATTTTTCCTGAAACGTCGTTTTATTTGTTAATGACCCTTTATAATTCAACGGTAGGGTTTTAAACATTCTCTAATTCATTTCAAATGACGTGGAGGAAAGGAAATTGGAAGATAAATATGATTCAAGCTTCTGGGAACTCCAACGAGAATTGTTAGAGTTAAGACGAACGTTCGAGCAGCTGCAAATTCATGCTCACCCTCCTGAACTTCTTGTAAGTATCCTTTATTCTTCACTTGTTAACGCCATTACTGCCGCAGAGGACATTATTTCTTTCCTCGAAAAAGATATGGCTGTAGTGAGAAACGAAAATCTATTCCCTGAATGGTACCAGACATGTGTTTGGAAATACTTCAAGTTGTTAGAAACATTACGGATAAGTTTTGATTTTGTAACTTCCGTAAGAGATTTTAGGGAATTTGTTAGCGAAGATAGAATAGTAGAATTGAAGGATAGACTTTTCATCTTGCTTAAAAAATCGAAACTTTTCGCCAAAAGGATATCGAAGGGAAGCAGGACATTCTTTTCTCTCGATAAAATTTAATCACCTCGAACTTCTGGGTATTTCTTGCTGTAAAATGTCAACATTGTTTTTGGCTAGAAGAAGAGCGGAAGATTAATTAAAAAAGGTGCAGTGATAGTTTAATATCATGAAACATTTAACAGTGAGATTCGCTTGGCATGATAATAAGTGGTGTGGAAAAATTTGCAGAAATCCCTCTCAAAATTTTTATTGTAGAAGCAATTATTCGCTTCTTTCTCCTAGAATCCAGAGAAGAATAAAAGTGGATTTTGAAGATAACCATAAAAATTCAGGAATTTCGCATGTAGTAGGAGAATATTTACCTCCTTGCTACTGGGTCATAAATGCAAAAGGAAATGAAAAGTGTAAAATAAGAGACCCCCATCCGTTCACAGACATTCTTCAGGATATCAAACCGAAATGGAAAGAAGTCCCTCCATTAGAAGATTACCTTGAACCTTTTTCTGTCTTTACATGGTGTTTTAAGCTTGGTTTTGCGGAGGAGGGTTATGAGCGGTATCCTCCTCCAGAGGAACTCAAAAAACGAACACAAAAATATCTAAGCGAACTTATCCCAAATCGTTCTATAGTCTTCTTTTACGCGAATTACAGTAATCCAGTTAACGGTGATGACTACAGATATCTAATTTTAGGTGCTGGATTAGTCAAGAATACGAGTTTTCCGCAAAGTTATTCTATTCCAAAAGATCTTCTGAAAGAAATAAGGTCAAAACGAGGTATGCGGAATTTTCCGGAGCAAAGCTGGCAATTTAAGGTGCGATTAATTCCTGAAAGCGTCTTCTTTCTACCCTACCACGAATACTTGGAATGGATTGAAAGAAAGGACAATGTTGACTCAGACGAGAAATGGAAAAGATTAAAAGAAATAACATTGAGTGTAGATGAACCTACATTAATACCTCATTTTAAGTACGTTTCGATGCACATGTCACACGACAAAGCGATATATCTTTTGTATTTGATCAAAAAAGTCGTGGAAAAGGTTAAAAGGCACAATATTATTTCAAGCGACAAAATAAAAGAAATAGAGAAAAAAGTAGAGAGATTGTTGAAAACCGCATGGCAAAATAGAACTGAATTCCCTGGATTTAGGAATTTACTTTGTGTTATCCTTCAAGGTCAAGTCGATGAAAGCGGTGTTGATGAGTTCATCGACTGGCTCTTAACGAAATACGAGCTCAAAGATTTTCTGGATCAAATTGAGAAAATTAAAGAACATGATGTACCGATAAAGTTTAAATCTATTATGAAGATACTTCGTCGACAAAATGAAATTATAAAGTTTTTCTCGCGATTTGATTTTACCAA
>QMUK01000098.1 GCA_003660555.1 Thermococci archaeon
AGGCCCTTGGACTAGGGAAATCCTTATATATGATTATATGAACATTGGTTCACATGAGAAAAGGTATCTCAGAATCCTCAAAGGAGTTAGAGTTGGATATTCCCACGAACGAGATAGTGTCTACACTCTCTGAGACATTCAAAGTGCTAGGTGATCCTACGAAAGTTAAGATACTCTACTTATTGTCCAAAGGAGAGTTAAGAGTATGTGACCTCTCAGATTTACTGAGGATTAGCCAGTCAGCAGTTTCTCATCAGCTAAGAATACTCAGAACGTTGAACCTAGTTAAACACGTTAGGAAGGGGAAGTTCGTGTACTACTCCCTTGCAGACGAACACGTACTGAAACTAATAGAAATGGGTATTGAACATGCCAAGGAGAGAGTGCTGTAGGACTACACTGGATAAGAGGAAGATAGTAGGTGGAGCTATAGCACTCTCAATTAGCATACTCTCCAGCTCATTGGGGCTAAGGTCACCTTCCATTATTTTAGTAGTTGTAATAGCAGTGTGGATCGGATCCGACATCTTTAAGAGTGGAATAAGATCTGTTTTGCGTAGGAGACCAAACATAGACTTTCTAGTAAGCGTAGCAGCAGTAGGAGCCATTCTCACAGAACATCCCCTAGAAGGAGCAGCAGTGATATATCTATTCTTTTTGGCAGAATCTTTGGAGGAATACGCTGTTTTTAAAGCCGAGGACTCACTTTTGTCTCTTGCCGAGCTAGTTCCAGAGAGAACCACTGTGAAAAGAGGAGACTCTGAGCGCAACGTCCCGGTTGAGGAAGTCAAGGTGGGAGAAGTAATAATAGTCAGACCAGGAGAAAGAATACCTCTGGACGGAATAGTAGTTTCTGGTACATCTCAAGTAAATCAGGCACCAATAACTGGCGAGAGTATCTCGGTAACTAAAAGAAGAGGGGATAGAGTATTCGCAGGATCTCTTAACGAGGACGGGTACTTGGAGATTAAAGTGGATAAGCCTCAGGAAGAAAGTCTTATCTCTAAGATTTCAGAACTGGTTAGAAAATCTCTCGAGAGAAAATCTAAGACGGAGTCCTTCATAGAGAGATTCTCTGGATATTACACACCTCTAGTAGTATCGATAGCGGTGTTGATCTCCATCGTGCCACCGCTCCTTCTCGGAGAACCACTCGGGGATTGGGTGTATAGAGGACTAATAATGTTAGTGATAGCTTGCCCCTGTGCTCTAGCCATATCAACTCCAGTTTCGATAGTTTCTGCTGTGACTTCGGCAGCTAGGAATGGGGTTCTCCTGAGGGGCGGCAAGCCAATAGAAGAAGTCAGTAGATCTAAAGTGATAGCTTTTGACAAGACTGGCACTTTAACCAAGGGAGAGTTAGCAGTAACTGACGTCTTACATCTCAACGGATCTGACATGGAAGAATTACTCTCCATTGCAACTTCTCTCGGGAGATCTAAACACCCTATCTCCAAGGCCATATCGAAGTACTCCTCGAATAGAGGGATAGAACCTAGAGAAATAGAGGAATTGAAATTAGTTCCAGGAAGAGGAGTAATAGGGAAACTCGATGGGAGAAAGTACTATCTTGGAAACAGGGAGTTGTTCGAGGACATGGGAATAGAAATCCCAAGAGAAATAGATGAACTAGAAAATGAAGGAAAGACCATAGCCATACTTGGGACCTCATCCAAAATAATCGGTGTAATAGCTCTAAGGGACGAGCTAAGAGACGAATCTCACGAACTAATAAAGGAACTCAGAAGAATGGGCTTTAGAACTGTGATGCTCACAGGAGACAATGAGAGGGTAGCGAGGGCAATATCGGGCGAGCTTGAGATGGACTTCTTAGCGAACTTGCTCCCGGAAGACAAAGTCAAGGCAATAGAAAGACTCTCAGAGGAAGGAGTCATAATGGTGGGAGACGGAATCAACGACGCCCCAGCTTTGGCTAGAGCTAATGTGGGCATTGCCATGGGAGATGGAGCAGATGTGGCTTTAGAAGTCTCTGATGTATCACTGATACAGAATGATCTGAGTAAAATACCATATGTGATTAGACTCGGTGAGAGAACAATGGGGATAATAAAGCAGAACGTGTTCTCCTCAATAATAGTGAAAGGGGTAATAGCAGTACTAGCAGCTTTAGGGGAGATAACCCTGTGGTTAGCTGTGACCCTAGGAGACTTAGGATTGAGTTTAGCTGTTATACTGAATGCAATGAGGATCGCCAGAACCAAACCTCAAGAAAAGAAAGAAGAGGATAAGGGCTAATCCTCCTCTAAGAACGGATATCTATAGTCCCTAGGAGGAAGGAACGTCTCTTTTATTGCTCTAGGTGTGACCCATCTGAGCAGGTTGAGCATAGCCCCAGCTTTGTCATTCGTTCCAGATGCTCTAGCACCACCGAATGGTTGCTGCCCTACTATAGCCCCTGTCGGCTTATCGTTTATGTAGAAGTTTCCTGCAGCATATCTAAGCAACTTCTCAGCTTTTATTATGGCATTCCTATCTCTAGCGAATATGGATCCTGTCAAGCCATAGGGGGAAGTTTCATCGCATAGTTTAAGAGTCTCCTCGTATTTCTGGTCCTCGTATACGTAAACTGAGAAGACTGGGCCGAAGATCTCCTCCTCCATCAACTTAGACTTTGGATCCTTAACCTCTACCAGAGTCGGCTCCACGAAGTATCCCTTGGAGGAATCGTATCCTCCTCCGTATATTATCTCTATGTCTTCTGACTTTTTGGCAAACTCGATGTACTCCACTATTTTCTCAAATGCTCCCTTATCTATTACGGCGTTTATGAAGTTACCGAGCTCCTCTGGAGAGCCCATCTTCATCGTTTTCAGTTCCTCCACCAGTCTCTTCTTTATTTCTGGCCAGAGTGACCTGGGCACATACCCTCTGGAAGCAGCCGAGCATTTCTGGCCTTGGTACTCATAGGCTCCTCTAAGTATGGCAGTCACTACCTCTTCTATCTCAGCAGAAGAGTGAACGAAGATGAAGTCCTTTCCACCAGTCTCTCCAACTACTCTAGGATAATTCCTGTATTTGTCTATGTTCTGGCCTATTTTCTTCATCATGAATCTCAGCGTTGATGTAGATCCAGTGAAGTGCACTCCAGCCAAATCCGGGTGATCCAAGACTAGATCTCCTATGAGCTTGGAATCTCCAGGGACGAAGTTTATCACTCCCTTAGGCAGTCCTGCCTCCATCAATATTTTCATTATCCAGTAATTGGAGTAAACAACTGAGGAAGCTGGCTTCCAGATCACTACGTTGCCCATCATCGCCGGAGCTGTTGGCAAGTTTCCTCCTATCGAGAAGAAGTTAAAGGGTGGGACAGCGAAGACGAATCCTTCTAACGGTCTGTAGTCCATTCTGTTCCAGAATCCTGTCGGGGAGTACATGGGCTGATCCTCGTAGATCTGCTGTGCGTAATAGGAGTTAAATCTCCAGAAATCTATTAGCTCAGCTACGTCTATCTCTGCTTGGAATGGGTTCTTGGAGTGGACTTGCATTACCACAGCGTCTATGAAAACTCTGTACTTCTTAGACATAAGTTCAGCAGCCTTCAAGAATACAGATAACCTGTGCTCCCACGGATAGTAAGCCCATTTCTCCCATGCTTTTAGGGCGGAATCTATCGCTTTGTTTATTTCTTCCTCTCCAGCCTTGTGATATTCCCCTATTACTACTGAGTGGTCGTGCGGTAATCTACACTCGCCTTTTACTCCAGTTCTCACCTCTTTTCCACCTATTATTAGGGGAATCTCTATTTTATTCTCTCTTATTTTCCTGAGTTCCTTCTTTAGTGTCTCCCTCTCAGGAGTACCTGGAGAGTAGTCTATTATAGGCTCGTTCACAGGCTTTGGGACTTGATATTTTCCATCCATTCACTCCACCCCGAACCTTATTCCTTGGGCTAGGGGAAGATCTCCACTCCAATTTATAGTGACTGTTTGTCTTCTCATGTA
>QMUK01000099.1 GCA_003660555.1 Thermococci archaeon
CTTCGGCGGATTCCTGAATTTCCCCTTTTCCGACTCCAGCTCAAGTCTGATACTTCCACTTTCTATTATGTCCTTTCTCGTCACTATTCCGACTAACTTCCCATCTCTAAGAACTGGGAAGCCTGAAAATCCTGTCTCCTCCATTCTGGTCCATACCTTCGTCAATGAGTCCTCAGGGCTACAGATCTCCACTTCCTTGGACATAACCTCTGAAACACTGATCTTACCCCTTTCGGGTTTCCTCTCAGAGACTACTCTTAGTACGTCCTCGATAGTTAAGAAACCAAGAAGGAAGTTTTCCTTTACTACAGGAATCATTGCTACGTCTTTCTCGATCATCTCCCTAGCCACTTCTTCAATGGTAGAATCGGGTGAACAAGTGACAATTGGTGGAGATGCGATTCCCTTCACCAATATCATGGATTTTCCCGAAGTGACTCTTAGCAGATCCTTCCTGCCTATTACTCCGACTAATTTTCCTTCATCGTCTACTACAGGAATGCTTCTGAGATCCAACTCCCTCATTTTAGCTCTTAGAGTCGTTGCTAACTCATCTTCCATCGCAAAAGGTTCTCTTCTCATTATGTCTTTAACTATCAGGTAAACCACCTACAACGTTAATCTAATTCCTCCGCACAACTAGGACAAAGATACTTTCCGTCTTTTTCAATTAGTACGTCGGTGTATTCTCCGCAAACTTCGCAAATGCCTGAACTCGGGATGTTCTCTTCCTTCATGAGGGAGTACTCCGAAGTGCCCCTTATGACGTCTGATGAGGTTACTATTCCCAAGAGAGTGTCTCCCCTAACAACTGGAAGTCTTCTTATGTCATATCTTGCCATAGTGTCTATTGCCTCCTCAAGAGTGGATTCGGGCTCCACCGTTATCAGTGGAGTAGACATTATCTCGGAGACCTTCACCTCACTACCTCTCTTGTCTTGAGACACCACTTTGTCTAGTATGTCCTTCTCTGTGACTATACCAACTGGTTTACCGTCCTCAACAATTATCACACTTCCTATTCCATGTCTAACCATTAATTTCGCTGTCTCTGCAACGTTTTCCTCCTTGGAGACCGTGATGACCTTGGACGTCATTATGTCGGAGACCGTTAGTACCCTCTCTTCCAATTGGTGGCACCCCCATGTGGAGTACTCTACCGAAATAAAAAATTTTACTCAGGGATTAAAGCATCCTAAGTGGCGCTACAGCTCTTTCTCCTCTTCTCCTAGGCGAATACCTAGTTTCCCTCTTGGTCGAGAGCTGCACTCTCCTTCTTTTATTTCTAGACGAAATGAGCAGCAATGCAACTGCTATGAGAGCCAAGAGCAACAATGGGAGCAGGTACTCCTTCCTCTTAATCAGCTCCCCAATAGGTGGTCTCTTGACGTTGACCGTCACTTCCTCGGTGGAGGTCTCGAATTCAAGCCCCTCCTCCCCGTACTTTATTATGGCGGGATCTACTCTAAGTTTTCCTGTTTTTTCGGCTCTAATTCTGTGTATTAGTTTTCTAGTCTTTCCTTCCTCTAGGAAGAATTCTTCGACCAAGGGTTCGCCCGAGAAACCATTTGGAACTGGATCAACTACCCTAATCTTAACTGGTACGTCCCCAACGTTTGATACGACTATTACTGAGGTCAATTCTTCTCCTTGTCTAATTTCTGCAGGTTCGACTGTCTTGCTAGCTGATATCTCTGGAGTTGTGGTGAAGGAAACCAAGAAGGAATTTCCTCTCGCTTCAAAGGTCTTTCCCTCGAAGGTGTAAGTTACTATGGGTGTCCCTAGTCTGTAGTTTCCTGGTTTAGATGCTCTCAACGAGTAAGTAACTTTCAGTTCTCCTCCTGGTCCGAGAGATGATGCATATGCTGTGTTCTTTCCATACGATATGTTTAATCCCTCGGGGATTGGGTCTGTTATTCTCAAGTCATCGGCCTCCCCCTTACCTCTATTGACTACTGTGACTTTTACTACTAGCTCCTCGTCTAGACCTAGACTTTGTGATGATATCTCCTTTCTAACCTCTATAGAAGGAGACGGTTTCTCTGAGACTAATATGTACACTTCTCTCGAGTCTGTGTATTCGTTTCCTTCCTCGTCCTTGTATTTTATGTCAGCCACAATAGAATATGTACCTGGTTCCTCTGCTCTTATGCTAATTGCCTTCCTGATCTTGTCTCCTGGGGATAAATCCGTGAATATCGTCTTCTCTCCCTTTGAGATGTATAGTCCCTGAGGAACATTCAAATTGACCTCTAAGGCTTTAGCAACCCCTTCTCCCTCGTTTCTTACGTCTATTATCATGAGGAGTTCTCGTCCTTGGAAGAGTTCGGTAGTGCTTACCTCGAAGTTCAGCGAAACTCTCGGTTCCTTCGGTGTGGTCTCAGTGGGTTGTGGTTGCGGTAATCCGAATTGCTGAGCTGGCTGCTCAGCTGGATTAAATGGATATCTTATCTCTCTTACGTCGTCTTCAACAAAAGGTGCTCCAAATAAGCTTATTACTGCGTAATAGTACTCTCCTACCTTCTTTATTTGATGTACTTGTACCTCAATGGCATTTTCAGTTCCATCCGTTGACTCGAAAAGCCTAGCTCCTCCCTCTTGGATTATTGCTCTACCCACGTACTCGTCGTCCATGTAGACAGAGAGTTCAACTTCCTCAGCACTCGGGTCTATCTTTATTACTCTCACGGAGTATTCGTGTGTTTCCTCATCAACTTCTCCTTCTTCGGAAGTCCATTCCGGGAGGTCCTCCATGTAGAACACTTTGTCTCTATCAACATAGAGGGTGAACTCTATTCTACCCCTTATGGAATCCACGTCATCTGCTACTAGAGTTATGTAGCTCTTCCTGAGTTCTATCCTCAAGGAATCGTCTTCTTCTAACAAATCTGCTGCTATCATCTCCCCTTGGTAATACACCTCGACCATTACTCTTCCTGGAGGTGTTATTCCACCGTATGGTCCAACTGTCGGAGCGCTCATCCTGGGGAATCTTATTATGTAGTCTCCAAGTTCCAAAGCCTGTCCTACTTCCAAATCGCCAGACCATATCTCTACTTTGCCCTCCACAACCACACTTATTGCTCTAGAGTTGTTAGATGGGTTCTGATCCTGTGGAAAGACTATTTGGACGTTCCCAGATAGGTTGCCCTGAGTATCTGGGACTCTAACATCCAGTGCGACCTCCCTCTCTTCTCCTGGGAGGATGTATGGTATTTCCTTGTAAGAGACCGTGTCTCCCAGTCTGGCTCTAACCCCAATGTTCGTCTCTTTCTTAGTCCCATAGTTCTTGACTTTTGTAGAGATTCTAAGTATTTCCCCAGGTCTCAGCCTGCTTTCAGATAATTCCAGTCCGGAGATTCCAATGTCCCTCTCCATTCCTGATGTTATCAAGATTCCCTTCCTACTGAATGTCCTGTCTCCTTTGACGAGAGAGACTATCAGATAGGAGTTGTTACCGTATGTGAACCATCCGGGAGCTCTTATCTCCAAGGTTACTTTGAGTTCCTCGCATCCTCTTAAACTAAGCTTCAATGGGGTTCCGTTCGAGAGAGTGAGGAATTCTCCACTGGGGTCTATGTGGCTAACGAATATTCCCGAGTTGTTTATCTCCGATCCCTCAGAGAACTCATAATAGAACGTGTTAGAGCCATCTAAATCCATGTATACTCTCTCATAGATTCCAGATTCATATGGGTCTACTAAAACGAAGTTTATCTCTTCCGATGTCCCATTTGAATTCAAATCTAACTCTGGATAACCATCTCCGTCTACGTCCTCTTTGAAAACCCCGTACTTGTAAACCCCACTCTTAGATCCCCCTGGATCTGTGTATCCTTGCGGTGGTGTTGTAGATGTGGCTTCTGCCTTTATAGATGTTTTTATCTCCCATCC
>QMUK01000100.1 GCA_003660555.1 Thermococci archaeon
CAGGAAATGGACGTGCTTCTCGAATCTCAAAATCCTTCCCTTTGCCTCCGGTTCCTCCACGTAAGAGGAATCTCCGTACTCGTTCACGAATCTTATCAGTCTGTTCCTCGTCCTGGAGAGGAATTCCCTAGGCCCAAGAGGGAAAGTCCTACCTGTGTATGGAGTCCTGAAGTACACCCTGAACCTATCTCCTTCGATTGGATCCACTTCTCTTACGTCTATGCTGGGAGGAGGTATCCTCATCTCCGATCCGTTGAAGAGCAATTCGCCCGAGAACCCTCTCACTTCTTTCAACACGAATCTGTTTATGTCATACACCCTCTCTGATCCAAGTCCTTTTTTGCCCAGCTCAGAGATAGAGAGAACTATTATGGGGAAGTACTTTATGAAATCCCCTAGCATGAGAAGTCTAACAGTTATTTCTCCACCATCTCTCCAAAACATCTCTCTTCCGAAGAATGGAGGAACTAGTATTACCGGCTTAGGTGGGGAGGCGTGCCCCCTCTTGGATTCTCTCCTCTCGTATAGGTGGTAATAAAGACAATTCTCCCCACATTCATTGCAGTCTAATCCGGAGTCACAGACCATTTCCCTTAGGACGTGACCCAGTCCTCCCCTCAGAGTGGAACCTAGCCAGTAAGGCAACTTCACCGTTCCCTTGAAGGACAATACCATGGTGGTTTCAGAGACCCTCAACATTTTCATCCGAAACAAATTAATCCCTTGAGGGATTTATCCCTTAGCATGAGAACCCTAGTCATATACGACATAAGTGACGACAGATCCAGAGTCAAAGTCTCCACCATACTAAAGGAGTTCGGTCTCAGGAGAGTCCAATACTCCGGATTCATGGGAGAAACAAATCCAAACGACAGAGAAGTGCTCGAGAGATTATTGAGGAGATACTTAACCTCCGAGAGGGACAGCATTTACATAGTGCCACTCTGTAACAGGTGTTTTTCACTACTGAGGGTGATGGCTAAAAGCAAGAGAGAAAAGGAAAGACTCCTCGGGGAAGACGTAGTCGTGCTCTAGGGGGAGGAGGGGGTGTACTTCCTAACACAAATGGAGCAGAAGTACCTCCTCGGGAGAATATATCCGCTAATAAGAAAGAGTGGAGTATCTGAGGACCTAAGAGGATGGAATTGGCCAAATCCACCAGTGAGACCATACTACCAGACCAGAGCACCAATGTATTTGGTTTGTTCTAAGTACTGTCCTACCAATAGGAACGTCTTCCTTTCAGCCGTGAAGGGAATCAGGGGAGAGTACACTTACTCCCTTTCCCTTGGAACAACTATGCATAAACTAGCAGAGGATTGTTTTAACTCAATTTTAAACGGAAGAGAAGAGAGATTTGAGGATTGGTGGAACAGAAACTACTCCGAGATAAGCGACCCTAATTGGGTAGACCCAATAAGGAGAAAAGCAGAGAAGGTTTGGAATTACATAGTCATCCAGTCCAAATCATTGATCTCTTCTAGAAAAGTGGAGCAACCTTATTCAACAGAGAGAGACGTCATGGCGACTGCAATACCTCTGCTAGTAGGACACAGGATAAGCGGAGAGCTACTAGGATTATCCGGTTTGCTCAACATTGATGCCTTCGATTACCTCAGAAACATAGTCTTCGACCTGAAGGTCTCGCCTGAGGAGAGGGATTGGTATAGGTTATATCCAACTGGTTACGCAATGGTCTTGGAGGGAGTATACGGAGTCCCGGTAGACATAGGAGCTGTAGTATATCTGAACTTCAAAGGAGACGATCCTGTGATAAAGAAGGACATATTCTTCATAGGAGACGAGCTGAGGAGTTGGTGGATAGAGGAAAGAGACGAGAAATTGGAAATAATCTCCGAGAGGAAGGATCCTGGTATAGCGGAGAATTGCGATGCTAGGTGTCCCTACTACAATTACTGCAGGGGATGAAATTGAAACTCGTCGTAGATGGATTTGGAAAGCTGATAGGGACCAAGGGAGACATGATAGTCATAAAGGGACCCAGCGGAAGAGGAGGTAAGAAGGAGATAGATTCCTTTCCGGTTTGGAAGTTAGATCAAGTTCTGATATCTGGGAGGAATACTATTACAACTGAAGCGATAAAGAAGATGGTGGAACACGGAGTGGACATAGTATTCATATTCAAGGGGAGAGAAGTCTCTAGGCTCACTTTCAGAGAGACAGGGACGGTTAGAACCAGAAGAGAGCAGTACTTCGCCTCTTTAGATCAAAGAGGAGCTCATTTGGCCAAGTGCTTCGTGATTTCCAAGGCGAAGAATCAGTATTACCTATTGGGAACCCTCGCCAAGGGAAGAATAGACTCCAACAGAGAGTTGGCCGAGGAAATAATGGATCTAAGAGGAGAAATGAAGCCTCTACTTGGAGAATTGGAATCAATTGGAGGAGAAAGCCCAGAGGAGATTAGACTAGATCTTATGAACTTGGAGGGAAGAATCTCCAAGATGTACTGGGATGCTATATCAAGGGTGCTTCCCGAATGGACTGGATTCAAGAGCAGGACCCGCTATGGATCCCCCAGAAACCCAGAGGATCCGTTCAATTCTTCTCTGAACTACGGGTATGCTATATTGATGAGTTCGGTTTGGAGAGCTGTGCACATCTCCGGACTGGATCCATTTGGGGGATTCCTGCATGTAGACAGATCCGGTAGGCCCAGTTTGGTCTTGGACGTCATGGAGGAGTTCAGGCAGCAAGTCGTGGACAGAGTTTTAATACCAGCCTTCACGAAGAAGGAACTCAACATAGATGACTTCTCCTTTGGTAATAGGTGCGAACTGGGAATAAGAGCTAGGAGGATAATCTCAAAGAAAATACTAGGAAGGTTAAACAGCTATGTGAGAGTATCAGACGAGAAAATGAAGTGGTCTGATTTAATTCTCGCAAGATGCAGAGGAATAGCCAAATACTTGAGGGGGGAGAGCAAATTTGAGCCCTTTTACATCAGATGGTGATTGGCTAACAGTTTCTGACGTAGTGGAGTATTCATACTGTCCCAGAAAATTTTATCTGATCAGAGCATTGTCTCTCCCAGCAATGGAAATGAAGAAGATGTCATTGGGAAGAGAAGAGGCTGAAAGGAACGCAGAGAAGATAGAGGAGCTAATAAAAAGTGAATTGGGCGATGGGGAATTCATCAGGGGATGGCGCGGAGTTGACGAGGAGTTGCGTTTGTCTGGAGCCCCGGACTTCGTCTTCCGGAACGAGGAAGTTGGAATCGTTCCAATTGAAGTGAAGTACTCCAAGTTCGAGAGGCTTGAGGCGCATTGGAAAAAGCAGATATATGCTTACTCCTTATTGATAGAGAAAGAATTTGGGAATAAAGTAGAAAGAGGATTTGTTGTTGTTTTACCAAAGATGAAGATTTTAGAGGTATTTGTATCAGAAGAAAACAAGTTAGGGATCATTAAAGATCTAGAGAGAATGAGAAGGATGCTATTAAGTGAAAAAATTCCTAGAAAAAGTTCAGAATGGAAATGCAATTACTGTGAGATGAATAAATTTTGCTAGGGTTCTTTGTCCTCGGAAGAGTTTATCCGACAAGCTGAATTGAGATCTCAGCATTCGCGGAGATCTTTTTATATGTGTAGTGGTGAAGGAGACCTCCGCGAGGAAGTAGCGTGAAACTCAAGTATTGGGAGTGCACCGCTAATATAAGTGAATGTTCCCGCGGGTTTCAGAGAAAAGCTCATGAAAAAGAGGATTGAGAGAAGGAACTAGTGAAAAGAGAAATCGATGAACAGTGTACAGTTTCAGAGAAAAGCTCATGAAAAAGAGGATTGAGAGTTGATGATCTCTTCGGCCCGTACAGGATCACCAGAAAGCTCGTTTCAGAGAAAAGCTCATGAAAAAGAGGATTGAGAGG
>QMUK01000101.1 GCA_003660555.1 Thermococci archaeon
CGACTTCCACTCCTTCTATATCTGACAACCCTTGAACAAGTTCTCTTATCCAAGGATACAGTAGGGGCTCCCCTAAACCATCTATGTGTGCCTCTATGTCTCTTTCTCCCTTTAGTTTAACTATTTTCTCGAATTCAGTTATTATGTAGTCGCAGTCAACGAAGAAGTCTCTTCTAAGGGACCTGCTGAATGGACCTGCGTCTACTCCACAGTAAATGCAGTTGAGATTGCATCCAGTTATGGGTCTGACTTGTATGAGATTGGTTCCTCTGTCTATTAGTCCGAAGGAGACTTGTCCCAAGAGAGGGAGGTCCCAAGAAACGAATTCCATCTTCCTATTCGTAATGCAGCTCCTCTTCTCGAAGGACCATATTATCCTAGAGATTAAGCTTGGATCTATTTTTCTTTCACTTCGAACAATTAAAGATTTGTTTTCTATCTTGGCCTCCATGCCGAATCTTTTCAGCAGGCCTTCCAATTCGTCTAGGGGAACCTCTATGCAAACCCCTCTCTCGAGAACTAGGGTGAGGATCCCGTCTCTCACATCAACCGATGAGACTCCTCGTAGTTTCTCCAGTTCTAACTCTAGCATTGGTCCACATATATGAAATCACTTGTATTTGAATCTTAATAGGGCTGCAACCCCTCCTAGGTTAGAGAGAATCTTACCAGCATCGTGGGAGGTGGAAACTATCCTGAAGGATCCACCTGTGCTTCTCACCCTCCTTATCAATTCCTCACACTTCTCTCTGTTCTTCCTATAGAAATCGTCAGATATTAGGAGTAGATCGACAGCTCCAAAGTCTAAGGACTCTTCCACATCTTCTAAACCATATGAAGAAAATTCTTCCTTTGAAATACCTTCTAATAGTTTATCTATTGCTTTACTTTCCTCTACTATTCTACTTTCCTCCAGGAATCTCTCCGGAGTCCCTCTTCTTATGACCTCCTGCACTCCAGTTATTCCAGAGGAGCTAACGTCGTCTGAAAAGCTCTTCTTCCTTAGCTCTGGATATCTAACTGCCAAGAACTTCAGGAATTCCTCCTTGGTGAATCCAGGCCCTGCTACAATAATCTTCTCTGGACCTATCGATTCTATCTTCTTAGCCACCTCTTGGAAGAACCTGATCTTTTCCTCATCTCTTCTATCGTGAAACATCTTTCCAGATATGCCCGAATCTATCCAAGCTATGTGATCTATCCCTCTCTCCCTGAGAAGGCTAATCTGAGCCCCCTCTTCATCCATAGCTACTATGAGCACCTTTACTTTCTCTGAGGACTCAATGGCCTCCCTAAGGAACTCCAGCTCCTCGTCACTCCATTCCTCCTTTTCCAACGTTATCACAGACCCCACTCCCACGTTCAATGTGTGATGCTCTCCCAGGGCAGGTCCTAATTCTATGATCCCGAGAATTCTCAATCTGTCTGAGTATTCGTGGATCTTGAAGTCCTTCACCCTTATCCCTAAGAAGACTGGGACCCTCTCCCTTTTTTCAGGTCTAATCGAGTCATTTCTTTTTTCCTCTCTCCTGTAAGTCATGGCGTAAACCACATCTCCAGGTCTGAGTATCTTCTCCAAAAACCAGAGGTCATCCAAGTTCTCTACTCTTATCTTTTTCCTCCTTCCCCGATTCTCCTCCTCCAATATCTTCATATTTACCAGTACCTCCCAACCCATCGGGATGGAATTGCCCAAAGGGAGTAGGTATGAGAGGGAGCTAGTGGATCTCCTTTGGAAATCCGGATTCGCGGCAGTGAGGGTTGCGGGTAGTGGATCTTCTTCACACCCAGCTCCAGACGTAATAGCGGGTAGGGGCAAGACCCTATTTGCCATAGAGGTTAAATATTCTAGCGGTGAGAGAATATACCTAGGGAAGGAAGAGGTGAATGACCTCTTGTCCTTTTCAAATAGAATGGGAGCCAAACCCCTGATAGGAGTGAGGTTCAGAGGCACGGAGTGGAGGTTCCTGGATCCCTCCCTCCTGAAAGAGAGGAGAAATACTTATCTCATAGAGAGGGAGGAGGTCATTGAGAATGGAATTAGAATCCAGGAAATACTCTAATGTTGTCATAAGGAGAGCTACCATGGAGGATCTGGAGGAAGTAGGTAGGATAGAGAGACTCTCTTTTCCAAACCCCTATCCCAGATCCTTTCTGTATCAGTTGTATTTCTCATTTCCAGAGGGATTTTTAGTGGCCGAATTAGAAGGAAGGATAGTAGGTTACGTAATAACCAGGATGAGATCTAGGACAGAGGGGCACGTGGTAGCAATAGCCGTGGATCCAGAATACAGGGGCAGGGGAATAGGAAAGTCTCTAGTTCTAAGGGCAATGAAAATTCTCAGGGAGAAGGGATCTAGAAGGGTGAGGTTAGAGGTGAGGGTCAGCAACGAAGTAGCCATTTCCCTCTACAAAAGCCTAGGGTTCGAGATAGAAGGAGTCATAAGGAGGTACTACATGGACGGGGAAGACGCTTACTTGATGTACAAGTACTTCGAGGACGAAGGTGAGGAGAAAGGGTTAATAGGGAGGATTGGTTCTCTCATAAGGGGGCCGTAGGGTAGCCTGGTCTATCCTTCGGGCTTCGGGGGCCTGGGACCCCGGTTCGAATCCGGGCGGCCCCACCACTCAGGGGCTATTGCTTCAAGCATTTGAAACACTTACAACACTAGACGTAGGACTAGGAGGAGGTCTAGGCACATTTACTTTGACGAGAGGACAGCGTACTTCAATAATAATAAATTAATAAGTTCGAGAAGAAGAGGATGGATCTCTCACTGGGAGAGTCTAGTTCTCTCCTCCCTGTATTCCGGATGGGAGAAGCAGACTATTTCCAAGTCTTCTGTGGCTTTCACTTTGTGCTCTTTTCCAGGGGGTATTAGTATGAAATCTCCTTCTGCTATCTCGAATTCCTCTTCTCCGAGAAGCATTTTCCCAATTCCCTTGTGGACGAAGTACACCTCGAAGTTCTCGTGAGTGTGTTTGAGAGTCTCTTCTCCTTTTCTGACCTTGGCCAGAGCTACACTGAATTCACTAGCCTCTGAGTTCCCTGGATTGAATATCTCAGAAACTATGGAGCCATCGATTGATTTAACCCAACCAGTTTCTCCAGGTTTCCTCTTCAAGGCAATCCCTCACAAAAATCAGGGGAGGGGATGCGGGAGGGCTTGGTCGGAGGGGGTCGGAGGGGGTATGCCAAAACCCTGCCGCGTCCATACATGTGCAATACATGGATATAAGTCTTACGGGGATTGACAAGCATGTATTATATGCTAGAGCGTATTCCAACATTAGAGTCTGGATTGTCTAGTAGAATCTTCAAATTTCCTCAGTAGGAATAGCCCGAGCAATGAGGAAAAAAGAAAATAGATGAGGCTCATTGCCGAAAAAATCTTCAAATACATGAGATACTCACCAAGAAAGACGAATACTGTGAGTATCAGGAGATGAAGCGATTTGGTGTATCTGAGCCAGCGGTATTTCCCATGGGGAAATATTCCCTTCCTCCTCTCTTCTCCTTTAAGCCCCAATTCTATGGAAATGAGCAAGTTAGTGCTTGCTATTGTCCTTATTAGGAAGTAGCCGGTCACTGAAAGAGCTGCCAAGTCCCATCTCTCGGTGGAGTAACCCATTGCCAATATCGGCAGAACATCTGGCAATCTGTCGAAGACGCTTTCAAGCCAAATTCCGCTTAGTGTGAACTCCTTTTTCAATCTAGCTAGTTCTCCATCTACGCAATCCAGCAAAAAGGAGAGATATATGAGAAGAGCACCTAAGAGATTGTTCTTCACCAAAACAATAGAGGAAATACCGGCAAATAGAGAGAGAATGGAAACTTGGTTGGGAGTGACTC
>QMUK01000102.1 GCA_003660555.1 Thermococci archaeon
AAGTGAGGTCCTGCTAAGGAAAGCCAGGGGAATAGATGAGCAACACTTCCCGGAAGAGGTTTACTACTTCGTGAGCATATACTTCGAACCCTCCTCCTATTATCCGGAGAGGGGCTACTCCTATTACAACTACCCGGATCCCTGCGACGTGAGAACTGAGAACTTGGAGGGGTTTAAGGTGAAAGTAGCCATATATGACACAAGATACGCAGTAGAACCTAAGAAGCCATCTCCTCCGGATTACGTGTATGGCCCAGACCTGATAGAAGACCTCTGGAAGAGGATTACCGTTTACGCTTTAGAGGAGGGACGTGTAAATGAATGTTGATAGCCGCTTTTTTAATCTGATTACACCAGGTTATGGGGATTGTTCGTTATGAAATTCCCACTGGACTCTCCTGATTAGAAGTGAGGGACAGTATTAATGCCAGCAGTGGGCATATGCTCACGTATTGGTTAACATAGACGACACGTGTTACTCGCACCACTATCAAGGGGTTGCGCTGTATCACATGCACTAATGCACGCTCTCTAAAAACTCGGCGTTTAATTTTTTTTCGCTACACACTTCACTTGGAGACTAGGTAGTATGAGCCTCTTGTCAATACGAAAAACTCTTTAAAGAGGACTTTCTATCTACTAAGATCCGAGGGAACGACAAGCTCATTTCCTTTCTCTAACGAATGAGAGAAGAACCCTAGACCGAGAAGCCCATTCATAATTAAACGAGAAATCCAACGTCTCATGGAGAAATCTCTGAAGTGTTGAAAATGAGCGGTAAATATCCAGATCTGCTTAGGAGAAGAGCCGAGTCCATGATTAGGCTAGCGGAACGCCTCTTGGGAGAAGACGAATACGACTTAGCTGTGCTAAACGCGGAATACTCTGCACAACTTTACGTCAAGAGCACCCTATTCAGATTATCAGGAGAAGAGTGGAGAGGACATGGTGTGAGAACTCTGCTTGGAGCCGTAGCGCTTGTGATTGAGGAAAGTAGGATAAGGAATTTGGCAGAGGAAATAATAGATTTCACCAGAAGGAACAGGAGAATACTAGCTGAGCTCGAGGAAGCCCACACCCGATCTATTTACGGGGCATTGGAGTACAGTGAAGAACAGGCTAAGACCATAGTCGAATCGGCCAAATCCGTAATAGAGCTCATGAAGAAAATCGAGGAAGAGATATTCGGAGGGAGTCATCGAGATGGTCAATGAGACCACTCCCCTTAGCAGACTAATCGGTTGGAAGAGGTATGTGAAGATAGTGTCTGAAGCTGTTAGGAAAGTGATTCCAGAAGCTAGGGTGTATCTCACTGGAGGAGCAGCTGAATCTAGGCTCACGATTGAAAGCGACATAGACTTGCTCGTGGTCCTCCCTAGAGAAATAGATTTCAGGGAGGCAGTAGAGCTTCGTGCTAAGATATCAGAGGAAGCCGAGAAGTTAACGCTACCTCCTCACGCTCCAGTGGAACTCCACTTAATAAGCAATGGGGAACTCGGGGAATACAGAAAAAGGGGAAAGGTCATCTCGGAAGAAGACATATAATCTCATTTACTTTGATATTTTTAGTTTGACAAAGGAAAAAAAGATTTTGATGACCTTTTAGGGCTTTTGTGCTCCTAGAAAAGAGAAAACAAATCGGTTTTGCCTCTCGGGTTTCAACCGATATATATACTCAATCTACCCATGAAAAGAAAGAGTGGTATGTTGGAAGAGTCCAGACTTGCTTTGATCTTGGCATTGGTGCTACTGGCTCTGGTCTCTCTATCATTAGGGATATCCATTTGGACAGCTCTCAAGGTTCAGAACCTCCACATTGAAAAGAAGTACTCCATAGAACCAATTGAAGAAGTGAGAGAAAAAGAGGAAAATCGTCGTCAAAAAGAAGAATTTACAGTAAAAGAAGAAGTAGAATGGAGAAGAGGGACAACGAAAGAAAGAACAGTAGTAGAGAGACCTCAGAGAGAGGAAATCAAATGGAAATCTAGTGCAGATGTAATCCAGGAAGCAATAGCAGAGGAGCAAGACGCCAGAGAACTCAGGAACTGGGTAGTTTCCAACCAAATACCCTGGGAGGAATTACCCCAAGAGGCAAAGGATGCCTTCATCTACGATTGCGGTCTATGTTTTGACCCAGACTACAGGAACTACACCATAATCTACCTAGGAGATTTGAATTCGGAGAGAGCTCAAAAGAGCTTAGAAGTAATAAACAAAGTGACATGGGCATCGAAATCATCTATAGGAGACGCTGAGGTTGAGGTAATCGCATTGGAAGAGATAAACACTCCAGATTTGTCTAAATCCATGCCGACTGACGGATCAGTTCTAATAGTTGACGGAATATGGCTCTAGGAGAACCCCTCCCTGGTAATACAATCCATGGAGAACTACTTAGAGGGAAGGAGACAATCCGGATTCTTCGAAGACGGCATCTCTGGATCAATAGTCATTTTAGGAAAGGGATTCGGCCCAATTCAAACCCTTTACCAATACATAGACCAAATAGTCCCAGGAGGGAGTGAGGTCCTGCTAAAAGAGGCTAGGAAAATAGAGGAAAAGTATTACCCGGAGGAGAGACACTACACGATAACGATTCGCTTCGAACCTTCTAGGTATTACCCAGAGGAAGGCTACTGTTCTCCAGGAGACTACCGCGGATATGGACCATATTACAGTGTATGCGCAGATCCTTGCGATATCAGAACAGATGACCTAGAGGGTTTCACAATAGATCTCATATTCTATGCAAACACACCAGAAAGCTTGAAACTAAAGCCTACTCCGCCGTTTTATGCATTTAGCCCTGATGATATGATAGAGGACCTTTGGGCAAAGATGACTTACTTCGCTTTGCATGAGCTGAGAGAATCCGGATGTTAATCGGGTAATTATGAACTACAGAATATTTCTTTGTGTAGTAGTATTACTCTTGATGACTACTACTTCGTTTCATGAAGTCATGGCAAGTGGAGGTTGGGAAGTAGTCCAATATCAGATCCAATATACATAATGGACTGCCTAGCGGTCTCCTTGGCCAAAAGAATGCGGCAATGGATTAGTTCAGATAAGGTTAGAAAGAGCAACTGAGGACAACGATTGGTTCTACAACTACTTCCTTCTCACGATCCAAGTACAAGTGAATCCTCACGAGAGACATTACACCAAGAGGGTGATCGTCGAGTTCTCACTGAGGGACATAGAACCAGGATACTGTGATTTCTAGAATACCAACCCACTACCTCAGCCGGAACGCTAACTCACGGCTTAAGTCTAGGGCTTACCATAGGAACTAGCGTGGGCTTGGGAGCAGGCTATTCTTGGTCAGTGACTCAGCCCATGGTAAGGGTAATAGATGATTCAGACCTGACTAGCATTAGAAATGGCCGAATAATCTGGACTACTGAGTACTACTACCCACCTACAGCTGAGGAACCTAGTAAGCACTCCCACTGGACCAAGTACTCAGTTTTGCTGAGATGCCGTAGCTGGGAGGCGACGCAAAGGGGTAAACTTTTCCTCACGGTAGTTATGGACGAGTGTACAAAAAATTCGAGTATGACGTCAATTTGCGCCACTTCCACTAGCTCTCTTATTATTTTTTTCTCTTTTCTGATCTATCTCCCTCTTTTTAGATCGGAAGGTCCTCATTGAACCCAGAACTGCGTGATTGTCTAGCTTAAGTCCAACATCACTAATAATTATCACTCTCTTTTTCGCTAATTAATTTCCTCAGCTTCTCGTAAACTTCTTTATTATCAGAGGCTCTTATTATTCCTCCTTTGCGATGAAATCGAGCGAATAGATATATCGTCTTCTCACCATCCTCAGAT
>QMUK01000103.1 GCA_003660555.1 Thermococci archaeon
ATCTATTTCCGGGAGTATTTCACTTGTCAAGTCAACCACAGGAGAATCCTCCCTTAGATACCAGAGAAGAGAGGTCAATGGCTTCAGCAAAAACTCACCTCCTAGAGAGTCAATTCGAACATCTTCTCTATTGCCCTTCTTGCCCTCTTAGATATGTCTTTTGGGACATTTACCTCATGAACATGACTTTCTAAGCTTTTCTTTACTTTTTCAACTGTTATTTTCTTCATATTTACACAAACTGCGTCTTTTCCTGGGTAGAACTTCTTGTTGGGGTAAATGGTCTTGAGCCTGTGGCACATCTCCCTCTCTGTTAGGACTACCCACTCATTGTGAGAACAGGCTTTCTTTATCATCTGACCTGTGCTTGCTACTAAATCGGCCTTTTCCTGGACTTCTGGCAAACATTCTGGATGAGCCATTACCCTAGCATTAGGATATTTATTTCTCGCTCT
Organism: Thermococci archaeon; assembly: GCA_003660555.1. Lineage (GTDB taxonomy): Archaea > Hadarchaeota > B88-G9 > B88-G9 > B88-G9 > B88-G9. Next base: position 456 of record QMUK01000103.1, read on the forward strand.
CTTCAAGTCATCAACTCCTATCGACACGTGAACAGGGCAATGTCCCCACTCTGGAATGGGTATTACTTTCTTACCAGTTCTCTTCCTAACGTAATGTGCTAGGTTAGCGTCTGGGCCGAACAAAATTACGTCTGACTCTAGTTTCTCTATTATAGAATGAGCATTGGCTGAAGTGCATATCACGTCTGCCAAAGCCTTACATTCTGCTGTAGTGTTCACATATAGCACAACCTCTGCCTCACTATACTTCTTCTTGTACTCCGTGAGGAGGTCAACGCTCAACATAGAGGCCATCGGGCACCTAGCATTCCTATCTGGAATTAATACCTCCTTATCCGGATTCAGGATTTTAGCTGTCTCTGCCATGAAGTCTACTCCACAGAACACTATTGTTTCGGCCTCTATCTCAGTAGCTTTCATCGATAGCTCAAGAGAATCTCCGATGAAGTCAGCTATCCTTTGTATTTCTGGTCTCTGGTAGTTATGGGCTAGTATCACTACTCCTTCTTCTTTTTCTTTGAGCTTCCTCACCTCTCTGAGAGACATGCGATTGCACCAGAACATATGACTTAGTTATTAGAACTAATGTTCGAATGCATCTTATATGATTTACTGCTGACATGCCAGTACATGAAAGCCAAGGAGGTACTGATCAGGATTTTAAAGGACAGAGAATCTGAGGGAATTCTCCAAAGTGAGTTATACTCTCTCAGTTACTCTAAGTCTACTATAGCCAATGCGTTAGAGAGACTCTCCAAAGAGAGGGAAATAATTAGAAGGAAAATAGGGAAAAAACAGTACAGAATTTGGCTAACTGATTACGCTCCCTTTCCAATAGAGGGTGTAATCAGGGTTGGGATCCTTCGAGCTGTTGAGTACCCGCACGTTCTCTTAACAGTAGAGAGGTTGAAGAGTGAGGGAATAGACGCTAGAGTCAGAATCTTCGACAGTGCCATGGATGCGACAAGAGCTCTTGCGATTTGTCAAGTAGACTTGGCTTGTTCTCCTTTGGTAACCCAAGTGATCAATGCCTTAGTGTTCAAATCCATAAGGATCTACGCTGGATGTGGATTCAATGGAAGTGGGATTGTCTTTAAGAGTGGGGACGCAGAGAGATACGCCTGTTCGGAATTATCCACCATGGAAGCGAACTTGAAGTACTACCTGAAAGAGGAGAGGAAATTGGATTTGAGTGAAGTTGACATAATGTACTTTAAAAGCCCTGAACGTCTAGTAGAGGCATTTACTTCATGTGAAGTCGACGCCATAGCTATATGGGAGCCATATCTAACTACCCTGAAGGATTTTAAAGTACTAGAGTTCAAGGAGATCCTAGGAAGGTTTCCCTGTTGTACCTTAGCAGTTAACAAGGACTTCGAGGAGGAACAACATGGACTCTTGGAGAAGTTCTTGAAGACCTACGAAAGATGTTCGAAGAAGGTTTACGAGGAGAAAGATTTAGCTATTAAGCTAATGGGGAAATACCTCGGGTTTGATGAAAGTTTACTGAGGATATCCTTCGGAAAGTTTGAATATTCCTCAAAGATAACCATTGATGAGATATCCGAGACTTTGAAGAGATTTGGCCTAGTATTAACTAAATCCGCGATAGAGGAGATATTCCATGAGAGGATAATCTAAAAATACCTATTCTACTTCGGCTGATAGCGTGAACATTTCAGGAACAATGTTTTATTGGTTAAACACTTGAAATAGCATACGAGGTCTAAAATGAAAAAAGAAAAGGAGGAAGTAAGAGGAGAAATTTGTGACTCTGCAAAGCACATCGGATCATTGTACTCTAAAACATCCCTTCAGGGCGTTTAAGACTTACTCGAGTTTCCTAATAGTAGTTCATTCTCTAGGAGCTGCTGTTCTCCAAGATATAATAATATGATGTCATTCACATTGATCTCTCTTGTTATTTTCCTCGCTTTTCATTGATTTGCCTGCAAACGAAGATGGACAAAGTATAGTCATGAGTGTAGCCATCGAAGTAAGTGGTATGTCTGTCCTAGGTGTTCGTCCGAAATGGAGAGGAAATTGGGGAAATTAGAGAGAGTAATGGAGGTAAAAGCTGATTATCGGAGTTATGTTATCGTGAAATTCCTAGAGATCAAACTTCGGTTGAAGAGATGTGTGCGGAGATACGAAGGCTAGGATACACTGGGAGAGGATATACATGATGAAGGAGAGATTGAGCCATTATACTCCAAAGGATGTCCTAATCATGAGAATATGCTCTGAATGTTTTAAAGAGGGTTCTAGACGAAATGGGAATGGAATATGAAATCAAAGAGATAGAAGTAAACTCTTGGGAAGAGGCTGTAAGTAATGGGTTCCTACGTCTCCTACTATCAAAATCAACGGCTTAGATGTAGAAAGGGAGGAGAGATTCTTCATCGCTGAACTTTAGGATATACAATGGATGCGGATTTCCATCTGTCTCGATTATTATACACAATGAAAGAGGTCGTGAATAGAGATGCTACGAAAATGAGTGATGGCGTAGCAAACATTTGGAAAAGAGTAAAATTTATTTTTCAGTGCTGGATGCGAACTGTGTGAGGAAGCCTTGGAAATACTAACGAGGAGATTCCAGAGATGGAAATCGAGATACATCTGAATGTAAAGACGGTAGTTGATGTCTTCTCGCTTCAAAGTACAATATGGGGGGTATGCTATCCCTCGTACTAAACTAAAAGGTAGTATTGGTTGGGACTCCCGATTAGGGAGACACTAAAAGGTTAAAGAGTACGCTGAGAGACTCTAGTCATCGATACAGATTTAGTTTTTGGTTAGTTATAGATTCAATCTATTATTCTCTTCTCTGCTGGAACTGGAACTATCTCCCTCGGTCTCTGACACGTGACTACTTCCTTTCCTCCTTCGTAGACTATCAGGAATAGACCAGTTGAATTCACATCACATATTTCCTCTGATCCTTTTGGAATTTTCTCGAATGAACATATGACCTGTCTGTCCTTGCTCATTACCTTAACGTCAGAAACTTCGGTCCTAGCATTCATTACCACGATTAAGTTGTTCTCGTCCACATAGCACCATGCATCTAGTTTTCCTCTATGGACTGTGTCCCCGAACAAATACATGTGGAGGGCTAGACTCGAGAGTATTATCGAGGAAAGCCCCAACAGGAAAACTCCTAGTTTCAGGAAATCCGGTCTATCCATATGTAGCTTCCCTCCGGGACTGGCTGACCTCTCTTAA
>QMUK01000104.1 GCA_003660555.1 Thermococci archaeon
ATTCCAAGTAAATGAGGTAGTTCCGAGCACATCATATTCATTAGAGTCAATGTATAGAGTTAATTTTTTGAGATTAGTCTCGGTTACTGTCCAGTTGATCTGAATTATGCCAGCAACATACAATGGCATTTCAAGCAGTATCGAGGGGCTACTATTATCAATTAGCGCATACATAATTGTTGGTAGTATGTTTACCGTCGTTTTTGCTCCCAATTTGTCGTAAATTATTAATGTGTTCTCAAATTTACCTATGCTTTGATTCTCTGGAGTAATACTATAACTAATTTCCCAGATTTCAGTGTTGGAATTATATTTCATATGTATTGTTCTGGATACGCCGTTAGGCGATAGACAGGTAAAAATAACTTTACTCACGTCACTCCAGTAATCACTAAGGTCCGCTTCGACGTTTATGTATATTCCGTGATCGTCGCTGGTATATGTCATATTTATGTGCCCAACTACAGGTGTTTGGTCTATGGATGCGTAAAATGAAGCTCCAGGTCTATTGTAAGGATCGTTATTATTTAATAGCATTGAATAACTTATGTCGTACACTGCAAAATATATTATTGCTTCGCTTAGGTTTTGAATTTCAATGTAGTCTTTTTTAACGTAAAATTCTATGAGCCAGTCACCGTCCATTGAAGATCTACCCGTACTTACTCCGAAAAAGCCTGAGGCTGGCATTACTCCGTATTGATTCGTCTTATTATTCCACAGCTCTAATTGGGACACACCCGAAGAGGTATTATAAGAGATTCTCCATTCTGGCAGATAAAAATCGGTTAAACCCATGAAACCAGGTCTATCCCTGCCAATATAGACATTAATCATGCATCCAGTTGGAGCATTTTTCACTCCGAACTTTATGTAGAAAAATATATGCGATTCGTTTTCATGCCATGAATATAGCTTAAAACTGAATTCTTCATACCACCATATCGAATCATTGTGAATTATTACCGGATAGTGTAGTAGCCAGTCTTTGTCATCACCGTCTACGGTAATTCCCCGGTTGTCAGAAAGCCAAGAATTATAAGCTATGGAGAAACCTGCTGGATACCATGATGTAACATAAACAGGGCCAGGTCCATTGGCTCCGTCGGTTTGAAGTTGGGGAACCTCTACGTACCCAAATCCGCCATAACCGATAGTATTGTCAGGCATGGGATATACTTTATGAGGTAAGAAATGTGTGTATCCAACAGACAAAAGGAGGATTTTTCTAATCTCTGTTGGTGACATATTCGGGTCATCTTGTAGAAGTAGAGCTATAACTCCTGTAATGTGGGGAGCTGCCATGCTTGTTCCACACATGTACGCATAATATCCATGACCGTGAGTATAGGGAGGTTGTCCAGCTAAAGACACAGTGCCATCGACTGAGAGAACATAGGGATTATCGTAGCCTGTCTCATAATGTCCTCCAGGTGCGCAAATTTCTGGTTTATTAACGCCGTCAATTCTTGGCCCCCTACTACTATACGATGCTATCCATCCGTTTTTTGTTAGCGCTCCAACGGATATTGCTGAGTCCGCTGTGGCCGGAGAGTTTATTGTATGCTCTTCACTTATGTAGGGTGAGTTCCACGTATTGTAGGATGACCATAAGAGGTAGCCGTGCACTTTCTGCACTTTATTGGCTGGGTTATGGATTTTTAACGTCCATATAGCACCGTCTAGGGGTGTGAGATTATATATGCTTACTAAAAACTGGCATGTATATCTTGGCGAAGTGGAACTTGTACAAGAAATATTTACTCCTGGTACGGCTATTAATGAGGGGGATGTAAAAGATCCTAGATAATATTCGTTTCCATACGGTGAAATTAAGGAGAACTCTAAGTTGCTCCAAGGTTCTCTCCACAAGATATTTAAATATACATTTAGATCGTGTACATTAAATGTTAGATTTACGCTGCTTAAAGCCGGTATTTCTACTTCAACATGCTGATTGCTGCTGCCACCATTTCCAGCGGATACAACCGATATAATACCTTGTTTAAATAGGTCATCTACTGCTATGTCCCATGGGTCTGAACCGTCTAGGTATCCTATTGTTCCGCCAAAACTCATGTTTATTATACTGACATTTTGCTTTGCAAGCCACGTCATACCATATATGACGTTCTCATATGTAAAGTATCCACCATTGGCAACGACATAAAGTTCTGCATCTGGGGCAACACCCTGCAGCTTCATTAAGACATGTCCACCTAAGATTATACCCGCAACATGAGCACCATGTCCCTGTCCGCTTGAGTCAACAGGATTAAATTGTGACATGTTTATTCCACTAACGTATACATTGTAGGGGTATGATCTCCCGTCAAGCACTTTCATAATTTTAGGTGTTCTTAGCAGCTTGACAATGTCGCCCAGTGACGGTACGCCATTTCCGTCAAGATCTATTAGAATTCCATATTCTACTTTTTGAGGGTTATCAGGATCCGCATCAGGTTTATTATCGCCATCAAGGTCAACGAAGAGGTATTCATAACCTAAGTTAAATACTCCGTCGGGTGATAGTATTACAAAATCACTTGACGGTGCTCCTTGACTGGCTTTACTAACATTCACGACATCTATGAAATAATAGTTGCAGAGTGAACCATTTGGTAGTTCGACGTGAGTTTCATTTATAACTGTGCAGTTTGGGCCATCGTCGTAGTAGAAGAATGGATGTCTCCAATCTATTCCTGTGTCGATAAGCCCTATTTTGATTCCTTTGCCGGTTATATTTTGGCTGAAAGGGTCTTTTATGTAGTATGCGTAATTTGTACGTGTTGTGATAGAGGTGTCCATGAGGTGGAGATCTGCAGTTTTAAGTCCTGAATCCAAGTAGAGTGTGAATGGAAACGATTCTAATTGTTTAATGGTTTTCTTAGTTGCTCTTATTAAGAAAACTCTGCTGGTATTGGACAGGACTTTACACATGTTTTTAAGTTCATTGTATTCGTACACATTGAGGCTTCTTTTAGTTACCAGTATTGCTGGGAGAGGATCATAGTTGGGGATTTTTGGCGATATGAGCAATTGCTTAAGTTCTGCAGATATTTTGAGATCGAGGTGTTGTGGTTTTTTCATTAAGTTTGGTTGATTGTTGTCGCTTGTTTGTAATTGGAGTAAATGAACAGAAGACGCCAATATTATGACACATATCAATGTTAATGCCCATTTTTTCATACTGTACTCCCCAAAAATTTGTGAAGCGTGGTTGACACACTAAAAATGAAAATTAGTATATCAACCATGCTTTGTTAACTATTACAGTTCAACTCTTTAATTTAATTTTTCCATAAATAAAAAGACATTAAAATCATTTTTAATATAAATGCCGGCGATATACATTTTTAACATTCCCTATTTGTGTTTAAAATGCATTTTTACGTATCCAACTGTCTGGCAAATTGTGATTTTTTTACTTGCAAGTTGTTGACAGAAAGTTTAATAAGGGAAAGCTAAGAGGATAGGTTTGGTGATAGATTATGCCTGGTTCACATGGTTCATTAAGTAAGGCTGGAAAGGTTAGGAATCAGACTCCGAAAGTGGAGGCTAAACCTAGGAGAAGTCCTGTTCCACGTGTGAGAAATAGAAAGAACTATATTAAGTATGTAATTCTTAAAAAG
>QMUK01000105.1 GCA_003660555.1 Thermococci archaeon
GAAGATATTCGAGGTTCACACCAGGGGAATGCCATTAGGAGAAGACGTGAGCTTAGATGAATTGGCTGAGAGGACAGAAGGGTACACGGGGGCTGACATAGCTGCTCTGTGCAGGGAGGCTGCTCTAGCTGCGCTCAGAGAGAACATAAATTCCAAGGAAGTAAAAATGAAACACTTCCTAAAAGCTTTAGAGAAAGTGAAAGCATCTCTCACGAAGTATGATATAGAAGAGTTTGAGAGGAGGGCAAAGGAGATAAAGAGGATGATTGGTGGATGATTGTAAATGAAATAAGGGAGGTGATGGATAATGGTTTGGGATCCTTGGAGAGAAATTAGAAGGATGTTCCGCGAGATGGAGAGAGCCTTCGAGGAGATACCAACTAGAATAAGGATAGAGACCAGAGAAGAGGGATACAGAGAACCAGTAGTAGACGTGTTCGAGACAGATGACGAAGTGGTGGTAGTAGCAGAGATGCCGGGAGTAAACAAAGAAGACATAAAACTCAATGCCACGGAAGACACACTGGAAATAAGGGCTGAAATCAAAAAGGAGGAGGAAGAAGAGAGAAAGGGATTCTACAGAATGGAGAGATACTACGGTGGATATTACAGGTCTATACAGCTCCCATCACCAGTGATTCCAGAGAAAGCCAAGGCAAGGTACAAAAACGGAGTCTTAGAGATAAGGCTCCCGAAAGCAGAGAAGGTCAGAGGAAGTAGGATAAAAATAGAGTAAATTCCCCCCCATAGCTATATTTTTATTTATTCTGTCATTTTTTATTTGGTGTCAGTGAAGTCTCACCACTCTAGCTGAATATCCGAACTCATAAGTCCCTGTTAGATCTCTTTTGAGGTATTAATTGCCCGTGATCCAATGAACCTTCTAAGGTTTCATGTATGGACGTATTTGATAGTCCGATAATTAGCAATAGGATTAGAGAGAATCTAGATGGTCCTTTAGCTTATTTTCCTTTTCTCACCATCTTTGAAGAGGTAAATTTCTCCAAAGAAAGTAAATTTATTGGCGGAAGTATCGTATCTTATCCCACAGTCTTCTGGAATGGCGTAAATTTCTCTCCCCCTCGATAATTCCTTGAGTACACTATCTTTTGAAGGACTATAGTGTACTTCTACGCTGAAATGTACTAAACCTAAACCACTAACTATTTCCGTATAAGGATCGCTTCTATTCCCTGTCGTAATAATACATTCTTTGCACAATACCAATGCGCCAGCGCTATTTCCCACGATGATTCCCTCATAATCAGACAGTAAATAGGAGAGACCTTTTTGAGCGGCGTGTTTTAAGAAGATCTTTGGCAGACCCCCGGGTATATAGATTAGATCAGATGATTTTATTTTCCTAGAAATCTCATCGAGAGATTCGCTAGTTCTAGCAAATGCAATGCTTTTTACTCCAAGATCCAAGAAGTATCTGGAGAGTATGCTCGAGTACTTTCTCATTTTTCGTTCATCATCTGTCGTCCAGAGGAAGACCAACGCTTTTGGACAATCTCCTGCTTCCTCAAAGGCACTTCTATTGATTTCGATGCTACTCCTTTTATTTACGTCTTCTCCTCCAAGAAAGTAAATTCTCACCATGAGAGTGGTTTCATCTAGCTGATATTTAAATTTCGTTGAATGTGAGTAATAGACTCAATCACTAAACCTGAAAGAAAGATACACAGAAGTGTTGCCGTCATGCACGTCACTCACTCTACCAAACTTTCACGTTTACCATTGAGTCCCTCTTCCATTCACTATCCAAGAGTAGGATTGACGAAGCACTCGCCTACACAAAATAGTATCTATGGAAGAATGAAGATGAAAACACAGTGATCTTTTCGTTCTACAAACGAGAGATAACAGAACCGAGAATAGAAAGTCTTTTCAACTCCACAATAAATGGGTGGTGCCTTGTACGAGAGGAAATGGGCTTGGGACTCCCTACCAAGAGAAGAGGTGAACTCCTTTTCTGAGGAGTATAAAGGGTTCCTCTCTGAGGTAAAGACGGAAAGAGAGTCCGTGAAATACATACTAAAAATGGCGAAAAAAGAGGGATTCGAGAATCTGGAAGATCTGAGTAAGTTGTCTCCAGGAGACAGAGTTTACATGGAGCTCAGAGGAAAGAGCATCATCCTAGGAATAATTGGGAAAGAACCCAGGTTCAGGGTAATAGGTTCCCACATAGACGCTCCTAGAATAGATCTGAAGCCCCTTCCAGTATACGAGGACTCTGGCATAGCTATGCTAAAGACTCACTACTACGGAGGAATAAAGAAATACCAGTGGGTAAACATACCGCTAGCGATGCATGGCCTCGTGGTCCTGAAGTCTGGAGAGAAAATAGAGGTGAAAATAGGAGAAGAAGACGATTCTCCAGTGCTGTTAGTCCCGGACCTCTTACCACACCTAGCAAAGAAGCAGGGAGAGAGAAAACTATCAGATGGGATAAAAGGTGAAGAATTGAGATTAATTTTCGGTAATATGCCATATTCGGATTCCAATGAGAAAAACAAAAAAGAGAAGGATAGAGTTAAAAAGAACGTACTCCGAATACTCAAGGAAGAATACGGCATAGAAGAGGAAGATCTAATCTCCGCTGAGTTGGAAATAGTTCCTGCTCTTAAGGCTAGAGACGCTGGGATAGACAAGTCTATGGTCGCAGCTTACGGCCAAGACGATAGAGTCTGTGCCTTCACCCAACTCAAGGCCACTTTGGACTTAAATGGAGTATTCAAGGAAACTATAGTCTCGTGTTTCGTAGATAGAGAAGAAATAGGAAGCGATGGGGACACTGGGGCAAAGTCGAACTTCCTAGAATATTTCCTAGAGGAGCTCATGGATAGATCAGCTTTTGAGGAGAAACTCAACAGGGCATTGATTAACTCCAAGGCTATCTCAGCAGACGTCAATGCAGCAGTGAATCCCCTGTATAAAGAGGTACACGAGGAACAGAACGCGGCATATTTGGGCAAAGGAGTAGTTCTCACTAAATACACTGGAGCTAGAGGTAAGTACTTAGCTAGCGAGGCGCACGCTGAATACGTTGGATGGATCAGGAAAATACTAGACGAGAGAAAGATACCATGGCAACCGGGCCTCTTGGGAAAAGTGGACGAGGGGGGAGGAGGAACCATAGCCAAGTACTTGGCGAAGAGAGGAATGCAAGTAATAGACATGGGGCCTCCAGTACTGAGCATGCATTCCCCATATGAGATAACGAGCAAGGCAGACGTCTATTCTGCTTACCTAGCTTACAAAGCCTTCTTTGAAGCCGAGAACAAGTAGTCACTCACTGGTTCTATCCTCTATTTTCTTGTCTATTTTTTCTATTGCATTCGCAAGCATTTCTATAGCTTTTCTTAGTTCCTCTCTGGTTTCCCTTGATTCCTCTCTGAGCGTTTCTAATATTTCGGTCAACTTCTCTGAGATTTCACCATACCTCCTCAAGAGGAAATTGAACTCCTTCCTTGTATCTCCGGAAAACTCCCTGAATTCCTCCCTGTAATCCCTGAACTCGTCCCTGAACTCCCTGAATTCCTCCCTGTAATCCCTGAACTCGTCCCTGAACTCCCTGAATTCCTCCCTGTAATCCCTGAACTCGTCC
>QMUK01000106.1 GCA_003660555.1 Thermococci archaeon
ATCTCCGAGTATAGGGATGGGGGATAGTGGAATCTCTCCCTTATGACTCTTATTTCTCCGAGGGAATCAGATTTCAGGATTTCTTTGGTTCCTTTTATCGGTGGATCGAACTCCTCCCTAGAGATGATTACGTAACAAGTTTCGGGGGGAGCAATGGCGTGTCCTATTAAGATGGTGATTATTCCCTCGCTTTGCACCTCTGGGTTTTGTATTCCCGGAGAGTAACCCCATATCTGTGGAAAGTATCCCCTTTTCGAGAGTTCATAGTATAAGGTTTTCAGCGTCTCCTCCTTATTCTCCTCTGGATATTTCGGAATTTCATTTAATACTAAGCTGAGGACTTCTCTTGCCTTCTCCAGTGGGATGCTAAATGATCCTCTAATCAAACTCCCGTCCTCGAGTGTTCCTTTAATCATCCAACGCATTAAGGATAGTTTTGCCTCGAATTCAATTCCGTTTACCTCAATCTTCCTAGAGCGTCCAAAAAGTATCTTGGTACTCCCGTCTTTCGTGCAGGTGACTGAATATCCAAGAAGAGAGTAGCACTCCTCCTCTCGTTCTTCTACCGAAGGAATTAACTGTTTAATTACTCCTGGCGGGAACAATCGGATAAGACCCATTGGACCTAAAGGACTTAGTGTTTCATCTTCTTTTAGCTTAAGGGCTATCATCTTTAGACTATCATTGACGTAGATTATCTCTCCGGTGTTGTATCCCATTTCAGATAGTTTCCCAAGGAGTTGTTCCATATCGCAATCCCTCGAGAGCTTATCCTCGTAACTCGGAGATTTACTTACCAAAAAGACTAGGAATAATGTCGAGACGAAAATGGCGAAGGGAATTAATAATTTCGCCTTGAGTTTCCTAGTCATTTAGTTCCCTAGGATTATAACGAATTAAAGCATAAAAACTTTTTCTTCGTAGGACATCTAGGTCTTAATTCCACCAATTACCGAAGATTTTCTTCAAGTCCTCTATTCCCTTCAAGGGGTTCAATGGCAGGTATATCCCATTGAAGTACTTGCTTTCGTTAAGTCTCACGTCATGCTTTGAGCAAGAGTGCTCTTTGCATGATTGGGAGGAGCAATCCTCCTGATCACATTGATGAGAGGAGCAATCCTCTGAAGAGCAGGTATGGGATGTGAAGCAAACCTCTTCTCCTTTACACTCGTGTTTCTCTGAACAAGAATGGTTTTCTTCACATGAATGAGAGGTGGAGCAGTCTTCCATTGAGCAAGTGTCAGAAGAGCAAGTGTTGTCCTCTGAGCAAGTTTCCATTTCACATTTGTCAGTTTGACAGTATTCCTTGGATTTGCAGGAATCTTTCTGGCAAATGTCTTCTGAACAAGTGTCAAGGGTATTGCAGACTTCTAAGTCACATTCCTCTGTTAGGCAGGAATCTGATTCGTCGCAAACATCCATTCCTCGGCAAGTCTCCGAAGAGCAAGTATCGGAAGAGCAGGAGTGTTGTGGAGAGGAACAGAAGTAGGAAGAACATTTATCCAGTATAGCACAAGTGTGGTCTGCGCAGTTCTCAAACTGGCAATCGTGTCCAGTGTCTCTCCCAACTCCACATTGGAGAGACATTCATGTTCATAACAGGACTCTAAGATTTTGCAGTGATCCCTACACGTCTCATCACTACAGGCATCTTGAGCTCTGCACTCCTCACTTGGACAGATGTCTCTTTCTGAGCATGCCTCTCTTTCACAAATTTCTTCATAACAAGAATCTCCCTCCTCGCATGTATGTCTTAGTCTACAAGTGTATTCGTTATCACATGTGTGATCTCTGCATGAGAGAGTTTCTGGGCAGCTGACGTTTTGGAAGTGGACGCCTGAGTCACAGATGTAATGGGAACACACGTGATTGAACTCGCATACATACCCGGAACATTTGAAATCGGAGCAAGTCTCGGCTGCACACTGTTCTGCTTTACAAGTGTCATTGGCACAAACGTAACTCGGTCTACAGTAGTACGAAGAAACACAATAATGTTCTCCAGCACAAACGTGGTAGCATGTGTGTACCGGACCTGGACACCACCAACTTGTCCTGCTTCCTCCATTCGGTATGATGTAATGTGACTCCTTTGGTGTAAAGACTTCCTCTACCCTGAATACACTCTCCTTGAATAGCTTAGCTAAAGAAGATGTGATCCTCATTGTGTCATGGCCTCCATCCCAAACACTCTTCGTAACTTTCGTATTGAGTTAGAAATCTCTCCAGGAATTCCTTTAGTTCTCCTATTTCCTTGGAAGACACTATGACTTTCTCTTCTCCGTTTCCAAGTGGGAATATAGACACGTAGTGTCTCTGCCCAAATAATGAGGACGGGCCGACGGGAGCTTTGCATAGATAAACGGGTACTTCTCTTCCTGAGATTTCCACTCTCTCAATGGGGTCAGAGGGACATTCCTTCTCTACCTCAGCGAGGAAGACATTTGGATGGAGGGGGTCTCGTTCCCTCACTACCCAAAGGAATATCGCCTTATGATTCTCAATCCATTTCTCGACTAACTCCTGCCACTTTGTATTATGTTTCTCTGAAATCTTGACGAAATCAGCGTTGAGGACAGTGTTGAGGAGCTCCCCATTGCTTAGAGAACCTATTACTTTATAGTAGCCTATTTCTTCCATCTTCTTTGAGAAATACTCATCCCACTCCTCCTGATTCCTCTGAACTGTTTCCTTTAGAATAGAAAGTATTGCTTTGGTCTCCTCAACGCTAGGATTTTTTCCATAACAGAAGACTCCTATATTTAGATCCTCTACTCTAGTCTCGGAGTAGATGCTAGGAGGGTATCTAAAATCCTCTATTATCGTTTTGAATTCTCCTAGGTATTCCCTTCCATCTATTGGGGGTTCAATTTCCTCTCTGCTTATGAAGACTTGGCATCTCTCAGCTGGAAATCTCGGAAGTTTCACGTAATACGTTTCATTTTTCTTAATTCCAGCTTCGGCGTAATAACCTGCTTTTCCAACTTCGGAGTAATAGCCTATTTCTAAGAGTTTCTCGTGTATTTCTCTGAAATACTCTCTTTCGGGCTTAAAAGTATGGATTGTCCTCAGTATTTCCAGTATTTCCTCCCTCGAATATGGAAGAAATCCGGTACCGTGCCATTCCCCAGTTGAGAATTCTACTCTCCAGACGGAAATGTCTAGAGTGAATTTGACCTTGCCTATTCCCGGAAGTTCTGTCTCGTAGAGTTTCCCGAATCCCAAGATTAATTCATCTTCTATTTTTATTTTGGATATCTCGTGCCCCATAAGAATTTCTTTTCTTTCTGATTCTTGATTGCGACCTCTAGGATAGAAGAATATGTATCCCGTGGGCATTGGATTGAGACTTTCTTCGTTTAGTTTCACCCCGACTAGATATAACTTGACGGGGGACTCTTCCTTTTTCGTTATTCTCATCACTCCAGTGTTGTATCCCATCTCTATTAGCTCGGCAATGATTTCCATTTCGCAATCCCTCGAGGGTTTAATTTCTGGAAGTTTACTAACCAATAAGACTGAGGCTATTGCTAGTACGAGGACGAATAGGGGAATCAGGAGCTTCTTGGACATTTAGTTCCCTAG
>QMUK01000107.1 GCA_003660555.1 Thermococci archaeon
ATAGCCTTCACACCCTTCAGCAAAATTGCTCTTCTACTAGCCCTTCTAGGAAACTTCCTAGCAATAGCTGCAGCCGCCGCTCTGACAATTTGGTACCTCAAGGTTCTTCCATCTCCTCCCAAACGCAAGAAAGCCAAGCCCCTCTTTGAGCGCCTGGTTTACGAAGTCTCTAAAATGTTTAGAGGCTACCATCCAGCCGAGAAGCTCACAAAGCTTATCGAGCGCGAGCTTGAAGACGGGCTTCCAAGAGCACTTATCTTCCTACACCCCACTGCCTACTCCCGCTTCTATGCCGTTCTTTTCCTCGTATCGCTAGCTGCGCTAATGCCCGCCGGAGTTATCCTGCTAATCCTCTTGAGAAATCCCCTCTTCATAGCCTTCCTTCTATCACCTCTCATCATGGTAGTGATCCCCCTAATCGAGGTGCAGCTCCGGGCCTCATCGAGGCGCAGCAATGTCGAAGAGGAACTCCCCTTCTTTCTCGTCTTAGCAGCCTCGCTGCAAGCAGCTGGATTATCTCTCTACACATCGTTTGAAAGACTATTGCTATGGAGAATTCTGCCGAGAATGAGGCGTGAAGCTCTAATGGTTAAGAGAGACTTCGATCTCTTCTCCCATGACCCCCTCTCTGCCCTTGAAAACGTGGCAAACGTACATCCCAACGAGAACTTCAAGGGCATACTGCTAGGCTACACCTCAGTGCTAAGGAGTGGAGGCGATGTCCTCCTATACCTGAACTCCAAGGTCTCCGAACTCCTCAAAGCCCTCTCAGAGAGGTGGAGGCGCTACGCCGAATCTGCCTCAACACTCGGAGAAGTAACCATCGCCATCTTCCTCATGTTCCCCTCCCTGCTAGTGGCAATGGCAATAGCTTTCGCCAGCAGCTTAAGCCTCCTCCTACTCAAGATATACCTAGCAGCTATACTCCCCCTGCTCACACTGCTGATCGCAGGCTTCATACACGCCTATCAACCCAAGTTCTACGACTCCTACGACGTCCAGAGAGTCGCCCTCTACGCAGTCTTCGCAGCAGTTATATTTGCACTAGCGTCACGCTACATCATACCCCAAATACACCTCTGGCTAACTCTCACCCTCCTCATCCTAACAATCCCCATCGCCACCGAGTACCTCAGAGAGCGCTTTGAAATCACCAAGACTGAGAAGGCTCTACCCTACTTCTTAAGAGATATCACTGAAATGATGAAGATAGGATACGACATCGTCCAAGCACTGATTCTCCTACCTGAGAGGCGTAGCTACAATAAGGTATTCGACAGACTTCTAATGCACGTGAGCCAGCAGCTCGAACTTCACACGCCCTTCAGCACCATGGCTAAACTGCTGAGAGTTCGCAGCTGGCTCTGTCGCTACGTCTTCGCAGTACTCAGCGAAATAGTGGACAGCGGTGGGGGCACTCCTCAGACACTAGAAAGCCTAACCGACTTCGTAACTGCAGTATGCCAGGAGAAAGCCAGAGTGAAGAGTACAACCCGCGTCTATACAATTCTAGGGTACATCGCTCCAGCCTTCCTAGTTGGAGTAATGGTATTCATGTTCAGCATCCTCACCCCATCAATGGCTGCGATCACAGCTCTTCCGGGAGCAGCCCCAGTGGCTATGCCGCAGCTACTTCCCTTCGAGCAAGCAGTACTCCAGCAGCTATCCTTCCTAGGGCAGCTGGTAGTTCTCGCCACGGCACTGGCGATAGGAGTTCTCATAGCCAAGATCACAGACTTCAGCGTCTTCGCACTCCACCATGCAGTGATAACCCTCACAGTAGTTCTAGTAGCCTTCCTTGTCGTAAGCTAACCTTAAAGAGCCCTCCTGCAAAAACCAGTAAAATAGATGATGAATTTCGGTCGCCCTGAAGGGGTGATGACCACTTTTTCCTCCCACTGATCTTTATCCTAGGATTTCAAGCATCCTCTGAGCATTCTCCAGCATTGCATGGTTGTTGTTGAAGAACACATAGACCTTTTCTGGGCTAGTCTCTTTGATCTTCTCGGCAACCTCGATGAGCTCTTCATCTTCATAGTAGTGCGCATACCAAGCCTCGCGTCCATGCATCCTCAAGTAGACGATCCCGTTAACGCAGAAGATCTCTCTTGGGTGCTCTGGGCTGTCAACAGAGACTAGCGTCAACCCAAGCTCTTCAGCCCACTTCACCCACTTCTTATCTAGAAACCACTTCAAGTTCCTCCACTCAAGAGCAAATCTCTCCTCAAGCCTTGAATCACGATAGAACTTCTCAAGCCTTCGCACAAAGCTCTCTGTAGGCGCCGCCTGCGGAGGCAACTGAAAGAGATAGAAGTCCACAATATCGTCAAGCGGCTTAAAGAGTTCCCTAAACTTCATCCACGTCGAGTATGCCCGCTCTGAAAGCTTGAAGACATGGGTCACCCAGCGGCTCACCTTCACCGCCCACCTCAATTTTCCCCGGCTCTTGCTCGCCCAGCTCTTCACCATGCTTGGAAATGGAAATCTGTAGAAGCTGGCATTCAGCTCTACAGCATTTAACTTGCTGTTTACCAGATACCAATCGAAGCCGTCTGGATTCCAGATGTACATCCACCCCGATGTACCCACATAAACCTCCACTTCTAAAAGTCCTCCAAGAAACACCAATGTGCTCCAACCAGATTAAGTTTATATTTACGTGCAAGTGCACATATCTTGTGGAGGTGAGACCCCATGCCCTGGGGCTGGTGGGGTTGGTGGGGCCCTTGGCCTGGTAGAGGTCCCTTCAGCTACTTGCCTCCATGGATGAGGCCAGGCTGGCTCTTCGGCAGAGGCGCCTGCTGGTGGCTCTTCGGAGCACCATGGCTCTTCAGCTGGTATGCGCCATACCGCTTCTTCTACCCATGGTTCTTTGGCTATCCATTCTACTGGTACAGACCCTACGGGTTCTGGTGGCCCTACTGGTGGTGGTAGAGAAAGAGGGAAGCTTAGGGGAGCCCCTCCCCCTCCCTCTTTACTTTTTATATTCGTAGTACTCTCCAGGCTTCAAGATGACTACTTCA
Organism: Thermococci archaeon; assembly: GCA_003660555.1. Taxonomy (GTDB): domain Archaea; phylum Hadarchaeota; class B88-G9; order B88-G9; family B88-G9; genus B88-G9. The sequence goes on from QMUK01000107.1 coordinate 3,024, forward strand.
ACATCTGGCGCCTTTTCAGCTACAAGCTTCCTGAATAGTTCTGGATCCTGCCGTATTACTGGGAAGGTGTTGTAGTGCATCGGTATAGCCACCTTTGGCTTTAACAGCGTGGTAGCAATAGCCGCCTGCTCTGGATCCATAGTAAAGAAGCCCCCTATGGGCAGTAGTGCCACATCTGGGTGGAACAACTCGCTAATGAGCTTCATGTCGGTGAAGAGCCCCGTGTCCCCGGCATGGTAGAGAGTCTCCGAGCCGCTAGAAATAACTATGCCGACTGGTAGCCCCGAATGGAAGGCTGGCGTTAAGGCAATTTTTAGTCCTTCGACTTCTCCTGGGCCTCCTATGTTCATGCCCACTGCCTTCTTCACTCCTTTCTGGGCAGCTTTCTGGGCAGTTTCATAGATGCCAACGAAGTAGGCGTCAAACCTCTGAGCGACCTCTATGGCATCTACCCAGTGATCTCCATGTTCATGAGTGACTACCACAACATCCACATGCTCCAGCACACAGAACTTCACAGAGCACGATGGGTTG
>QMUK01000108.1 GCA_003660555.1 Thermococci archaeon
TCTCCATCTGCATCGCTTCCTGTATAATCGCTCCAGTAATTGCCGAGGTAATTTGTATAAGCTTTGTTATTGTAGGTGTAAGCTATTGGTTCTGGTGAGTGCCAAGTATTAGCTAAACCACCAGAATAAACGTTATTATCGTTGTTTATGAAGTTATTTAGATAGATAAAGTTGTCGTTTGAATCCCAAAGTGTAATGCCATAATAGCTATTTGAGTGAAAGACATTGTTAAATATGCTGTTGTTGCTTGAATAATCGAGGCAAATGCCATTTAAGTTATTAGAGCAATAATTATTTTTTATAGTAATATTAGAAGAGAAGGCAACTTCTATACCTATGCCTGCTCTGCTCAATACCATATTCTCAACAACAATATTTTTGCAATTTACAAGTATAACCTGACCTGCATCATAAGGAATTCTCCCTCCTTCAACATCTTTCCAATAGTAGACAGGCTTTTCATTAATTGTATTAGTCGTATCTATTTCATGCATATAATCACTAAGTGAATCACCCCAAATACTTATTCCGTTCTTAAGCATGGTATTATCTCTTAATGTATTGTTGTTTGAATCAAAGAGAGAGATGCTAGACCACTTATTTGAGTAGCAGTAGTTGTTGGATATAAAGTTGCTATTTGAATAATCAAGGCGAATGCCATCCAGGTTGTTTAAGCAGTTATTGCTGGATATATTGCAATGGTTTGCATGATAAAGATATATCCCAGCAGGATAATACGGATATTCGCGAATAGCTCCTTTTATTGCAAACCCACTTATATTCACATAATCCGCTGTTACTTCAAACACATGATCACTTGAATTCATAGCCTGAACAATCGTATCCGCGGGATTTCCAGAAGTTGACCTAATTGTTAAGGACTTGTTAACGTCCACATTCTCAGTGTATATTCCAGGATCAACGGTAATCGTATGCCCATCTTTTGTATCAGCATCATCTATCGCTGCTTGTATCGTTAAGAAGTTCTTGCCTGTATTGAGGTTATGGACTTTTCCCCAGGGCTCCATTAGTGGATAGTTATCAGCGTCGGAATCTATGCTATAAAGTGTATCACCGATTCCATCTTCATCTGCATCAGTTCCAGTGTAATCACTCCAGTAGTTACCAAGGTAGTTTGTATATGTTTTCCCTTTGTATGTATAAGTTATTTTTGATGTTGAGTTCCAGATGTTAGATGAATTAGAGGAATAGACATTGGCATCGTTATTTATGAAGTTGTTGAGATAAATTTTGTTGCTACTTGAATGTAATGCGTAAATACCATACTCATTATTCGTAGCGGTATTATTATTTATTTGGTTATAGCTGCTGTTTGATAAATAGAGTCCGTTAACGTTACCTGAGATTATATTGCTTACAATAGTCATATTAGACGAGTTGAAGCATATGATACCATCTCCAAACCAACTACTAATTTGATTGCTCATGATTGAGGGAGATGAATAATTACTTTGTATTCCTACCCCCTCATCTACCCGAATTGTGTTGCCTATGATATTTGGATCAGATGAATTAAGGCATGTAATACCACATCCATCTCGCCAAGCATCTATCCTATTGCCTGTGATAGAAGGTGATGAAGAATCACATAATATCCCATTCTCTCCTGCTGAAATCTCATTATTTATGATAATCGGACTGGATGAGGAAAAACAAGCGATACTAATATTTCTTGAATAAATGTCGCTATTAGATATGGTTGGGGATGAAGAATCACATACTATACTTATTATGTCTCCATGAATCCGACACTGATCTATCACAACATTATCTGATTGAATATACAACCCTGAATGGTCATAATCAGGATAATTTAGTTCATACCCACAATCACCTATTTGGCTTTCTATCATCGTTAATGTGGCACCTTCCCGAACCCAAAATAGATATTTATAATGATAATCCGCTGCAAAGATTCCAGAGTTGTCTATATGAAAACTTCCTCCTTCTTGGACTTCGATGTGATATTGTCCATCATAAGAGCAATTCATCAAAAGTGTTACATCATCAAACGTCAAATTTCCACCATTTTGAACGATTAGGTTGCCGGTTAGCACTATAGCCTCACTACTGTAGCTTTCTGTTTGATTAATGATCAAATCACCGTATATTCTCCTGTCAGGGACTGTTAAATCTATATCATCCTCCATATCCCTATACGCAGTAGGATAATCAGTGCCCCAGTCCGTAGCTGTAATAGTAAATACTCCAGTATCTGTAAAGTGTAATGCAAATCTCACAATGCCATCTTCATCCACGGTCTTCCACACACCGTAGATGTTTATAGCTTCTTCCTGACTGCTACAATCTCCCACATCACTCAGAATATTAATTTCATAGCCGGGGTAATTAATGACAATATTATCCTTTGTTCCGGTAAAGTCTTCTACACCATATTCAAAGACGGTATGATACCTATCTGATGTTGTTACACTTATATTATGATATGGCGGAGCCCTTACAGTGACAATAACCGTTTCATTAGTGTCTGGATCGTATTTGGATGCTTCGATTTCGATTCTACCTCCTGTTATTGTTAACGATTTCTCATTGCTTTTCATATCCAACCCCCTTGCATTTTCTTTATTTGTCCTAACGTAAATAGTCCAAGTGCCCACATCCCAATCACTTGTGTCTAATTGTTTTGATTTGTCAAAAGAGCCGTATTCGAGAAGTTTTGTTATGTTAAATACACCCTGTGTCATCTCATAACCATCTGGATTCTTTAACTTCAATTTCACACAATCCTCTGCGTCCAGATTGGTGTCAAAGACAATCCTCAACGGTGTTCCTCGTGGTACGCTTGTCATGCTGTAATTTCCAACTTTTAAATCCAGTTCCATTACGGGATAACTAACAGTAAGCGTTTCTGTATTAATCCCATCTGACACGTTATACAATCCTGTCACACCCAGCATTGAGGTATCGAAACTTGTATCAACTATTCCATCACCAGTCAAATCGCTCGTTCCAGTTTTAGAGAACGTGCCTCCAGGACCTGATATTTCTACATAAGAACTTCCATTAAATACTATCCAATGACCGAGCAACACAGTATCGTTATCTCCATCCACAATGTCAATAAATACACTGTGTGGATTCACCACATATCCGTAATGCTCCTCCAAAAATTGATCGGTAATGTCCAATGCAGATACAGTCCCAATAAGCGCCATTGTGCAGCTTACGACCATTAGCACCACAAATGAAATTGCCAATATTTTCAAAATGATTTTATCCCTCATGTTTATCCCCCCTTCTTTAAGCTGCCTTTTTAGCTTTTGGAATACCTCTTTATAAATTTTTCGGTTGACTAATTGGACGTGTCCGAATAAGCATAGAATAATCGTCAGGCACATATATCGTCTTTGCTTCTGAGACGCATGCAAAAACTGTCAGACGAAGACAAAGAACTTTCCTTTAAACATCATCGCTCCTCCCCCAGACATAGCGTTGAAATCACTGTATAACTTGCTTTCTCATATCTTACTTGTGAGAGGGAAGCATCAAACATGAAAA
>QMUK01000109.1 GCA_003660555.1 Thermococci archaeon
AGCATACTTAAGACAACTACTACCATGGAACCTGCTTAAGACCAATTAGGTATGCAATAGCATTTGTTAATGGATGAAGGATAAGGGTCAATATTATTGAAGTTACCAATATGTATAATGGTATAGGTCCTAGAAAAAGCCAGTACATAGCCTCTGCAACAAGTAGAAATGATAGTTGATCAATTATGGGTAGAGGCTTGCCCCTGGGTATTCCTATTCTTCTCTTTATAAATGATCCCAACAGGTCTCCTAATATAGCCCCTATAGACATTACTATACCCCCCTCTAGACTCTGGAGTTGTAGAAAATGGAGTCCTACTGAACACAGTATACCCATTGTAATGCCGGCAATTGACCCCTCTATGGTCTTTCCATTTCCAAGAACCCTTCTTTTATCAATAAAGTACTTCCCTCTATCTATAGGTGTTTGTCTTTTTATTATTTTCACCGCTAATAGTGGACTTGCATTTGCCACGTAGGATGGAAGTATTAGTAGAAGGGTCTTAATTATCGCCTGAAATATTGGTGGAGTGGATTCTATCATCATCTCTACTACTTCCACCTATGATAATTTTTCTGTATCCCCTTAAGTCTTTTCACCAATTAGATCAAAGCGTCATATAAGTGGATCAGCTACCCCAGGATTCCCTCATTACTCGGTTGGCATAACGTTCATCATCAAAAGAGATATGTACTTCATGGTAATTAAGTTTCCGATAAAAACTCGTTTATCATAAAATTATATCCAACCTCTTGCTCTCATAGCATCGACAACTCTTCTGAGGGCCAGGACGTATGCTGAAGTTCTGAGATCTAATTTCATCTTTTTCGAGATTTCCCAGACTTCTCTCAGTGCATTGGTTATTCTCTGCTTCAGTTTTTCTTCTATCTCATGTTTCTCCCAGAAAAATCCTTCTCTATTCTGAACCCATTCGAAATAGCTCACTGTAACTCCTCCCGCATTCGCCAAAATGTCTGGAACCACTACTATCTCCTTATTCCTCAAGATTTCATCGGCTTTAGGCGTAGTGGGTCCATTAGCTAGCTCTAAGATCACTTTAGCTTTGACTTCTTCTGCATTATCTTCCCTTATCTGGTTCTCTAAAGCGGCTGGTATGAGAATATCCACATCCAACGATAACAACTCTTTGTTAGTTATTGTTTCTGTGTTTTCAAATCCTACCACGCTTCCCGTGTTTTTCTTGTGCTCAAATATCCTTTCATCGTTTATTCCATCTTCCGAGAATACTCCTCCTTTGGAGTCACTGATCGCAACCACTTTATACTTTTTGTCGTTTAATAAGAGTTTGAAAATACCTCCTCCTACTTTTCCAAAACCCTGAATGGCTATCGTGAGTGGTGGTTTCATGTTAAGAAGTGCTATGATTTCGTCAAGCACATACTTTCCGCCGAGTGATGTTGCTATCTCTCTTACCTCGGATCCGAAAAGATTCGGGGGTTTTCCTGTTATGACGGAAGGTAGTATCTCTCCTTTTATGTTACAATACTCGTCAAACATCCATCCCATTATCTTCGGGTTTGTGTTAACATCTGGAGCAGGAATGTCTATATTAGGCCCTATGAAGGGTGCGATAGCCCTTATATAACCTCTACTCAATCTCTCTAACTCCTTCTCTGATAATTTTTTCGGATCAACTCTTACCCCTCCTTTTGCACCCCCACAAGGTATATCGAGAAGTGCACACTTCCATGTCATCAACATGGCCAATGCTTTCACTTCCTCTAGCCCCACATTAGGATGAAACCTTATACCTCCTTTGTATGGTCCTCTTGCATTATTATGCTGTACTCTGAACCCTTCAAAAATCTTAAGAGAGCCATCATCCATCTCAACAGGAATTGACACTTCTATGATCCTCTGAGGTTTTTTCAGGTATTCTATAGCACTCTTCTGTAAGCCTAATATCTCACCGCATTCTTCCAATCTCTTCAAAGTCATATTGTAAACATTTTCCATATCGATTATCACCGTTCTTCAAATTTAAGTTCGAATCGCTTCGTTTTTAACCTTTCGTATGCATATCGAACACATATCGCAACTCCATATTCACACAAAATTGCTGGTTTAAGATCGAAGTACATATTTCACTATTTCTCATTATCTGTGAGTCATTTTAAATTTCCTTGTGGAGTCATCATAAACGAATAGGATATATATACCGGTTTATCCAAGAGAGAAACTGGATAGAGCTTTCTGGGTCTCTTATTTCCTTATTGACCTACTGTGTTTTGGGTCTCTCCCGTCTATTACCACATACTTTACTGACATGATCTCTTTTCTCAAGCGATTAAGTAATTAAGGTTAGAAGACTATAACATCTAATTTCAAATAAATCTTTTTACACTACTTTTTCCTCACGTATGTAGGGTTTACCTAAAGCAGCGGGAGCTGCCATAGTTCTTCTAAGTCGTTTACTAGATCCTACGATTACCAATACTAATATTGTGACAGCATATGGTAGTGCTCCGAGTAGGGATGGATCTATACCCCATTGCTGTAGCCAATATTGTAGTGCTTCAATACTACCGAAGAGATAGGATCCAAGTAGTGTACGTATGGGATCCCATGTAGCAAATACTACTATAGCCACTGCTATCCATCCTCTTCCTGCAGTCATATTCTCAACCCACATTGGTATATGAGTCAGGGATAAGTAAGCTCCAGCAGCTCCAGCCATCATTCCCCCGAAAATAGTACATGCGTATCTGACCTTATAGACATCAATTCCAGCCATATCTGCCGCTGCTGGGTTCTCTCCCACAGCTTTTATTATTATACCTATCCTGGTCTTATGAAGAATAAACCATAGGACGAATATTACAATATAGGAGATATAAACTATGATATTGTGCTTGAATAGTATAGGTCCCAATATAGGTATTTTACTAAGGAATGGTACTGGGATCACACTAAATGTGGTTTTAAGAGGGATTCCTACGAAGCGTTTGCCTAAGAGACCACTAAGACCTACTCCAAACATTGAAAGGGCTAGACCTGAAATCACTTGATTAGCATGAAGAGAAATACTGGTAAAAGCATGAATTAATGCCATTAATCCTCCAACTGCTATAGCTGAGAGTAGCCCTAACCATGGGTTTCCGGTAGTTAAAGCTACTATAAAGCCCGTTAAAGCTCCCATGAGCATCATACCTTCAATCCCAAGATTTAGTACTCCAGAGCGTTCAGCATACAGCTCTCCTAAAGATGCTAACAGGAGAGGAGTGCCCGCTTCTATTGCTACTCTAAGTGGGGGAACTAACCAGTGTTCCATAGCGTTTCACCTCTACTGTAAACTTATATTTAAGGAAAATTTCCCCACTTGCAAGGCATAATAGGATTACTCCGTTAAAGATGTGTATTACATTGACGGGGAGACCAAGTGTTACCTGTATGATATCACCTCCTACCAGTAGCCCTCCTAGAAGAGCAGATACTGGAATTACGAATATAGGGTTTAGTCTTGATAACCAAG
>QMUK01000110.1 GCA_003660555.1 Thermococci archaeon
AGACCTAACAGACCTAGCAGAAGGAGTAAAAACAGTATCAAAAGAAAACACCATAATAGTAGAGATAAATGGAATAAAACTTGAAATAGAAGCCCCAAAATACATAGAAACCCTAGGAAGCCTACAAGCATCAATAACAGCAGCAACAATAGCCACAATACTCAAAAAACCCGTAAAAATACTTGAAGAAAAACTAGAGAAAAACAAAACAACAATGAAAGTTCAGATATTAGGGGAATAAAATGAGAAAAGAAAACCTATTCATCATAACCTACACGCTCTTAATGACGATAACCGTCCCATCCCTAGCAGCACTAAACGAAAACAGACTAGACGTATACATATCCCTATTCATCCTAGAATATTTTGTAGCAAACTCCATATTTAGACCACGATACAGAACAAAACACGACTTCCTAGCACTCATACTCTTCACAATATTCCTATACATAGTAGCAAATAGAATACTCGAAATCCTCCTGAGGTAGTAAACCTTGAAGAAAAAAACAACAGAAACACTAATTGTCCTACTCATCTTGTTAACCCTCCTACCCCAAATATACGCTTACATCTACCCCCCTCACATAAACCCTGAAACAGCACCAGAAGAAGAAACACCATCAATATCAATCTTATTAGCCCATGCATTAGACGACCTAACAGCCCAAAACTTCACAGAAACACTAAAACTAATAAATAATACAAACCACCTCCACATACCGCAAAACTACAAATACATATTAACAAGAACAACAGAACTACTCCGACAACTCACAGACACACTAAAACAAATAAAAGAAACGCTAAGAGAAACAGAAACACTAATAGAATACGGAAAACTTAAAGACGCAAAAGCAAAACTAAACGAAACAGAACTCCTTTTAAAAGATGCAAACTACACCCTAAAAGAAGTGGAAAACGCAGTAAACCAATTAGTTCAAACCCTTAAACTCTCCTCAAACCCCTTCAAAGAAAAAATTAACGAAACAAAAAACCTACTAAACCAGTATACACAAACCTACCTCAACCTTAAACAAACAGTAGACGAAGTATTATCAAAAATAGAGCAAGGAACACTAATACAACCAAACTTAACAATATCAACAAACACCACCAAAACCCCCGTGGGTTCAACAATAAAAATCCACGGAAACCTAACAGCATCGAACAAAACACTCCCAAACACAACAATAACAATATACATAAACGAACAACCCTACAAAACCGTACAAACAAACGAGAACGGAAAATTTGAAACCGAACTCAAACTACCAACAATATACATACCAACAATAACAATATACGCCACCTACAAGCCAAGAGAAACAGAACCCTACATACCAGCAACCTCCAACACGATCAAAATAAAACTAATTTACCAAACACCAACAATAACAATATTAAATGCTCCAGAAAAAATTAGACCCTTCAAAAACTACACAATTGAAGGAGAAATACAGTTAAACAACACACCTTTAGCAAACTGGCCAATAAACATAACAATAAACCAAAAAAACATAAAAACCAAAACAAGCAGCCAAGGATACTTCAAATACACAATAAACATCACAACAGAACCTCCAACACACATCATAAACATACAAATAAGCACACAACCACAAAAAACTATCAGCTCAGCCACAGCAAAAATAACAATACCAATAGAATACATAAACCCTCAAATAACAGTAAAAACACCTAAAATAATCATAACGGGCATAAAATTTAAAATACAAGGAACAGTCAAAACAGAAGACGGCCCCGTAAAAAACGCAGCAATAACCATCAAAATAGGCTCCAAAATCATAACCACAAACACAAACAAAGACGGAGCCTTCACAGCAAAAATAGTACTACCATTATCAACATTAAGCAGAAAAATAACTGTAACAATCTTCTTAGCACCGGAAGAATTCTGGATAAACACGAAAACCGTTAAAATACAAGTAACCATAATAAATCCAATAACAATAATAGCCCCGCTAATACCAATATTAATACCAGTTACAAACACACTGAAAACAAAAAGAAAAGAAGAAGCAAAAATAGTAATCGAAAAAGAAATTATTGAAACCGTAACACCCACGGCTGCAAGGAAAAAAGAAGTTAAAGCAAAACACCCCATAGTTGCACTATATTGGGAAACCTTGGAAAAAATACATGATAAGATAGGAGTTTACCCGCAACCAAGCCAAACACTAAGAGAATACCTCTCACAAATAAAAGAAAGGATTAAAAGCATAGCTGAAAAATTTGAAAAACTCACCATACTAACTGAAAAAGCACTATACGCGGAAAAAACATCAAAACAAGATGAAAAACTAGCAAAAGAACTACACGAAAACATAATCGAGGAATTAAAGCAATGAAAAAGGCGAAAATCATAACACTCACACTAACATTCTCCACAATCTTCATGCTAACAATAGCTTACATGATGCCATCAACAGACAACTACAACCCAGAAAACCCCTTTTGGAACGGCCTAAAAAACCTAAAAAACATTACAAATGCTACGCAAATCACAAGCACAACGCAACTAAAACAAATAATAGACCCCAAACACACAGCAATACTAATACTAGGGCCAGAAAAACCCTTCACACCACAAGAAACCCAAACAATAAAAGAAATATTAGAGAAAGGAGCAACAATACTGGTCGCAGACGACTTCGGACAAGCAAACACACTCCTAAAACAATTACAAATACAGTGTAAATTCACCCAACACCTACTAGTAGACCCAGTTTTTTACTATAAAAACCGAAAACTACCAAAAATATTCCACATAAAAAACACCACATGGACTAAAAACGTAGAAGAACTAACATTAAACTACGCAACAACACTAAACATAACAAGCACAGAAATCGAAATACTCGCCAACTCCTCAGAATACAGCTACATAGACATAAACATGAACGATCAATGGGACCAAGGGGAACCAAAAGGAAGCCAACCAATACTAGCACAAACACGTATTGGAAAAGGAAACCTAATACTCCTTTCAGACCCCAGCATATTCATAAACTCCATGATAAACAAAAGCGACAACACCCAACTCCTCAAAAACATTGCAAAAGGAAAAACAGTATACCTAGACCTATCACACTACAAAACAACCCCACACACCAAATTGAAAACAGCAATACAGACGACACTAAACTTCATATACGTTCCAGAAGCAAAGTACACCCTCGTAGCAGCAACAACCATAATAACCCTATACGCAACCCGAAAAACAAAAGAAAAAACAGAAAAAGAAGAAGTCGATGAAATAGAAGAAGTGTTGAAAAAACATCCAAACTGGAATAGAAAAATCTTGGAGAAGTTAAAGGAGTGGAGGGAAAGTTTTGGAACAAACAGAACTACACAAAATACCTGAAAAAATCTTGAAAAGTGCCTCAGAAATAATAATAGGGAAAAAAGACGTGTTAGAAGCAATAATGATCGCAATCCTAAGCGAAGGACACATACTACTCGA
>QMUK01000111.1 GCA_003660555.1 Thermococci archaeon
ACAATGGATTTCATAGCCTATAAAGTTCTCGAAGGAGTTTATTCTAAACTCTTGAATGGGGAGTTCGACTATCCTGTATTCGTGTTCGTTGAAGAGGCACACAAATTGGTTCCTTCCAAGAAGAGTACCATGTCTAGCGAGATAATAAACACAATAGCGACTGAGGGAAGGAAGTTCGGGATGTTCCTCGTTTTAATAACCCAGAGGCCTTCTAGGATAAATTCAGAGAGTCTTAGTCAATGCAACTCCCAAATAATACTCAGGATTACCAATCCGGTTGATCAAAATGCAGTAAGGATGGCTAGTGAAAGGATGAGCGAAGAACTGCTAAGAGACTTGCCGGGACTTAACGTGGGGGAAGCAATAATAGTCGGGGAAGTGACGAAGGTCCCGGTAATGGTCAAGATAAGGGAGAGGAGGACCATGGAGGGTGGAGCGGACATAGACATAGTGTCTAAGCTGAGAGACGCTAGAGATGAAGTTAGGCAAGGGAGAGGCCATGAAGAATTCATAAGGCCTAGTAAGATGTTCTCGGAGGTATGAAATTGGAAGACGAGAGAATAAGGATTGTACATACTGGAGACAACCACTTGGATCCGTATTTCCCGAGGCTTGGAGCGAAACAGATGGAGAGGAGGATGGACTTCTGGAGGTCCTTTAAAGAGGTAGTGGAGTTCGCTCTAAGGACGAAACCGCACCTCTTCCTAGTTTCAGGGGATCTGTTCGATAGGGTGGATCCAAGGAATCCTCCTAGGGCTCAGGTGATTAAGTGCTTCAGGGCAATGGACGAGAAGGGGATAAGATCATTTCTCATAGGAGGAAATCATGACACTCCGAGATCCATGGAGGAGGGTTCCTCTCCCTTAAACGAAATAGACGCTACTGGGTATTCGACCCTTCTCTGGGAGGGTGAAGCTGAGACATTCAATGTAGGAGAAACTGAGATATGCGTCTCTGGAATCAGCTACGATTTCACTCTATCGGAGAGTGATGACCCATTATCCAGAGTGAAGATTCCAACTGAAGGAGATTTTAACGTTTTCATGGCACACTATCCTCTTAGGGGAATAGAACACCCGATGCTCAGGAACGAACCGAGAATAGGCTTCGATAAAATACCGGATGACCTCAACTACTTGGCTCTGGGACACGTTCACTCTAGTTTCTTCAGGAGAATGGGAGATAGCAGGTACCTAGCTTGTCCAGGTAGTACCGAGAGAAGATCCTTCAATGAAGAATCAGATGAGAAAAAAGGATTCTTTTACTTGGAATTCTCCGGAGATGGTAAACTAATCGAGAAGAGATTTGTAGAGGTAAGTACAAGGCCAATAAAGACACTCAGGATTAAAGCTAGGGGGAACGTCGACCTGAACAGTGAGGTCATAGGTAGAGCGAGGGAGCTGAGCAATGAGGAACTGCTCCTCAGAGTGATTGTCTCAGGAAGGGTCTCTCTCGACACCTTGGGGAGATACAGAAGAGATGAGATAATCAGGGAGCTTTCAGAGATGTTCTTCGCTGTTCAAGTGAACGACGAGGGGCTGGAATACGAAGGTGGAGAAGTCAATTTCTCTCCAGGTCCAGACTTCTCTCCCTTATCCAGTTTCAGAGAATACGTCGAGGAGGGGATCTCTAGTTGTGAGAACGATGAGGAGAGGGAAGTCCTTCGCAAGGTCCTAGAAATTGGTATTAAGTATTTAGAGGAGGAAGGGGCTTGGTAGTCCTTGAGGAGCTCAGTGCCGAGGGATTCAGAAGGCTTGAAATACCAGAGGAGAGGCCCCTCAAGTTCAGTAGAGGAATAACAGTGATAAGGGGAGAGAACGAAGCAGGAAAGTCAACGATAATAGAGGCGATACTCTTCGCCCTATACGGAAGGCAAATGAGAGGAAAATTGGAATCTGTCATAAATCACAGAAAGAAATTCGCAAGGGTTTCCCTCAAATTCAGGATTGGAAACAGGAAGTATAGAGTAACCAGAACCCTTAGGAGGATTGGGGGCAATGTCAGGCACGAGGCGTGGCTAACGGAGGTGAGAGATAGGGGGAATGTAGTGATAGCGAGCGGGGTCAGGGAGGTCGAGAAGGAGATAACGAGAATGACCGGACTCTCATTCAAGGAAGCGTTGGTCACAAACGTGGTTGCCCAGAAGGAGCTGGACAAGATAATCTCGATGTCCGGATCCGAGAGGGACAAGATAATAAACCTCCTTCTCGGACTGGAGAGTTATAACAGGGCAATAGATAGATCTAGGACGGAAAAGAATGAACTAAAAAGAGAATTGGACTATCTGGAGAGAAAAATGGAATTACTTTCTGAAAAGATCAAAAGATATAGAAAGGCTCTGGAAGAAAAGGAGAGAAATAAATCAGAAATCCTAAGGCTTAGAAAAGAAGTCCCTGAAATGGAGAAAGAGTTAGAGAAAGCTAGAACCTATTACGAGTACGTTAAGTCCATGAAGGACTTCTTTGACTCCAAGAGGAAGATTGAAATAGAGATAAGATCCTTGGAAAGGGAATTGGAGAACCTCTCCGAGGAAATTAGGTATTTGTCCTCAGAAATAGAAAAAGCACTTAAGAGGAAAGAGGAAAGAGAGGAAGAGGCATCGAATTTAGAGGAAGAGATAGAGGAGCTGAGTAAGAAGGCCAAACTTCTCTCAGAAGTCGATAAAGTCTATGAGAAGTTTAAGAGGGAGATATCCCCATTATTTGACGAAGTTTCGAGAAGTGAGAGTTTACTAGAAGATAAGAAAAGGGAAATGATGAAATTAGATGGAGAATTGGATGAGCTCAAGAGGAGAATGAAGGAGGAGGTAGAAAAAAGAAAGAAGCTAGAGAAGAGAAGACATGAGCTGGATGAGGCCTATTCAGAGGCTAGGATTGGGACGAGGGACTTGGTCATTCCAGGAGTTTTACTACTCGTTTCCACTCTCTTATTTAAATACTCCCCCCTTTTCTTCATCATTCTTGCTCTAATAGGTGCATTCTATTTGTTCTACTCCTATGTAGGATCCTTGAGGAGGAGAGAGGAAATACTAAGAGAGAGGAGAGAGGTAGAAGAGGAAATATCAAGAATTAAAGATAGAACCTTGGAAATATCTGAGAAGGAAAAGAGATTGGAGGAAATAGGGAGAACTATCTCGGATCTCGAGAGGAGACTAAAGGAGAACAGAGAGGAACTTATCGAGAAGATATCCGATCTTCCGGGGAGGTATAGGGCCGAGTCGATACGAAGTGCAATGGAGGAGATCTCCAAGAGGATATCCGAGGACAGAGAGGAAAGAGCAAAGGTACTGAAGGAGCTTAGAATGAAGGAGGAAAGACTCAAAGAAATAAAAGAAGAAGAAATAAATAGACTATCAAAGGAAATTGAATCCAAGAATAGAAGGAAAAAAGAGAAAATTAATGAGAGAATGAGGATAGAGGAGAGAATAGGAGAAGCTAGGAAGAGACTGTC
>QMUK01000112.1 GCA_003660555.1 Thermococci archaeon
ATAGGGCCTGAAGTTCTCCCAAAGAACTATGTTTACGATCCAAAAACAAAGGAAGTAATAAATTATCCAGAAACATGGGAAATGGCCCTAGACCCTTCGAAATGGGGTATAAATGTTTCAAAGGAGAGGTTTCAATGCTGGTATGCAAGGTATCATAACTGGGTTCCGCAAGATTACGATTGCGAAAATTTTGATCCGAGAGATTCATGGGCATATTTTCCAGACATTACAAACAAGGAATTTCAGGAATTGTTTTTGCATTGGATTGAAAGGCAGATAGACGCCGGAGTCGATGCGATGTGGATCGACATGCTGTACACGCAAGCGTACTTTCTGTACAAGATGACTAAAGACATTGATCATCCTGCTGTAAAGGAAAGTCACAATGCCGCTCTTGAAATCATAGAAAAAATTAGGGAATACGGAGAGGAAAAAGGGAAATATATTTTCATAGGGACTTGGACTCCAAGAAATTGTGTAGCACCCGATAAGACTTTCCAATATTACTTCCCTGATCTCGATTTCGTTACTATAACCCCCCTACCAAATGAAGTAAGGGAAATGAAACTAAATGAAACTTTATGGGACAATGCACTGAAATGTATTAGGGAAAAATACGAAAACGTTCCGATTATAACATTTTTGGATTGGGGACCGACAATCAAACTTCCGATTGGGATATTTAGCCAGAACTTAACAAAAGAGCAGCAGAAAGAGTTTTTGAAAATCGTTGATGAATTTTTCTCTAAGAGAAACGTAATTTTTGCATATCCAGTTCACGGCGGATTCATGGGTTACGAAGCAACGACACGTTCTTTTGGTTTTTACCCATTTTATGACTCTCTAGCCCCTGAATTCGAAACTTATGAAACCATAAAAGAACTCATTCGTAAGGACGAGAAGTGAAGACAGGCAAGAAAATGACGATAGAGGACATTGCGTCCGAACTTCTAAATGAATTAGTGGAGCTCTGGCATGAGCCCTGAAAAGACTTTAAAGGTTTGAAGGGATTCAGGTTGCACTCCTCCCAATCCAAGAAGGCATCGAAAACGAAATCCATCGCATTCTAGCGAGTATGAAAAGCGTAAAGCTCAAGTGGAGTTATGGCTACTTCGCCTAAATGAAGCTTTTGCATGAAACAATGACAAATTTTCTTGTTTTCACATCCTACAAAGTATTTTTCTTGGATAGTTTGCCAAGAATTGAGGCGAGGCAGGTTGAGGAGCTCAGAGCATTTGAAGCCTACATCGCAACACCCAAGTTCAATGGAACTCATCGAGAAACCTTTAAGTACTCGATTCGCGAAAAAACAAGGGGAAGTAGTTGAGAAGAAAACTCATTTACATACTGATATTGGCAATACTCCTTATTTCAGTTTCAGTCTACTTTTCCCACTATTTCAGAGAACCCATTAAGGAGCAGGAGAGACCGGAAGCTCCGAAACCAGTTTCGATAGAACTCAGGGAGGAGAACACTCAACTGTACTCCTTGTTGTATGAAATGGGCCTAAATCCCCTAGTTGACGTCACAGAGGAGAGGGTTCTGGTGAGATATAATCTGCCAGAGGGGATGAACGAGGAGACGTATTACAGAGTTTTAGCATATTCAGCTAAAACGTCCCCGAATTCTGAGACCATAATTATTCAGATATACAGAAATTACCACCCATACATGGAGATAAAAGCCAATACACAGGACGTTCTCTCCTGGATTGAAGGAAAGATATCCAAGGAGGACTTATCTAAGAGGTTTGTTAGGAGGGAAATCAAATGAACAGGATTTTAGTTTTCGTCTCTGTAGTTTCGTTCATTCTACTAACCCCAACTCCATTTGAGAGAGTAGGGGCTCACATGGATAGAGGAGACCACATAGTCACAGAGGAAGTAGTCTTGGATTACATAGTGTTAATAGCATGCGACGAGGTGAAACACGAGTGCCAACCCTCGGGCTGGGGACCATACCGTGGGGAGGACTTGAGAATTTACACGAAGTTCTCCACTCAGGGACATCACGTTCAAAGCTCGTTTTTTGCCTTTCCAGACAACATGTACTCTGGCGTGTGTAAAGAGGAATACTTGAGGGGTGAGAAGGGAGACAAAGTAATCATTGGCAAAACTGTTTTCTTTCACGTTGACTGCAATCCACCAGAGAAGTTCAATTACGAGATATGGATATGGGACGACGACTCTTCTTGGGACTTAAACGAAATAACGCAAGAGTTGTCTGAAAAGGCATTTGGCAAAAAAGATGTTATAGGGAGAGGTCTCTGGGGAGCAGCATTAGGCTTCCTTGAAAAAGCGATTACCGAAGTCTTTAAGGACGTATTTGAGAGTTCTCACGACAACGAACAAAGAGCTTCCGAAGTGAATTTTGACTCCAATCACGTGGGGGATAAGCAATTCCTCATAAAAACCAAACTCACCGAGGGTGGAGACTTAGACTGGGAGAAAGGAGACATTGGTTCTGAAGTGTACCTCACAGTGAAGATAACCCATTACAAAAACAAACCATGTAACATAGATAGCTACAAGGAAGTCGCCTTAGAGTACATAGAGAGCTTGGAAATAGAGAAGGAAATAGAAGAAAAGTTGAAAGAACACATAGAAAGGACTTACTCCAAAGCTAGAAACGGAGACTTGAGAGGAACTAAAATCGAGATAAATGAGGCGGAAAAGTACGCGTATTCAATTGTTCCAGATGAGATGAGTATCGAAGAAGCTAATAAATTCATGATTTACGAACATGGATTCGAGGACTTTTTGACTCCTAAATTCTTAACCCCTCAGGGAATATTCGAGGGAATAAGAACTGAACTAACGGATGAACACACGATTTACTATGGTCCAAACGACAGACCAATAGCTTATACTTCCAATATAGCAGATCAATTAATAGATGAGCAAGTCTCGGAGAGCGGAGGGTACTACATAGGGGAACCTCCTAAGAGAAGAGCTCCGATTCTCAAAGACATACCAAAACTGAAACCTCTCCCAGGCGTAGCTGCTCCGGGGGAAATCCCAGGTTACGATAGATATGAGGAAGAAGACCCGCCCAAGGAAGGAATAGCCTATACTAGAAGAGCCAAAGAGAATGAAAAGACTGTAGAAGAAGAAACTGTAGTTCTAGTACCAAAAGGAGAGAAGTATGAACCTTGTGAGAAGGCTAGAGAGATAGTAAGGATGCTTGGGATGGAAGTGGAGGCATGTCCTCCACCAAAGGAGAATTACTTCCTAGCCGGATATCACAAATACGAGCACGGAGATGGAGCCAAGGAGGTAGAGGGATTCGGCCTAGCAGCTCCATCAAATAAGGGATATGAGGAAATAATCTTCGCAGGTAAATACACAATAGTTTGCATATACGAGCCCCTAGAATCTCTAGAGGAACTTCTCCCGAAGTTCACTGAGGAGGATTGTCCTGAGCCAAAACCC
>QMUK01000113.1 GCA_003660555.1 Thermococci archaeon
GAGTTGAGTAAAGACGAAGCTAAAGAGTTTCTAAGAAAAGCAGACGAATTCTTCTCAAGAAGGGGAATAATCTTCATTTATCCATTGCATGGTGGAGACATGGGAAGAGAATCTGTTAAAAAGCTATCTTATGGGAAGTTCAATTGGCATGATTCGTTAGCTCCCGAATTCGAAACCTATGAAACCATAAGGGAATTGGCGAACAGAAAGAAATTGGAAGCAAATCTTTCTACCGAGTATGGAAGAGACAACAGGCTAAAAAATGCAAAGATCGTCATTGAATACACTTCTATAGGCTTTGGACAATTTTATCTCAACAGGAGTGTAGAAGACGACGTGAAAATAATAGAGGAACTGAAACCAGACTGGATATACTTAGGTTTCAGATATTATAGACCAATCCCCTCTTCACCAGAAGAAAAACCAGGGTTCTTTAGCAAAGAAGAGATTGAAGAATATACGAGACAAGGCTACACATTAGCACAATTGAAAGAAGCTATAAAAGAACTCAAAGAGAGAAATAAAGACGTTATCTTCACAGCTGGTCTTGGAATCGAATACTTCTACTCACGGGACATAGATCCCATAACGAGGGAGGTAATCACTCCAGAAAAAGCGTGGCAATTAGCTTTGAATCCGAAGGAATATGGATTCAACATGTCAAAGGAGGAGTTCCAGTGCTGGTGGGGAAAGACACTACTCGGCAGCTTACCTCCGGACTTCAATTGTTCCAAATACGATTACAGGGAAGCAAAAATATATTTTCCTGATGTGAACAAAGAGGAAGTGAGGGAGCTCTACCTACACAAGGCCATGGCACTAATCGATGCAGGTGCAGACGCCATATGGATAGACCTGCTGGATAGCCAAGCGAAACATTTCTATCGACTTTCTCGTAACAGAAATCATCATGCAATCAAGAGAACCTTTGAATCCATTTCCAAGTTGGTCGACGAAATCCACAGATACGGTCTTTCCAAAGGAAAACGTGTTTATGTAGGGAGCTGGCCTTCTCCCTTCTTCCACATTGATAGCGACATACCTAGGCCGAATTACGATTTCGTCGTCGTTACACCTACTGGAGAAGAGGTTCTAAATATGGAGTTCGACGAAGAGAAATGGAATACCATACTTTCTTCCATAAGGAAAGTTTATGGAGAGGACATCGTTATTTTGCTCAGACTTGATGTTGGATTTTGGAATTCTCCAGCACACGTCTTCTCTCAACATTTAACCCCATCACAACAAAGAAAAGTTTTAAAGTACATGGACGATTTCTGCTCGAAGCACGACATCTTGTTCTCCTATCCAGTTTTCGGTCTTTACATGGGCCCTTGGGAGAAGAATGAAACGAAAGTATTGGCATGGCGTAGTGTGTGCTGGGAAACTTTAACGAAGCCAGACGCCCTAATCATATCTTACCCCTTTTCGGAAAAGGAAGGATGCGGATTTGAAATATACGATAGCTTAGCACCAGAGTTCCAAACTTATGGAACTATAAAGGAACTCATTCAAAAAAGAAAAAGTAATGCATCTTCAGAGGAGATTTTAGTGATAGCTGGCATCCCCTTTGCTGAAGCTGAGGATTTAGCCATTTTTAAGCCATCATGGAAAGAAATAGAGGAAACGCTTCCCGTATTGAAGGAGATTGGGGTAAACGCTATTTTCATTTGGGCACCATACGAACACAGAGTAGTTACAGAGGGAGAAGTGATTGCTCATACGGAAAGTAAAGCGAAGCTTAAACTATCCCATTGCGTCCATGTAAAGGATTATTTAAAGCCAGATCCTGAGAGGGGTTCTGAAGAGGATTTCTTGCATATGATAGAAACAGCGCATTCCCTAGGCATCAAGGTCATTCCTCAGTTGCAAATAACAGTTGCTATGCCAGGAGATTTCGTCTATGAGGAACATCCTGAGTGGCTCTTGAGAAGCACATACGGCGGATTCGCTGTTTTTTGGCCGTGGCCTGCCGCTCCATATGGGTATGTAGTAAATAAAGCTCATCCGGAGCTCATCAAGTTCGTTACAGATGTCGTCATTCCTCACTGGATAAGGAAATGGAAAGTAGACGGAATATACTTGGACTCCCCCACCATGGGGTACTGCGATTCGTACATAGAGGAACTGTGCAAAAGAGTTGGGGTACACCCTGGTTATGAGTGTCTAACTCCGGTAGAAGGATACTACAGTCCAGAAAATCTTGTAAAAGAGATGAAATACAAGATAAAAAAGCTAGAAGAGGAGATGGGTAGAAAGCTCATCTTCTCTGCAGAACTGAGTGTTAAAACATGGCGAGATATGCCAGACGATACAATAGCGAAAGCTTGCAGAGGAAAAGTTCATCATTATAGGATTGATCCGAGGGTGGATAGGACCCTAGGGAAATACCTCGACTGGGTTCTAGGCTACACCTTCAGAGGAGTCTTAAAAGACATATATCACAGAGGGGAGCTTTCCTACTCGGAAAACTATGTGAAATTCCTCGAGATGATAGATAGTGAACTCGAAGGGAAATACACAGAAACTGCTAAATTCGTCAACATGTGGGTTTATTTCCACGAATTCGTCCATCTCTTAAAACCCGAGGTCGCGGACTGCTTCATCACCCTGCAAGCTACTGCTCCTGGGAGAGTCGTGTGGATAGGTGTCTATCAACTCCCACCTCAAGACGATGTCGTGGGAGACTACTTCGGATATAACAGCACTGTTCTGAGATACTGGTATAAAAAACTGCTGAAAATCAAGAGAGAATATCGTGCATTGCAGAGCAACAACATCGAGGATGCATTAGTTGCGCCCAAGGTCAAGGGAGTCATAGCCTACAATCGTTGGGATGGAAACGAGAGTGTAACAGTGATAGTTAATCTCAATGATAAACCAGTCGATTGCCTAGTGAGAACTAGATTTGAGGGAGAAGAAGTAGAGGTGTATGACGTTCTCTCCGGAGAGAAATTCAGGGGGAATCCGAATAGCTTGGAAATCAAAGTACCAGCTCGTACCCCAAGAATATTGGTGAGTCGAAGTTAAGAAGAGGAGGATAGTTCCAGAAGAGACACCATGACATCCGATTGGTGGAGAGGGATCTTGGCGATCGAAATGTGATTTAATGCCTAATTGATAACGCGATGTCCGAATCCACCGAGACTATGCCAATAAAAAGGGGGAATTGACACGAAGTAAAGGGTGGCGAACGTGAGCAAAAATTGTTGACTATTCGAACTCAAAGGAAACTTCGAAGAAGGAAGCGTGAACTTGAAAGGAAAAGTAATTGAATACTGGCCTCCAAGGGGATGGGGAAGAGTAGAAGGAACCTGGTGGGATCCAGAGGGAAAGAGGACTTGGGGAAGAGCCTTCATTTCATGGGAAGGTGAAATAGAATTCAAAGGAAAATTGATAAAAGTAAAA
>QMUK01000114.1 GCA_003660555.1 Thermococci archaeon
ATATCTTTATTTCTATATTTTTCTTGTTCCTCCGATTTGCGCCTTTGATTTCACTTATTAACTGTTAGAGGGTCGCATGATTCGTATTTCTTTTATTTATTTTTCGTTATTTTGACAGTCCCAGTCCTTTAAACCTTCTTTTAGCGTTAAAATCACTGTTTGTCTGTCCATTTCCTCCTCTATTAATCTTTTTGTTCGCTCAAAGTTTTTCTCATCAAGCAAAACATCCAGTTCGTCAAGCACCAATGGTAGGTCAAAACCCCTTGCGACCATCCATCTCCAAGCAAGTCCCATAATATGTATCTCAGACCCAGAGGGATGACTTCTAACATTGCCTTCAGCATCTGTTATAATTATCTTGTCTTCTCCCTCTAATTTTGCATGTATATCCCACTCATATACCTTCTCATAAATCCGATTAATAAACGCTACTGTCTCCCTTCTTATCTTTCTTAAGCTTTCCTCCTCACTTAATGCATTATAAAGCTTATCAAACCACTCTTTTGCAGTATCTAATCTTTTAACCATCCTCTCTTTTTCCTCTTTCTCTTTAAGCGCTTTCAAATACTTGTCCTTATCTGCCTCTAAAATAGTTTTTTGCTCTTCCAATTTTCTCTTTTCCTCATCCAATTCATCTTTTCTTTCTCCTACTTTATCTCTTAAACTATCTCTTGCTTCCTTAACTTCGGTTTTCTCCCTATTAAACTTCTCAACCAGATTATTTAATTCTTTTATCTCTTCAGCTATTCTTTTTTCTTTTTCTTCATCATATGGTACTGCTATCCCACCACCTGCAATGTCCTCGTATTTGAACTCAACGGATACCTCCTCAGGAATTTGAACGATCAATTTTTCTCCATCCTCTGGAGGATAAATATTGCATTCCGCTTTGATTGGTGCTTTCTTCCTTTCTTTTAATCCTTTGGCAGATTGTAGTTTTTTCTCTTCATCTTCTAACTCTCCGATTCTTTTTTGAATTCCTTCCTTTCCACCTTTTTCCAAAACATTGGTTAATGTCTTTAAATAATCTTCACATTTCCTCTCTAGGTTTTCAATCTTATCCTTTTCATCTAAAAACTCTTTTTTCTGCCCGCAAATCTTTATTATACTCTCTATTACACTTTTACTCTCCAAGTCATCTAATTCAATCAGTTTTTTATGAAATTCTGAATAGTGTCCAATTCTTCTATTAACATTATTTATTGCTTCTGTTATTGACACAAGTTTTGCTTCAAGAGCTTCTTTATTAATTCCTTTCTTTGTTTCATCCCTTGAGAAAACACCTTTTTCGATCCATCTATCTAAAATCAAATCAATTTCTTTTTTTAAATCTTCTATTTCTCCTCTTAGATTCTTTTCCTCTCTGCCACACTTATCCCTTGCTTTTTTAATATTCCCTCTTATTATTTCTGTTCTCCATTTCCACCCCTCCCAAACACTTGCCTGCAGTTTTTCATCGTAAGATATTGCTCCGATTAAACTTTGCTCATTTGACATAACAACATTCATCAATCCTGGGGTTATACCTACCTCCTCTTCAAGTGCCGTTTTCACATCTGTATCTTTGTAATGTTCTAATTCCCAGGAACCTTCTTTTTCCACATAAAATTCAACTTTACTCCTCCTACCAAACTCCCTATATATCTTGTATCTTCTTTCTCCTGCTTTAAACACCAGCTCCACAGAACCTTTGTCTGATACTGGCAGCAATTCTTCTGGCCTGAGTTTCCAACTATCATGAAGTTCTCTCACTCTCCTACCGGTCCCGTATAAAGCTAACATTATTAACCTTGCGGTCAACGTTTTGCCTTGCCTGTTGTTACCGATAATAACAGTGTATCCTGGGTCAAACTCTATCTCGTAGCGGCATCCCATGATATTCTCAACTTTTAATGATTCAAATATCATTTTCATCCCCCAGTATATCCCTCAATACCCTTGAGTTTTGGATTCTCTCAATAAGCGCATCGCCATCAAAAGTCTTTTTTTCTATCAGGTCAGATACCTCTTTGTAAAAATCTCTTATTTTCGGAATCTCTGCTTCCAAGTGTTCTAACGCATCTTCCACCGATACATATCTCAAATCCTCCCTGCTCAAGTAAGCACCACCTCCTTTCAAATTTTCTACACGCAGGATAGTTCTACTCCTACCTTCATAAAAATTTGAATAATATTTACTTTCAATGTCTGAGAAACCAACATCTATTCTCTCGTCCCCCTCCCTAAGAGTTCCCTCCAAATAAACTCTTAAAATACTTTTTTTAGTATCAAACCTTTCAGCTAATAATTCGGAGAGTTTTATTAATCTATCCCTGACTTCAGCTGCAGAAGCATTTGAAAAATATAGTTTTGCAATTATTATTTTCAATCCTATATCTATAGGTATAAACCGAAGATGCTTTCTCTCTATATCTACAAGATAAAAACCAAATTTACTTTTATTTTCATTTATTTCTGGTTCTGATGCTCCACTTTCCCAAATGATTTCTATATCACAGTTCCCGTATCCTGGACGCCAAGGAAGTGCTGAAGAAAGACACCAAACATTGTTATAAGGTTCATCATAAACATGCTGGTGACCGTTGAATATCATATCAAATCTCCTACAAACCTCTTTCATGACATCCTCTGGGATATTATCAGCTCCTTTAATGCTCAAATTTTCATGCATAAGCAAAATCTTATTTTTTGCATCAAAATTTGGATCTGGAATGGATTTTAAATCTTCTATGGCTCTTTGCAGATTAGGATATCTTGAAGAGAAAAAATAAAATGCGCTATCTCCAAGTTCAAGCCAATCGTCATTTATAAATATTGGTCCGCCCATCTCAGAGATAATTTTCAAAGGTTCAACATAATCATGATTGCCCCTTAAAGCGTAGGTATTTTTGATGCCTGCCTCTTTAATGGCTTTCACAAATTTTCCACTAGCCTCATCACCTGTAGGCCATCTTGGAACGCTTCTCCCTGAATGTGGATCCAATATATCTCCAAGAAATATAATAGCATCTGGTTTTTCATGCATTATTCTCGGTAAAATCCTTTCTTTAAAAATGACGAAACTATCCTCTGACCAATTACCCCCTATCTCAGTGGAGAATAAATGCAAATCTGATATCATACATATCCTCATCTCTTACACCCCCTTTCATGTGCCCCATTCTCGTTCCCTCTTCCTTAACTCATATATAATATTTTTGGTTTTTGCAATAGTGTATAATGTCCGACGGGGTATCTGAATGTCTGAGCGAAGCGATGAAGCCATTACCAATCTGTTGTCAGAGTGCGAAAGCAAGAAGCGGAGAGCTCGGTGGCG
>QMUK01000115.1 GCA_003660555.1 Thermococci archaeon
AATTGGAAATTAAGCGAGTTGAAAATAGCAGTTGCAGAGCATTCTGTTGAGAAAAATGGATGCGCACTCGCAGGCGTTGTGTTCTTCCCATGACCAAGCAGATTCACTCCAAAGTGTAGTGATAAAAGTCACTTCATTAACAGCAAATAATATCTTTCCATTGTAATTTTATGTATTTTATCGAAGAAATTCCGAATGCTTAAAGGATCAAAACTAAAAAGATTCGCAAAATTTTCACTTACTAACCCTTCCCTTAAAAATATTCTCATATTATCCATTACGACTGGAGGATCTTGTTCAAAATCCACTATTAAAAGAGCCACCTGCTCATGTTTCCAAGGAACATCGTTTGGATCTTGCCTATTAGTAATTGAAAGGAAGCTTGAAATATACTTCTCAATATCGTATCTTTCGCTAAATCTTATTATCTTATTTCTAGCTGCTTCTTCATCATATCCTATCTTTGGAAGTAAATACAAGTAACCCGAAACAAGATGGGGAAATCTATTGTGTAAATTCAAAGCTTCGGCGAAAAGTCTCTCAAAAAGAGTATCATAATTTTTATCAATAGAACTTAACTGACTTCTAACATTTATTGTTGCGATAGGACCTGTTGATAAACTCTTTTCACTATTTTGTGGAGGTTGTATGAGAATATCCTGCTCCTTTTTCTTAGGATATCCATAAACTGGTTTATCCGCATGAATCCATTGTTGGGGGAATATTTTTTGTAATTCTTTTATCGCAAATTCATGTAACATGCCAATAAGTTTTTTAGATCTTATCAATTTGGTATATTCTCCTTTCCGAATAGCATTTTCATACATATCTTTCATATCTTTTAGCGTTTTTATTAACAAGTTCATATCTGTTGGCATTTTCACTTCACCTTATAATAGATTTCCTTTGAGATATTTAATAGTTCTGAGACCAAATTATCTATTTCTTTTATTTCGTTGTGAAGATATTTTCTTATTTGATTCCTTATCCCATTTCTTCTTATTCTCCCTATTTTTCTGTTCAAAAGCACCTTAACCTTTTCATGGCAAACTTTGCTCATTTCAGAAAGTTCCACATGCACTTCATCATCCCTTTCAAATTTTGGTATAGGTAATATTAAAGGTCTTCTGTGAACTGCTCTGGCACCAAAAAGACCTCTTGGTTGAAATGGTTTTATTAATTTACTAATTAACTCGGAATTAAGAACTGCTGATAAATAATGTGCCTCAGAATCATTATTTGTTTCATAAAACCATGATTTCACATCAACTACAAACCCATTGTATTTCTGTAAAGATTTCCTATCAATTACACACGAAACCACATCAGTTCCAGTGGCATTATATACGACCACATATCTTTTATTTGGATGTTGATATGTAAGTAATCCATTATAATTCAACCTATCTAAAAGTCTGGGAAAACGCTTTGTAGACTTTGCAGTCCTTTTCTCTTCCCATATTCTCTGAGCTTCTTTAAACCACTCGGAAACACCTACGAATCCTAATTCCTGTAATTTAGGAGGATCAAACACGATATAGCCTCCATCTGAATGTTTAATTGGAAGGACAACAGGTCTCAATTTCAGATATCCAAATGGTATTATTTCCCATGCAAGCAATGTTAAATAAATGAACCCGGCTTCAATCGTTCCCTTAAGTTCTATTTTCCAAGGAGGTTTGACCATCTCAAGTATTTCTTTAGAAGTTCGCACCAAAAGATAGCTATTAGATGAAGAGATTATATCAACAAAATAGAAAGTTCGGGGAAAAATACTTGCACCAACTTTAAATTTGTCAAAATAATAACTTCGTATTGTTGGAAACTCTGGTGGAGCGTATGTATAGCGTTCTCTAGAAAGAAGATTTTTCACTTCATTTAGTTTTGCGTTCTTCTTTGGAAGTTTTCCACTATATTTTATCGCTATGACAGGATATTCTGTAACTTTTCCTTTAATAGCAATCAACACGCAAGCGGGCATATTAAAGAGAGGCTGAATATGCTCAAGGTCTAACACTTTCACCAATTTTAGAGAGGGTTTTTGGAAACGCCTGAAGTTAATATGTTGTATAGTTCCGCTTATTACGCTTCTTGGCATCACAAATCCCATTATGCCACCTGTTTTCAGATAAATATCACTGCATTTGCAGAAGAACAGGGAAGCCATTTCTATCTGTGTAAACAAATGAACATCTTCTTTCTCAAGAAGTTTATAATTTAACACTTCATTCTTAAGAAATTCTTGATATTCTTTGTTTTTTATATTCCTCATAACGATCCAAGGAGGGTTTCCTATGATTATATCCGCCTTTTGCACAATATTTTTCGGTAACTTGAGAGCATCACCTAAGTATATTGGAATAGTTATTTTGCCTATATGTTTTTCAAGAGTGTATCCTAGAGCTATAAGATAATTGGCTTTAGCTATAAGACATGCAAGTGGATTTATATCTATTCCAATAACACTGTCTAAAATATCCCTTAATGATACTTCACTATATCTATTCCTGATAAGATGAATAGCATTACATAAAAAAGTTCCAGATCCACAGGCTGGGTCTAAAATTTTTGGAATCTTTTTCTGCTCATTTTCCCATATATCAAAAACTTCAAGCAATATAAGTTGGGAAAGCCACTCTGGTGTATAGTATTCTCCAGCTTTATGTCTCTCATTTTTTTCAACTAATTCTTCGTAGATTTCTTTAAAGATATCCTCGTCTATCTGCGAGAAATCATATTCTGATAACCTTTTAGATAATTCATAAACTAATTCTAAACTATCATTAACTATTTTGCTATTAAGAATCCATGCTGAAAAATCGTTTTCTGTAAAATTGGCTATACCTATCGAGGAAAAATATTCTCCACTGATTACCTTTTCTAATCTTTCTTTATTTATTGTGCTTTTCTCAATCTTCTCAAATCTAAGATACATCACTAATTTAACAATTAGGGCAAGATATGTATATGTTAAGAATAGATCTTCCCGAATCTTTCCATAGACTATCTTAAGGCATTTTTTCAAAGAGACATACTTTTGTTTCACATCTTTTTCCTCTTTTACAGCCATCCAAAAAGTGTTAAGTTTATTAAATGTGGAAGAGTAGATCCGACTCTTTGCACCGAATATTTCTTTTAAAGTTTCTGATGAGATTGATCTAGTCATTTTTCATTCACCTAAGCGATTAAAATCCGAGAGCCTCCTCAATTCTTCCGAGCTCGTAACCTGTTGTTTCTGCGCCTGCTGCGTATCCTTTTGAGTTTGCGAGCAGTCCCGCTCCAATCAGG
>QMUK01000116.1 GCA_003660555.1 Thermococci archaeon
ACATGTTAATTATCCAGAAGTACAGTTGGTATATTATTATTTTATTAAAAATCGTGACAAAGCTAAGAAAAAAGTAGAGTTCGTGTCTCTATTTAGAGAGTCAGCTCTTTCAATATTAATACCTACTATCTTTCCTTTCTTACTAAATTTTATAGTTATATTGCTTGGGTTCACTACTATCCCACCTTCAATAAAAATTCCTGTTGCTATTGGTATAATTCCTTTATATTTTACTTTTTGGAATTGGTCTAATATGCTTAAATGTGTCCCTGCATTTACAAACTTAATCACCACTCTAATATTAGCTATGTTGTTTTTTAACCTCTCTTTTTCTATATCGTGGGCAATAGGACATAAATTGATTTCATGGATTATCTTTACGATCGTTTCCATAGTTTATGTGATTACAGCTTGTATTTTATTTCACAATGTGTTAGAATTTATTTTCTACCCTTTTAAAAAAGAAAAAATGATATTATTGAAAATCCAAAAGAAAGTGGAAGTATATTTTTATAATAAACTTCCAAAATTATTAGGAGGTAAAAAGTGAAGAGAATGAAGGTAATAAGTGCCTGGCCTAACAGTGGACATACGGTTGTGATGCTCTGCGTCTCCACCAAAATTTGGCAAAGTCGAACTTCTTATGTCTGTATACCGTTAGCCGAAATCGTGGGTGACGGGCTAAGTGAGAGAGGCGATGAGAATGTCCTTTGAGAAACTAAAAATAGGTGTATTGGTGAAAGGACCTATGTTACCTGAACCAATTCAAATAGTTCTAATTCAACCCCTTGGATCTGTAGTAAAAATCGGAGGCAAAGGTCTTTATGACAAAGATAAATATTACGAAAGGATACTTGATAAAGTGCAAATTTCACAACTACAAATCCTTCCTGCACATGATGTTTTTAATGGTAATGCAGAAAGATTTAGGTTGGGAATAGAAGCTATTAGATTGGCTTTAGCTTATGAATATGATCCATATTTTTCACTTTCTGTGGCTAAAGTTGATCCTGTCCCACATCAACTTGAAGCAGTTTATGACTACATGTTGCCATTACCCAGGATACGATTTCTGTTAGCTGACGATGCTGGGGCCGGAAAAACTATAATGGCAGGACTCCTCCTTAAAGAACTTAAATTCCGTGGACTTGCAAAACGTACTTTAATAGTAACTCCTGCAAATTTAATGTTTCAATGGCAACGAGAATTATGGGACAAGTTTAAGGAACGATTTGAAATCTTACGAGGTGTGGATTTGCGAGCTGCTTATGGGATTAATCCCTGGTTGGATAAGGATCAAGTTGTTACTTCAATAGATTGGGCTAAGCGAGAGGAAGTTAAAGAAAGTCTCTCAAGAGCGAGATGGGATTTGATAATCGTTGATGAAGCGCATAAATTAAGTGCACCAGATGCTGAGCATCCCACAGAAAGATATAAATTAGCAAGAGATATACTATCTGAGAACACAGATCATCTCCTCTTTCTAACCGCAACCCCTCATAAGGGAGATCCTGAGCACTTTTGTCTATTTTTGCGCTTACTTGATAAGGATGTGTATGGTGATGTAAAAAGTCTGCAGGATGCAATAGAGCGCAGTCATGCCCCTTTCTACCTACGACGTACTAAGGATGCCATGGTAACATTCCCAGATCCTGTTACAGGAGAAGTAAGGAAAATCTTTACTAAACGTATAGTAAAAACCGTAACCTTTGATTTAGACGAGGAGGAGTATGAGTTCTATGATAGATTAACCAAGTATGTTGAGGATCAATCAATTCGTGCAGCTAAGGAAGATACACCAAGAGCGCGCGCTTTGGGCTTTACAATGGCATTACTTCAAAGAAGGTTTGCGTCAAGTATTTACGCTGTTCGACGAACTTTGGAACGGAGATATGAACGGCTTAAGAAGCAATTGGAAAGCCTTGAAGCACCACCGGTATTTGAGGAAAAGGAGCTTGAAGAATTAGAAGATCTTCCCGAAGAGGAGGCTACAAAACTTCTTGAAAAGATTGAAAAAGCATCTTTACCCACCGACAGAGAAAGTATTCGACAGGCACTTGGAGAACTAAGAGAATTAATAAATCTTGCAAAAAGTCTTGAAAAACGTGAAGTTGAATCAAAGCTGACAAAGCTTCATGAACTTCTCAAGGATCAAAATATTTTTGGAGATCAGAAAACTAAACTTTTAATTTTCACGGAACATCGTGATACCCTTGAGTATCTTGTAAAAAAATTGCGGGAATGGGGCCTAAAAGTCACCTATATTCATGGTGGTATGAAAGTTGGTGATCGCGATACACCTGGAACACGCCTGTATGCAGAGCGTGAATTTCGAGAAAGTGCTCAAGTATTGGTAGCAACTGAAGCTGCAGGCGAGGGGATAAATCTTCAGTTCTGCTGGATGATGATAAATTATGACATTCCATGGAACCCTATGCGACTTGAACAAAGAATTGGGCGTATACACAGATACGGACAGGAGCATGACTGTTTCATATTTAATTTCGTTGCAAGCAATACACGAGAAGGACAAGTGTTGGAAAGATTACTTGAGCGTCTCGAAATAATAAGAAGAGACCTGCAGGAGGATAAAGTTTATGATGTTATCGGAGAGATTTTTCCAGCCAATCTTCTTGAACGCTTGATGCGCGACCTCTACGCAAGGAAAATTACGTTTGACTCTTTAATGGATCGCGTTGTGAGGGAAGTGGATGTGGAAAAGTTTAAAAGAATCTGTCGCTCGGCATTGGAGGGGTTGGCCAAGAGGGAAATAAATTTGCCTGCAATACTCGGCAAACATAATGAAGCAATTGAGCGACGGTTAGTCCCAGAAGTTGTTCAGAAATTCTTCCTTGAAGCCTCGCCCCTTGTTGGTATAAATCCAAAGCCTGTAAGAGAAGGGGTGTTCCGTATAGGAAAGATACCAAGAAGTGTAAGGCAGGTTGCAGAGCGCTTGGAAAAGAAATTTGGAAAACTTGGAAAAGAGTATAAATTGGTAACATTTGATAAGAAATTGGCAGTCGGTGATGTGGAGTGGGTGACTCCGGGTCATCCGCTCTTTGAGGCTGTTCGGGAAGCTGTTTTAGAAATGGTTCAGGAAGATTTGCAAAAGGGTGCGGTATTCTACGATTTAAATACTAAAGAGCCCTATTGCTTAGATGTATATACAGCATCCATTAAAGATGGGCGTGGCAGAACCATTCATCAAAGGCTCTTTGTTGTGCAGTCCTTCTTAAACGGAAATATTGAGATTCGACAG
>QMUK01000117.1 GCA_003660555.1 Thermococci archaeon
GACGGCATTTGTCTGTATGACTCTACCCTAGAAGTTTCCGTAGAGGAAGTGAAGGGAATTCTGCTCTCCCATACTTACCCGGAGAGATTGTACGAAGTTCCCCTCTCCGAGGAGATGACCCAGCCCTATCACCTCAAGCTAGTGAATTGCGGTAACGTAGAGGAGGAAATAGCCCTCAGGTTCTCTCCTGAGCCAAGGCTAATTGCCTAGATAACTGACCCCTTCGGCAGGGTAATAACAGACTCAAGTGGAAATCCCCTCAGATACTACAGATTGAAACCAATGGAATCCAAGGAGTTGATATTGAACTTGAATCCCATGATTTCCGGAGCACACACTCTGGAGATAGAAGCTTTCCTCCTAGGAGATCCTAGTTTCTCATCAACTCTGGAGACCAGGTTCCTTGCCTTGGGCCAGGAAATAGATAACAGGCCTCCTCCATCAAGGAAAGAGAACAAGTACAATAACAACAAGAAACCCATTGGGAAGAAGACTTCTGAAAAGAGGTTTAGGGGATGACGCTCAACAACTATCTCCGGGGACGCCATTCATTCTCCTACAGGGAGTTAGGATCAGAACTGAAGGAACGATTCACAGTACCACCGATGATCGTCCTAATAGCATCACTACTACTGCTATTGCTACTATTTTCTTTCTTACCGATATTCACAATAGAGAGAACAGTTTATTCCAATGAACATCCAATAGAACTAATTCCGAGGAAGATAAATGGGTTGCTACTCTCGAAAGAGGAAGTTCAAGAGAAACACGGGGCAGTATGCGTATCAGCACATCCGGATGAGGACTCAATTCCAATGGTGATTCTGTGCAGGGGAAGGAATCCGGAATCCCTCATGTTAGAAATACTGAAATATGACGTCCTCTCGACCTTCGAGGACTACTCCGTATTAGATACTGAGAGAATTGAGCTCAAGGGAGAGACAGTTACTTTCCGGAGATATGAGACTAAAGAGTGTTCGAAGTATGAGCAGATATGCGAGGAGTATCGGCAAGAGTGTTCTCGTTACGAAGACGTCTGCAGAGACTACTACACTAAATGTAAGGCCTACAGAGAAGTATGTAGAGATTATTCCACTAGATGTTTGGAATACAAGGAGGTTTGTACCGAAACCTTCCTAGGATTTTGCATTAAGAAGGAAAGGATCTGCGCTAGACAAGAAACTATATGCACTGACAAAGACAGAATTTGCGCGGAACAAGAGACAGTGTGTGCTAACAGGGAGAGAGTCTGCGCAGAGTACGATCAAGTCTGTGTCAAATACAATAAGATATGCGTGGACTACAAAGAGTACCTCCTGAACTCTTATTCAAAATCTGGAATAGGGGACTATTCCTTCCTAGTAGTCTCGAAGAGGGAGGACACTTCCATAGCAGAGAGACTAATAGACAAAATAAAGACGAAGAAAAAGGAGAAAGTAAACCTCTGGAAGTATTTGACTTTTCGCGGGTGATCTAGCTACCGATCCCTCGACCAAATCACAATCCCCTTTTCTATTTCTTTGAGGAATGAGCTTCCAGATTTCTTAAGCCTCTCAAATTCTTCTGAGGAGTAAACGTGTAACTCCAACTGAGGGATCTTCAGTGAGTTCCAAAACAGGTTATACACTTCTTTTTTTCTCTCGTCCTTCCGCTCCTTTTCGTTTACACCCCCAACTTCTTCGTAGATCACGAGAACGTCTACGTCGCTAGAGGCAGTTTGTCTTCCTTTAGCATAGGACCCGAAGAGCATCACCTTAGAAACATCTGTTTTATCCTTAATCTCTTTTAGTGTGAGGAGTACTTTTTCTATTACCTCCTCTCTGGTCCTAGGCTCTGGATAATAGACTCTCACAGTATTCGAGTATTTCCCTGGCATATTCCAACAACCTCCTTGCCTCTTTTTTAGTGTATGCCCTGAAGGGAGGTCCTTCCGGATGGGCGCTCGGATACCTAGTGGGTATGTAAGCCTTGTCTAATTCCTTTGCTTTATCTATCAGGACTTCGCTAGGCCTCATTTCCTCTGGGAGCTTCTCTAATAAACCAGCAACTGAATGACCGAAGGCCTCACCTCCCAGCTTCTGGAAAACTGCTCTAACGGCTTTCTCTGCAGCTTGCTGAGACATAAAACAGGACCACTCATAGAATCCCCCTATCATTTCGTATTCAGCATTCTCTAGATCTCTCCTAGCTTGTGAAATCCAATCCTCACTTCTCTCAGGCAATTCCAATCCCTCGAGATTTTGGTGTTACCTATTCAGATCAGACTTTGGTCTCGGACTCCTCTATCTCTACTCTGACTCTTTCATGAGGACGAACACAAATGATAGCATTGATTCAGTTTCTCTACTCTCACTATCCTCCCTCTGTATTTCCAGAACTCATGCACGTTTGCTTTGGAACACTAGGTTACTTCTATGAAGGATTCCTCCTCTTAACGTTTACTTCCTGAAGAAGACATCTCGCTTGAATCTCTCTCACCTTGAGAATTCAATTCTCTCTGAAGGTCCTGAGAAATTAGGGCTTGCACTTTGGCTCTTAGAAGATCTGGGGGACCTCGTCTTTCTATTTATATAGGATAATTCGGCTCTATTATTAACTGAACAGTGCCAACATTACCTTTTACTTCCAATTATAATGGTCGGACCTTTAACTAAATATTCACTGTGATAACCAACTATTCCGCTTGAACCAACTATAGGATAAGGTCCAGGTTTTATCTTTCTTTCAGGAAGACCTTTGTCGTATTTTAATTTTATTGCACTATCCAATTTTTAACTTCCCACCCTTTTGGTATCTCCATGCCCTACTCCTCGTTGTAAATGAACTCTTCATCTTGGAAAGGTTCAAAATCGATGAACCAGCTCTTGAATATTGCCATTACCATCTTTCCCAAAATCTCGTTCTGCTTCTTCTTGTTTTCTATCAGGTCGTCAAACCACGAAAGGACGATTACGATGCGAGCTTGTTCTTCTAGGGGTGGATAAGGAATTTTCAAATCTCGAAATGTAAAATTTACAATATATATGGCTGATCTGTACCCCTACTAATAGGTGATGAAAGCCTCTGTATAAAAATAACTACTAATCATACATATTGTCATTTTTAGTACTATTTTACCAACTCGCTGATAAAGTATTGAAGGGCAGTCTTTCTTTCTTATGGTGCCTACTTTTATTTGTCCATTTATTATAGGTCTATTTAGCGCAATTACTAAATCTCCTTCCTTTAGAA
>QMUK01000118.1 GCA_003660555.1 Thermococci archaeon
AGGCTTGGGCGTGACCTTGAGGTGTTTGGAGACCCAGCTTGCCCGTTTTGTTGTATCGAGTACTCTGAATGCGTGATACGAGTGTATTGGGCGTAGCTTTCCGTTTAAGTCTGGCCTTAGGTAGTCATAGAGGTGAAACGTATATAGGTCGGTGGTATCACTTATTTCGAGCACTACTTGATTATATCCAGACGCGTGGACTGTTCCAGCCGGTATTAGGAAGAGGTCTCCCTCCTTGCTCTGAATACTGTTCACATATCGATTGTGGTCAAAGGGTATGCCCTTAGTCTCGGCCTCTATAACGGCTTTACGAAACTCCTCAACATCGGCTTCGTCTCTCAGCCCCAAGTACACCTTGGATCCAGGGCCTGTAGCTACGATGTAGTAGCTCTCATTCTGTCCTATAGGCTCATTAAAGTTCTCCTTGAGGTAGGAGAGGTTGCCATGAACCTGTATTGCCATGTCTCCACCTCCCATGGAGTCGTCATAGTTTACCCTAATGGGAAAGTTTCCGCCGATCCTTTCATACGCCTCAAATTTCCCCATGATCCTATCTGGGTACTCCCATAGAAGGTTGAGGAATGGCAAGTTCAAGATTATATTTTCTAGCTTGACGAATAAACTCTGGTATGGTGCCATTACCTCATACGACCAGGCACAGTTTTTCATGGATTTGGGCAGTTTCCTGATCTCCTTAAGCCACTGTCCTCCCCAAACTCCTTCCAAATATATGGGCTTAAGCCTTAAAGGATGCTCGGAGAGTATTAGCAAGAGTTTCTTATAGACATCCTTAGGCAGCATAATTAAATTCTCAGTATTGTTACCATCCAAATAGAAGTCCATTCGTTTTAGCACTTTCCTCTTATGCCTATCTAGCACTGGAAAGTCAACGTAGTAGAGCCGCTTTCCCGAGTATTCCCTACTTCTAGTCTTACCTCTATCCCCTAAGTTGTTAATTAAACCGTCTAAAACTCTCCTTCCCGCAACTTCCTTGGTCACATCCACGTAGAATACTACATCGTATAGGTCTGCAGTGAACCTGTTAACTGCTCCACAACCGAAACATACGAGTACTTTAGAATTTTTCCTACCTTGTTCAATTCTCTCCTTTAGTTCCTCTCCCCTAAGGAACATCTCTATTTCTCCTTCGAATATTTGGCCGAAGTGCGGATCATACGTGAGAAATGGTTTAATAATGTTTTCAATGTAATCTGATGGCTTGTAGAAGTTAGCCACATCCAATAACTCAAAGTCTAACTGCAACTCCTTGAAACTTTCTTCAAGCCTAGATATTAAAACTTTCCACTCAACACCAATGTACCCGTCAATGCCTATGGTAACTCCTGCTTTCCTCGAGACAGCGTCCTTGACAAGAATCGAGATACATTTACATACCTTATTCAACCCTATCACGATATACTTTACGACTTCACTGGGAACCTTAGGAGTATTAATAGCTTTTTCGTCGTAAAAGCTGATCAATACGTAGGCCATGTCTATTAGGAATCAAGTGCTGAAATATATTTTTCGAACAGTCTTGTCGTCTCGCCATATTCTATATCCTCGGGGTGTCATAGTAGCGTATCTTGATAAGAGCATTCTAGAACCGCGTGCCTTCCGCCTTAAGGTGTCCCATGATATATAGGTATTTCCATACACGCTTGAATCACTTGGTAAGCCATATAGGGCTTGTCCATGCGAGATTTCCATCTGCCTGCTTTACCCGCAGGTAATAATACACCAATTCATCTGGAGACTGATAATCCTCCCAATAGAAAGTCACATCCATCCTATTCGGTCGCATCGACCACACGACCTCTCCGTTTCTGATTAATTCCAGCCTTGAAATGAGGTCTGTTCCATGAACTTCTCCTCTTATCCTTGCAGAGCCATCCCACACTCCTTCAGATCCCATGCATAAATCGTTTATCTGGAATGATATTATGATGCGTTCTCCCGTCGTTGCATAGCATCTCCGCCTCCTTAATGAGTGGAATATCTCTCTGCGTGAGAGAGCGTTGGAGTAGACTGCAGTTAAGCCGCTGCGGAATCCGAGAGGGACGTAGATAGATGTGTAGTACGCCCCTTCACCCGAGAATCCAGCTCTGCCGTCATGGTTATCGCTTCCAGCAGTAAAGCCGAGCTTAGAGCCTGTAGATAGGATCTGCCTCACGGAGATCCCGTACTTTGGCATCCTCCATAATTTCGTATCTGCAGTTTCCGAGCTACCCCACATCGAGTATATCTCGATTAAACGCTCAAATGATGGATTATGATATTCCCACTTGGCATTCTCTAGAGAGTGATGGGGAATAGCGATCACCTCTTCTTCCATGCCCTCGATTAGTCGCCACACTTTCCTCAGCGAATTGGTTTTTGGATCTGTTCCCCTAAAGAGCGGAAGTTCATTACGCCAAGTATAGAAGTTCCTATCTCCCTCCTTACCACTCCACTCATAGCCTATGAAAGTTACGAATTTTCCAGGCTTATTATACATGTTCGCTAAATCCTGCATCCAAAGCCATTCATTATCAGTGAGGTAGCATGCATGATCTGTTAGAGCCGTGAAGTCTAGGCAGGCGATATTCCTCGCATGCCAATAGAAAGATTCTGGGGAGCCTATTCCGTCGGACATCTCCGAATGCGCATGAATATCTCCCCAATACAAACTCAGACTTGAATCGTTTTCTACCTTAATGGGATTTGACAATGAATTAAATCGGCCTGAAGGCGAATCAGCCTTTATACGATATACACCTTCAGGCAGAGGATCTAAGAGCATCTTGAAAGCAGATCTTCCATAGAAGCCCCTCGGTCTGCCTAGATCCTCCTCCCAATCTCGACCTAAAAGCTTCAATCTTACATCTGCATGTAATGGATAAACGTCACTTAAGTTTCTGAACTTATCTGTGAATATCCCATGGAGCACTATTCTCTCTCCTGTTCTAGCATGAGATGGAACTATAAGGTGAAGCCTCTCCGGGATGTCTGCTTTGAAGGTCAATGTATGGCTATATCCATTAGCTAGGGGGGTGAAGTAGCACCTCTTATTCGGCATTACTGAAATAGCCATAGGCGGTATTTTAGAGAACCAATACGAGCGATCAGTTCTTTCATACTCGAAAGGAACTATCTGTGTTCTCTCGGCCTTATAGTAGATGACTACCTTCCCTCCCGGTTTAAGATCCTCCTTAAACTCAGCCGTGATATCGATCCACTCCCAG
>QMUK01000119.1 GCA_003660555.1 Thermococci archaeon
AGAGCCACTCCTTAATTGTGGGGCGATACTGCTTAAGCAAAATAATTCTGCCGTCATCAAGTACTGGAAGGATGGCAACTGCCCCGGGATGTTCAACGGCTTCTACACTCATGACTCTGCCGTTGGGAAGCTTCACCCGCTCAACTTTAACTGAGAAAACCCTGCCTTTGAAGGGATACTCCACCTTGGACACCAGCTAGATTGGTTGCAGAGAATGCTCTATAAAGCTTGCATTAGAGCTTGTGCTGGCTTCGCGGGAAGGAAAAGGCTTATACGTCTAAATGGAATTCTCTCCTCTCTATCCCACAAAAGTGGGAAGTGAATTACTATGAACTTTGTGCTGGCGGTAATAGTGGTGTACTTGATAGCCATGCTGGCGATAGGCTTCTACTCGTCGAGGAAGATCAAGGGGTTAGCAGACTACATCGTGGCTGGCAGAAGGCTGCCCCTATGGCTTGCAGCTGCAACTCTGTTCGCCACATGGTTCTGTGGGGAGACGGCTATAGGCGGCGCTGCCATGGCATACCTCTTCGGCTTGAAGGGAGTGCTCATGGATCCCATAGGCGCTTCAGTTTGTCTCTTCCTCTCAGGGATCTTCTTCGTGAGGATCCTTAGGAGGCTTCGCTACCTCACCATCGTTGACTTCTTTGAGAGGCGCTATGATGCACGGATGGGCGTGTTGGCGAGCGTTGTCCAAGTGCTAGCTTACATCGGCTGGACTGGAGGGCTGCTGCTAGCCTTCGGAAGAGTCTTTGAGGCCTTGATGGGAGTTCCCACCATGTACGGCGTGATTATAGCCACTGTGGTAACCATCATCTACACCTTCATAGGCGGGATGTGGTCAGTGACCCTCACAGACTTCGTGCAGATGCTCATCCTCGCTGTGGGCTTCTTAATCATGCTCCCCTTGGCAATATCAGCTGCTGGAGGCTGGGGCGCCATTACAGCGGCAGTTCCAGGAGATTTCTTCTCGATTCTACCTGGGCCTAACTGGGGCTACCTAGGTTATGTGGGCTTGCTGGGGATGATGTTCTACATCTCCACGTGGGTTGTGCAAGGCTTAGGTAGCTTGTGCTGCCAAGACCTGATTCAGCGCTCCCTCTCCTCTAAGAATGAAGCAGTGGCGGTCTATGCATCCTACACCGCTGGAATCCTTTACATCACCGTGGGCTTAGTTCCGGCGATCCTCGGCATCATCGGGTTGGTGCTGCTTCCCGGATTGGAGGAGCCGGAGCTAGTGCTGCCCCTCATGGCCCAGAAGCTGCTCCCACCCATGGGGGTAGCCCTCTTCGCCGCCGCCTTGATAGCAGCCATCATGAGCAGCGCCGACAGCGCCATCCTAGCTCCCTCGAGCATCATAGCCAAGCACTTGTTGCCGAAGGTGAAGCACGATATAACTGAAAAGGGTAAACTGCTGGCAGCGCAGATTTCCACGGTTGCTATAGCAGTGGTCTCGCTGCTGATATCCCTCTACGCTGAGACCATCTACTACTTAGTGAACTTCAGCTGGGCGTTGATGCTGGTCACCTTGGCGGTGCCCTTCATAGCTGGCATCTACTGGAGGAAAGCCAATGCCTATGGGGCGCTCATCGCAGTTGCGGTAGCTCTCGTGGTGTGGGGGGTAGGCATCTGGATGGTGTTGCCAGCAACCTTGGTGGTTGAGGAAGGAGTCATGGAGTGGGCTCTCTGGGACGCCATCTACATTGCAGATATCCCAGCACTCATAGCAGCGATAGTCACTATAATTGCAGTATCTCTAGCAACTCAGAGAATCAACCCGCCAAAGCCGCTAACCGACATCGACGGAGCAGAGGTAAAGGTCGAGAAAGTAACTGAGTACATGGGCCTCATATCACCAGCCAAGTGCATGGAAGACTAAAGGAGCCTTGCATGGGCAGCTCTTTCCTCTTCTTTTTAGACTGATGGATGATATTCCCAAAAGTGGAGCCAGTAGTGGGCGAAGAACTTAGCTTCGTCAAAGCTTTGGGTGGCGAGTACAGCCTCTGTGGAGATCCATGACGGCAACTTGCCCACAGCTCTGCCGAAGTACTTGCCGCTCCACTTCCACAGATAGGCGTAGATTCCTCTACCAACTGCTATTTTCAAGCCGAAGATTTCTGATTTAATGACTTCAAGGGCATCTGAGAAGAGCTGATCAGCTAAAGTGAGGGATGAAGTCAGTCGCCTAATCTCCTCATCTAGCTTGCTCAGCCTTTCGGGGTCCTTCTCTGTTGCGAGGAGGTTTGTGAGGTCTTCCACCATTTCTCTGACGCTGATCTTGGAGTGGAGCACTATGAAGACAAGGGGCCCCACTGAAGGAGTGTTGGGAGCAATTTCTGGGAGCACTCTCTCCACGGTAAAGCTGAAGCAGTTTCCATGTCCGCTGGACCAGATGATTCTCTTTCTGTCAGGCTGGACTACAACCTCCTTGCCGCAGCGTGGGCAGAGGAAAACTATTTTTGGTTCGAACCCTGGCTGAGCAGAGATTTTCTGAGACACTACTCCTCTCCGCTTAGAGTATTATGTTTGCCTTGTTTTAACGATAGCGGAAAAAAGTGGAGGAGAAAGATGCTGTTGCCTAGTGGGGTTTGAACTCGCCCTTAATCTTGGGTTGCCAAGGCTTAGTGCGCTCAGTCCATGTTATGCAGCCGGGTACTGGGCATACCTGCAT
Source organism: Thermococci archaeon (assembly GCA_003660555.1). Classification (GTDB taxonomy): domain Archaea; phylum Hadarchaeota; class B88-G9; order B88-G9; family B88-G9; genus B88-G9. The sequence goes on from QMUK01000119.1 coordinate 2,672, forward strand.
GCACAGAGAGCAGGCGTCACACTTCTCTTCGTCCACCTCTGGCTTGCGCTCCTCCGGATCCCACTGCATGGCTTGGTAGCCAGCATCTTGGCAGACAACATGGCAAAGACCGCAGCGTATGCACTTGTCGTAGTCTATCTTGGGCACTACTGGGCCAGGGGCGATCCAACCCACCTTGTAGATATCGTGCCATGTGGTGATCTTGGGCAGAGCCTTGCCGACGATCTCTGCTGGTGAGGAGAAGCCTTTGTCGTAGAGGTAGTTGGCTAGCCCAGCTATCATCTCCTTGACTATGCGGTAGCCTTTGAGCATAACAGCTGTGCAAACTTGTAGTGTTGTAGCTCCGACCAACATGTACTCGACGGCGTCTTTCCAACTGGAGATGCCGCCTATCGCTGAGAGAGGCACTTTAACTGCTTTCGCGATGTCGGCAATGCACCTTAAGCCTATGGGCTTGACAGCTGGGCCAGATATTCCACCAGGTGTGGAGAGCCCTCCAACAGAGGGGAGAGGCTCCATCTTGTCTAT
>QMUK01000120.1 GCA_003660555.1 Thermococci archaeon
GATTCTCTGAACCAATTCATCTCTTCCTTTCTTTCAGCTAGTTTCTGAAATATCATTTCGTTATCTCTGAGTAGTTGCTCTACCATTGGCTTTATTTCCCTCATCTCAAGGTTGTTTAGACTCTCTATTGCCTCTCTAAGCGATATTATTTGGTTGGACATCATTATCTCCTTTTCTCTTAGCTCCTCTTGATATCTGTCTAAGTAGTACTTCACGTCCTCCAAGAGTTCCATCAATTCCAAATTACCTCTCTCACTGGCAATTCTCTGAAGAACGCTGTTCTCTCTCTGTAATTGGGCCACTTTCTCTCTAAGTCTGTTTATGGTCACGTCCTCCACTTCCTCTGGATATGGAGACAAGAGTCCAACTAGCACACCCATTATTCCAGATATCGTGATCATTCCAGCTATTTCCATTTCGCTGAATATGAGAAGTCCGCTGGCTTCCGCTATGTATATCAGAAGGGACGTGATGCTCACGAAGAGAAGGGTAGTGGTGAGCAACATCGTGACTCTGTCCAACCTCACCCCCTCTGTAATACATGCATATTAAAATAAAAATCTTCTCTTGATATATGAGCAGTGAAGAGTGACATCCTAAGCACTCACTTGCAGATCCTGACTATCCATAGGGTCGTCTATTGAAAACGAGGAGGGAGAAAAGTAATAATAACAAAAATTAAAACATCTTCAGGAGGCCAATTGATGCTGAAAGTACCAAAGAGCTAGATATCATGACACCGAGGGATATCAGGGGAACACCTTCCTTTAGAGTCTTGATTCCCAGCAAAAGGGAAAGGAGAAATCCTGAGTAGGCGCCACTTCCAGGAATCGGAAGAGCCACGAAAACAATTACTCCTATTTTCCTCCATATTCCGTACTTACTCTTGATTTCAGAGGCTTTTCTCTCCAATCTCTTTGCGAATCTATCTGTTGGGACGAAACGTTCAATTCTGGGGTAAATTAGGTATAGAATTGGAGATACAAGCATATTGGAGGAAGTACAAACGATCCAAGTTTCCATGGGATCCATTCCCAAGTAAATGCCCATTGGTATCGATCCCCTAGCCTCAACGAACGGGACTAATGACATGAAGAACAGGTAAAGGTAACTCAAACTAACTGGGCCTCCTTCCAACCGTGTTCTCCAATCAGTGGGACGAAAACACAAGCACCTTTCTCATAAACTCTTATTTCCCCTTTGAATTTATCCACGATATTCAGGATTTGATATTCCAATGAACCAACTGGTATCACCATTCTTCCCTTCTCTGCTAGTTGTTCCATTAGGGGCTTAGGTATCCTAGGAGAAGCCGCAGTAACTATTATTCTGTCGTATGGAGAACATTTCTCATATCCCTTTGTGCCATCTCCAATTACTACTTCGACGTTCTCGTACCCTAGTTTCCTCAATCTCCTTTCCGCCTCTATGGCCAATTCCTCAATTCTCTCTATCGTGTACACCATTCCTCCTTCACCAGTTATTTCTGAGAGTAAAGCGGCATTGTATCCTGAGCCAGTCCCTATTTCCAAGATTTTGTCCCCTCTCCTAGCTTGAAGTTCTTCTAACATAGTGGCTATCATAGAGGGCGCAGAAATCGTTTGTCCAAGTCCAATGGGGAGAGGAGTATCGTCATAGGCCATTTTCCTGTATTCCTTGGGAACGAATTCATGCCTGGGTACTCTCTCAAAGGCTTTTATTATTTCCGGAGATGACAAGTATCCTAGTTTCACGAGATAATCTACCATTTTTCTCCTTTTTTCGTTCCAACCCAATGGATCACCTCAACGTAAAACTATATCTGGTTTTATTCTAATTCTAGGTGGTATCTCCCTACAATAAAGTCTCTTTATTGATTGGGCCCTCTCTCTTCCTCTGTCTATGGTTTTATCCACAGTCCTTATTTTGAAGACCTCCATCCTTTTCCCATCTATTTCTATGATTGTTCCTACACTTATCACTTTGTGTCTAGGGAGTTCTATTTTCCAAGAAGTAGTCTTTCCGTTTTTGATGAGGGAAACTCCTACTCTGGCTGGAGTCTCGAGGCTCTTTCCCCATACACATTCTATTTCTTCTGCTATGGATCTATCTACCCTTTTCCCACCCTTAGAGTCTATTGCAGTTACCTCCATGAGTTCCCCGGTATAGGTCTCTATTTTCTCACCTTTTGATATCACTTCAGATGGAAAGAGATAACACTTAGTGACTTCGCTCTCCTCGTATCTGCTGACTATCGCCTTAATTGCGATGGGCCTCTCGATGATTCCGAGGTGAGTGTGTCCACACTCCAAACACCTTATGAGGTAAATCCCCTTCTTCTCGCTCTTAACCTTTATTACCTCGTGGACGACTTCCTCTTCAGTGGAGCAAGAGGGACACCTAGACAGAACCATTCTAGTCACACAGACCCTGAGGTGGTTTTAGTGGGATTAGTAATAAAAACGGTTTGCTTCGCGAGGGGTCATCCCCTAGTGAAGGCGGAGCATTCCACCACCATAGGCATTACCACAGAGGGAAGAATGACTGAGAAAGGAGATTGCATAGTAGCAGTTGGATGCGACAAATCTCCTAGAGACTTCCAACATGAGTTCAAGAGCTTCCTGAGGAAAAGCAAGAGAGTAGAGATAGAGCTGATTTGTTCCGGAATCTCTGAAAAAATAGTTGGAAGTGGTTCCAATGGTCTCAGTCTAGATCACGAGAAGGAAATGGTAATAAGGAAGAGCGACTACGAGTGTCCGAAGACAATAGCCATAAAGGCAGATAAGGCATCCATAGACTTGGACAGAAGGCTAATAGATGAAATAAAGACGGGAAAACCAGTGGAAATGTGGATATCCCTTCACTTCTAGCCAGTAGTGGGCCCGCCGGGATTCGAACCCGGGACCTCTGCCTCGTAAGGGCAGCGTCATACCACTAGACCACGGGCCCTCGACATGGAGGAAGAGCAAAACGTAATAATAAAACTTTTCGGCTTCATGCGTCTCTCGAATCCCTTTTAGTAACGGCACTCGGAAGGGGTGAAACGACTTGAAATACTGTTTCTCACCAATAGGATATGTGAGAACGAATAAAACGGATGAGGAGGTCAGATCTAGTATCTCGGGAGTAGACGGGGAAATAGAGATCTTGGAAGAATACTCCAGAGGATTAGTAGGAATAGAGGAGTTCTCCCATGTA
>QMUK01000121.1 GCA_003660555.1 Thermococci archaeon
AAATAAAAAGGTGGAGAGGTGCACTCATGCTAGAGAGAGCAACTCACACAATCAAAGACTTATGGTCTCTGGAGGAGGGAACAGAGGTTTCCCTTTACGGATGGGTGAGGAACAAGAGGGAGCACGGAGACTTAATCTTCATAGATCTGAGAGACGGAACCGGAATAATACAAGTAAGCGCGAAAAGAGAAAACGTGCCTAATTTCGAAAAAGTGAAGACCATAGGAAGAGAATACGCTATATTTGTATCTGGGAAAGTAGTTAACGATAGAAGAGCTCCTAGAGGTAGAGAAATTAGAGCAGGAAGTATAGAGATAGTTGCAAAGTCAGAACCATTTCCAATAAAGAAGGGAGCAGGGAAGAAGTTCTTGCTGGACATGAGACACCTACACATCAGGAGTATCAAGGTATCTGCTGTAATGAGAGTTAGATCCGAAGTGTGTAACGTCGCTAGAGAATGGCTTAGGAAGGAGGGATTCGTCGAGATACACGCGCCATCCATAATAACTATGGCTGTAGAGGGAGGGGCTACCCTTTTCCCAATAGATTATTTCGGAGAGAGAGCATATCTAACCCAGAGTTCCCAATTCTATGAGGAAGCTGCGATAACAGGTCTCGGGAAAGTATACACACTTCAACCCAGTTTTAGAGCAGAAATGTCTAGGACTAGGAGACATTTAACTGAGTTTTGGCATCTAGAGTGCGAAATGGCGTTCTCTACACACGAAGACGTTATGAATTTAGAGGAAAGACTCATATCCCATATAGCGGAGAGTATCTCTGAATTGGAGGAACTATCTGTAATAAATAGGAAATTTGAGCCGCCACAGAGACCATTTGAGAGGATATCTTATGATGAAGCAATAGAAATATTGAAAGAGGAAGGTTATGAGATTGAATGGGGAGAGGACTTTGGAGCAGAGGCTGAAAGACATCTCTCCATGATGTTCGACAGACCAGTCTTCGTAACAGGATTCCCCAAAAGTATTAGGGCATTTTACCACATGTTAAGTGAAGAAAATCCAGAGGTGACTTTATCTTCAGATTTGATTGCACCTGAAGGATACGGAGAGATAACCACAGGTGGACAAAGGATACATGACTACGAGTCCCTGCTGAAGAGGATAGAGGAGGAAGGATTGAATCCAGAAGATTACTCTTGGTACCTAGAGTTAAGGAAATATGGAATGCCACCACATTCCGGCTTTGGTTTAGGTATAGAAAGACTCATAGCCTGGATTTGCGGACTAGAACACGTCAGAGATGCTTGTTTATTCCCGAGAACACCGAGCAGGGTGAGACCATAGTCAACCGAGAATCATCCTACGCTCCATGTTTTCTGCTCTTTCTAGATCTCTCTTTAGTTTGATTTTAGCATTCCTTATTTTCTCCTTCAAAAGAGCTCTCATGACGACTAATTCATGAGGGAAATATCCTATTGATTCCTCTACAAATTTCGTTAGCTTTTCGTCTCTAGACATTATCTCGTTGAGTTTTCTAATGTCTTTTTTTACTATTGATGCCCTCCTATCTCGTTTCCTAGTCAAGGTGGAGAGACCATTCAGCAATTTCTTGTATTCCATGCCAATAAGTGAAGAAAGGAGTTCGTTGAATTTACCTATTGGAGTCACTCTGCTCACGAAGAATTTCACCTCATCTAGGGAGACTCCTATTGAATCCAATTCCTCTTGATTTTCGTACCAGTATTTACTTATCTCCTCCCTAATTCTCCCAGGGGAAAACTCTTGGTCGATGGAAGCCGGGGTTATGTAAACCGAATTTGACACTCTAATGTAGTTTCCCTTCCTAACCATGTTCCACACTCTCCATCTCAACCTCTCCAGTACTCTAGGCCCTCCTCTCCTAGAAGGCAGGTCATAGGCCATCAGAATGTATTCTCCGCTTCTAACGACTTTAAAGAAACATACTATTCCCTTTACGCCTAGATTACTCATCTCATCTCTTATTAGAGGTATTGCATCTAGCTCAACCGAGTATAAACTCTGCTGTATTTTCTTGCAACCAAGCTCTCGCAATCTCTTCGCCAAGTCTATTCTCCAAGAGCTAAATACAGCATATCTACTCTCTCCTTCACTCTTCCTCTCAAAAGAAGTCAAGGGAAAATCATAGCACAGTAGTGCCTCCAAAACTAGACCTCCTCTCCGAGTTCGGACTCGAGGAGTTCCTTTAAAGCGTGCATAAGCGCCTCTTGTCTGCTCTTGTATATCCCTTTCTCAACTAGTTTGTCTAGTTCCTCCAACAGAGATTTAGAAATCCTAACTGATATTTTCCTTCTCTTTAACTCAGATCTCACCCCTGCCCCCTCTCCCCAAGGATTGGTTTGATAATCAAAAACTTTTTTTCTATATTACCAGAGAAGTGGTAGAGCGATGATGAGAAAGGTAGCCTATGAATCCAGAGGATTAGCTTGACCGCTCCTGAGCCCTACTTCAATATTCTCCTGTGTTTGGCACAACTTATACACGCATAGGCCTTGTATCTGGGAACCATGATTTGGTCTCTGTCTAGTTCTCTGACTAGGTCACCGAGAGGCATGCCTCTTTCCACCACTACGGCTTTGGACCTCGGAACTAGTCTTCCACAATAGACACAAGGTACTGGTTTTTCTTTTCCGACCGACTTTTTGTATTTCCCCCACTTCTTTCCTCTTCCTCCTCTCTTGGCCAAATTCAGACCCCTAGAGATTTTAAAGGGTAGGTAGATAAACCTTCCCATGCGACAGTTCTTGGGCGAAATCCTACTAGGCTCAGTTCAGGGAGCACTAGAGTGGATTCCAGTGAGTAGTGAGGGGGTAGTAGTACTGATAGGCATTTGGAGTGGTCTTTCATATACCGAAGCGATTTCAACGGCACTCTCTCTTCACCTGCCATCTGGGATATCGGCATTGGTGAGGATGAGGAGGGAACTACGTTTAATCCTCAGAAGGAATTTCTCTTACTATATGCTAGCTCTCATGCTAACGGGAATAGTAGCAATTTTTCTCAGGAGATACGTCATTCTGGAATTGGGCAATAACTTGAACCTTTTCATGGGCTCCTC
>QMUK01000122.1 GCA_003660555.1 Thermococci archaeon
GGGAAGAATAAGAAGTTTTTCAGAGTTAAGACCTGGGAAATTCAATATAATGGAGCCTAGAGAAGCCATAGATGAAGAAGTAAATCTGGATTTAATAGTTGTTCCAGGAGTCGCATTCGATGAAAGTGGATACAGGCTAGGATTCGGGAAGGGGTACTATGACAGATTCCTCAGGAGTTTTCGGGAAACTACTAAGCTTGGACTAGCTTATGAGTTTCAAGTACTAGAGGAGGTTCCAAGAGACGAGGGGGATATACCAGTCGACTTCATAATTACCGAAAAGAGGAGAATCGACTGTTTGAAAAACAGAAAGAAAGAGTAGGAAGTCAAATCTTTAGTACAGCAGTCCCTGATATCTCCCCTTTCTTTAGTTTGATCAAAGCTTCGTTTGCCTCCCTCAGTTTAAAGGTCTCTGTCCTAGTTTTAATAGGTATTTCTCTGGCCAAGGAAATGAATTCCTTCACGTCTCCCCTGGTGGAGTTCGCTACGCTCTTAATACTTCTCTCATCGTATATCAAGGAATACCTCATTTCTGGAATGTTAGTCATGTGTATTCCTGCTAACACAAGTCTTCCACCCTTGTCTAAATTTTTCAGAGCTTCTATGACCAATTCTCCAGCTGGAGCAAATATTATGGCTGCATCCAATTTCTCTGGAGGTCTATCCGTAGGAAAACCTGTCCATTTCGCTCCTAGTCTTTCCGCTAGTTCCCTGTGCTTCTCTCCCCTAGTGAAAACATAGTTCTCTATTCCTAAGTGAGTAGAGACTTGTATTATCATGTGGGCTGAGGATCCAAATCCATATAAGCCTAGTTTTTCTCCCTCGGATGCTCCGGAGAGCTTGAAGGCCCTATAGCCTATTACCCCTCCACAGAGCCAAGGAGCCATTTCCTCTGGATTTAAGTCCTCGGGAAGTTCGTAGAAGAAGTCTTTCTTAGCCAACACGTACTCGGAGTATCCTCCATCTACGGTGTATCCTGTGAATTCAGCTTTTTCGCATAGATTCTCTTCTCCTCTGGCACAGAACTTACAAGACCCACAAGTCCAGTAGAGCCAAGGTAATCCTACTCTCTTGCCCAAGTATTCCTCTAGGGATCCTCCAGCCTCCTTTACCTTACCTACTATTTGGTGTCCGGGTATCAATGGGAGTTTTCTCGGTGGAAGATCTCCTTCTATCACGTGGAGGTCTGTTCTGCATACTCCACAGGCTTCTATCTCTATTAGTACCTCGTCCTCTCTTGGAGTTGGTTTCTCCAAATCTGAGTACTTCAATGGCTCTTTTTCTATCTCTGACTGTTTCTCAAGGACCATGGCCTTCAATTTCATCCCCCTCAATCATCGAGAGACAATTATAAAAGGAGTTCTCGATTTCCAAGATGGCCCCGGTAGCTTAGCAGGTAGAGCGGCGGATTCGTAATCCGCAGGTCGCGGGTTCGAATCCCGCCCGGGGCTCCAATACAGCTCAAATGATTTTCTCTTGGGCTTCTATGTCATTATATTTGTCAATGCTCGTCTGATTCGAGCCCATATCAACCAAAATTTCCTAGTGACTAGCCACATCGGTTCCTATTTATCTGATGATTCGTAAAGGAGGACGAGAAATAGACATTCGCAAAGCAACTCTGTCAATAGTGTGACGAGAAAAAACAATTGTCAATTCGTTCTATTACTTTCTAGAAAAGCAAAAGTTAGTTTTCTTTTCGAAAGCCTCGACTGAAGTATCCAAACAAGTTTTTATATCCAATGAGTCTGGGCTCCCGCCGGGGTGTGTGAGGATTGACCAGTGTAGATCCCTTTGAGGTTGCTGTCCAACAGCTAGAAAGAGCCTCTCAGTTTATGGAAATAAGCGAAGAGGCCCTAGAATTCTTAAAGAGGCCACAAAGAATACTCGAGGTTTCCATCCCTGTAGAAATGGACAATGGAGATGTTAAGACCTTCACTGGATTCAGAGTTCAATACAATTGGGCAAGAGGCCCCACGAAAGGAGGAATAAGATACCACCCAGAGGAGACTCTGAGCACAGTCAAAGCCTTGGCAGCTTGGATGACTTGGAAGACTTCCGCTCTGGATCTCCCATATGGAGGAGGAAAAGGAGGAATAATATGCAACCCAAAGGAAATGAGTGACAGGGAATTAGAGAGACTTTCTAGGGGATACATAAGGGCCATATACGATGTAATAAATCCATACACTGACGTACCAGCCCCAGACGTATACACCAACCCGAAGATAATGGCCTGGATGATGGACGAATACGAGACTCTGGCCTCTAGGAAGGTCCCAGCCTTCGGAATAATAACAGGGAAACCCCTAAGCATAGGTGGTAGCCTCGGAAGGATAGACGCCACATCTAGAGGGGCAGCTTACACCGTAAGAGAGGCAGCTAAGGCCTTAGGAATGAACTTGAGTGGTAGTACAATAGCAGTCCAAGGTTATGGAAACGCTGGATATTACATGGCGAAGATAATGCACGACGAATATGGAATGAAAGTAGTGGCAGTAAGCGACTCTAAAGGAGGAATATACTCGGAAAATGGGATAAACCCAGATGAAGTACTCAAATGGAAAAAAGAACATGGAAGCGTTAAGGACTATCCTGGAGCTGAAAACATAAGCAATGAGGAGCTCCTAGAGCTAGAGGTCGACGTCTTAGCGCCTTCTGCTATAGAAAACGTCATAACTGGAAATAATGCAGATAAAATAAAGGCTAAAATCGTTGCAGAAGTGGCAAACGGTCCTGTAACTCCGGAAGCAGACGAAGTACTGAGACAAAACGGAATACTTCAGATCCCAGACTTCGTGTGCAATGCCGGCGGTGTGACCGTGAGCTACTTCGAATGGGTCCAGAACATAACGGGATACTACTGGTCCCTTGAGGAGATACATGAGAAACTGGATAAGAAGATGACCAAAGCATTCCACGAGACTTACAAGATAAGCAAAGAGAAGGACATACACATGAGAGATGCTGCTTACGTTCTAGCAGTGGAGAGAGTGTACAGGGCAATGTTAGACAGGGGATGGGTGAAGAAGTAGTGAAA
>QMUK01000123.1 GCA_003660555.1 Thermococci archaeon
TCTGGACCGAAATCGGCACTTTCGACAATTGGGCACTACGTGGAGAGACAGAACACATTTTTATATGTTCTTCTGGAAATCAGTAGGGGATTGAATTGATGAATCCCGATAGAATAGTTGCCTTCATAAGCGTTAGAATAGGAGGAAAACTGAGTGGAGAGATAAAGAGGAAGTTTATGTCATACGACAAGATTAAGGAAATATATTTCGTCACAGGAGAATACGACGTTCTGATGAAGGCGGAGTGTAGCAACTTGGAGGACCTGAGGAACCTCATAAACGAGATAAGGGGAATGGACGAGGTGGAATCCACGTACACTCACGTCGTGATAGAGGAAATAGAACTCTCGAGGTAATTTCCATGCCTAGACACTCAACCCCTCTTGCCCTGCTTTCACTCTTCCTCCTAGCAATTTCACTACTCCCCCCTTCTTCTATTTCCGAATCTCAAATGGATGTTGAAGAGTACATTTCAGATTTGGAGGAGCAGATGCTTGAGGTAAAAAAAGAATTAGAGGATAAGACGAAGTACATTCCAGACAGATACTATTCCTTCCTATTGGACAATTTGTTGGAAGCCAGAATAAATTTAGAGATCGCCAGAGACTACCTATCGGAAAACAAGACTATAGAGGCAATATATCTGGCATCTAAGGGAGAGACTCTAATGAATGCAGTCAGAAACAATTTAAAGCAGATGGAGACGGATCCAGTGAAATATTCAAAGGATTTTCTAAATAAAGCAAAGGAAGAGTTTTCTAAAGCTTTGAAAGTTGAGGAAGAGAAATCCAAGGAGGGTTTAAACACTTCCATTATACTCGCTAGGCACATGCTCTCCACAGCCAAGACCCACCTCTTGGCAGCGGAGCTAGACTTGCTCTCCATCGAGGTCTATCCCCATAATGCAGGCGAGATATCTGGTAGGCTCTTATACAATTCCGTAGTAGCTTATTATGCCAGTAAGAGAGCAATAGACGTCATGGGATTCCCAGGAAAGCCCGTCAGGGAAGTGGTATTTAGGGATCTGCCCGAGATGAACGACGAGATGAGTAAGTTCCTCTTGGAGAGAGGATGGTGGAGAATTTATTACCTGAACTTGATGCAGGGAAAGCTCTTCGAACTCGGTCTAACAAAGGGGAACTTCACCAAGGGTGTGAGTGTCCTGAGAGAAGTAACCAGGGACGAAAGCCTCTTGACATTGGCTAATGCATTGGAAGGGGATTACAGAGCAATAGAAGAAATGAGTGCTATTAAGGGAGAAAAAAGAAAGAGAAATATGTCAGTGTTGGCAGACTCTCTGGTTCTGCTCTCCATTAGGACAGGCCTGAATTTCACTTCGGTCTTGGATGGAATGGAATACGTTGTGCTAGGAACTAGGACTCTATCTGACTCAGATAGATTAAACGCTGAGAGAATATCAAGGAAACTCGGGTTGAAACTGTTGCTAGATTCCGAATACGAAGGCGGATGGGCCATACTAGTGGGAGGACCAGTAGTCAATGAATTGTCTCGAGAGTTGAACGAAATGCTTCCAATTCCATTCTCAGACGGAAAGTTAGGAGAGTGTTCCTCCTGTGCAATTGCCTCCCTCTTGTACAGAGAGGGGAACTTCTTCTTAGTTTTAGCCGGCTGCAACAGGAGCGGAACTACAGCAGTTGTGAATCAATTCTTGAACGGAAAAATAACCTTCGACGAATTCGGATTGGTCGGGAGCTACTCCCTATTTGAGGTCTCAGGCGATGATGACTTCGATGGAGAAGTCGACGAATGGGAGGAATGGTATATAAGAGAGGTGAAGAGGGAATAGGGGGAGGAAAGTTGGGACTATCAATAACCATAGCTTCAGGCAAAGGTGGGACTGGCAAGACATTCGTCACTGCCAATTTGGGAGTGGCCCTATCTCAGTTTAACAGAGACGTGATAATACTAGATGCAGACATAATGATGGCCGATTTAGAGATAATTCTCGGGATGGAAGGAAAACCAGTTACTTTACAAGACGTCTTGGCTGGAGAGGCCGATCCAAGGGATGCTATGTACGAAGGACCTTCAGGAGTGAAAGTAGTCCCAGCAGGGGTATCTCTGGAAGGATTGAGAAAAATAAGACCAGAGAGGCTTAAGGACGTCCTAATAGAGCTCATAGGGGAATGTGATTTTCTCCTAATAGATTCTCCAGCTGGCCTAGAGAAAGACGCCATAACTGCCATAGCTTCAGGGCAAGAACTACTCTTGGTGACCAATCCAGAGATAGCTGCGGTTTCAGATGCTCTTAAAACGAAAATAGTTGCAGAAAGACTAGAAACTGGGATAGTAGGAACTGTGCTCAACAGAGTGAGCTACCAGAAGACCGAACTCTCAAAAGACGAAGTGGAAACCATATTGGAAACTAAAGTTCTAGTAGAGATTCCAGAGGATCCCGAAGTGAAGAGAAGCATAGCTTTCGGAGAACCAGTAGTCGTTAGGTCTCCGAAGTCTCCTGCTTCAGAGTCAATAAAGAAGTTAGCAGCAGATCTAATAGGAGTGGAATACGAGATTCCATTACCGAAGAAGGAGAACATAATAAGCAAGCTCATCTCTGGCCTACTGGGAAGGAAGGCTTAGGTTTATAATATGTTGATATTACATATGTATGGGTGGTAGGCGTGAGCTACTATGGGGATAGGGAGTACTACCAGAGAGGGGAGTATGAGGAACCAGAGCCCTTCCAAGCGGAACTCATAAGGATAGATGTGCTCTCATTAGCGAAGATAATGGGAATAATAGGTGCCATATTCGGATTCATAGAAGGAGTGATACTAGCCACCGCCACTTCCACGCTCATGAGGACACTTCCAGTTGCCGCAATGCCGACTGCAGGATCAACCGGAGTTACCATAGTGGCAATGACCATATTCGGAGCCATAGGTGGATTCATAGGAGCAGCCATATTCGCAATAGTGTATAATTTCGTTGCTGAGAGGTTTGGAGGAGTAATACTAGAGTTCTTGGACTGATCACATGTGGGACTTCCTAGCTCTGCTCA
>QMUK01000124.1 GCA_003660555.1 Thermococci archaeon
AAGAGTTTGAGTTGTCCGAGTTTTTGCAAAAGCTTTTTCTCTCCTAAGAATTTTCAGAAGAATTCCTCGGGGTCTTTTACCAATTTCCTTCTCTCATATTTTTCTGGGAATACTTCTAGTCCCCCTATATTTCATACAGATCCAATTAGGATTTCTCCAGAATGAAGCTCCCTGTAGATCTTATCTACTTGCTCAGTTTTCCCCAATGGTGTGTCTCCTAGCAACTACGCTAGTGTTTAAGTAAACGCTTTAAACTCTCGTCCCTGATCTCCCTCGAAGCTCCTTGGACTTAAGTCAGAGAGGTCTGTCTTCCTCAACCTCTCTGCTCGAGTGAGACCTATTCTCTAGGTTTAGGACTCAAAGAGTTTGTCCTTTAGATGTAGTGTGTCGCAGGATACTTGCTAGGAGTTCGTTTACTAGATCACTCAATCGTTCCCCTTAGGAAGAGTTTTCTCCTACCTCTTGGTAGATCTTCTCCCAGTGAGGGGTCACCTTGATCTTTCTAGGCAACTCACCACTGACTAGAGTGGTACGACCTAATGCCATAGTAGTATGGATTCTCTTTCTTCGAAATGTGTGGTGAAACAAAGTTCTTTCTACATTCCCTAATAGATTCTAACGCTAGAGAAATTACAGGACTAAGGACTAGGAGAATTCGAAGTACCATGAAAACGACGAGATTTCCATAGATGCTCAGTACCCGAGGAGGCTCAGTCTTATTTGTATTGCAAAGTACTCTGTGATGCAAAATTATCGCTTTCCTCTTCTGAATCTAGCTAAGCGATCCTTGTATCTGAAGTTCTCACTTATTATCTCTATTATTCGTTTTTCTCCAGCTAGTAGCTTTCCATACTCTAAAATTTCTCCTATTAGTTTTCTGCCCTGTTTGGACATCTCGATGACTTCGTCTAGAGTGTAAACTCTAGGCTCAACGTCCACAGATAGAGAAGGATCCATGAAATCTAAGGATCTATCCACGAAGCGCTTCTCGGATCTCTCAACCACTATTATTAAGTCAGCATCTGAGAAAGCTGTGTAATCCCCTCTAGCAAGTGATCCTATGAGTATCACTGCCTTAGCTCCTTTATCCAAGGACTTCCTTGCGTACTCCTCCAACTCACTCATTACCGATTCGTAATCTATTTCGAATACTCTCACTACAGAATTCGAGTATCTCCTCTGCATCTTCTATCGACCTCTCCGCGTCTCCTTTTGTATAGTAGTCTAGGGGAGCACCCTCTGGATGGGAATTCGGATATCTGCTGGGGAAGTAATGCCTGTCTAACCTTTTAGCTCTTTCTATGAGTTCTCTAGGAGGTCTAACCTCAGATAAGGATTGAAGCATTCTGGAAATGGAGTGTCCCCATACCTCCTTTCCCAATGCTTGATATAATGCCTTGACTGCCTTTTCCGCAGATTGATGAGCTGCAAAACAAGACCATTCGTAGTCTCCAATTTCAATGGATCGTTTGGCATGTTCTAAATCTTTTAAAGCCTGTCTCATCCAATCCATAGCCCTAGAAACCAAAGGGGCTCCCCCAGAACATAGTATCAGAAAGAACTTAAAGGGTGTCAGCAATGTATCCCATTGTTAAATCAGTTGAACTGAGGGATTTCGTTTTTACTAACGATTGTTAATGATGAGACTTTCACTAGAAGCCATTCTGAGGGAAAAATGGTTTTGGAATGTATTCTGTTATGCAAAGTAGTTTGTAACATAGAGTTAAGTTCTTGCTTCTCTTCATGATTTAAAGTGAAGTTTTTAGTCTAAATTCTCTAGTACTATTGACCACGGAATTGTCTTCCTAATTTCTTCTATTTTCGATGTATATATCAGGTCTTCTATTTCCTTTCTACCTATTTCTCTCTTGTTTTCTCTAAGGAAGTCTATTATTGCCTTCTTTTCTGGGGGAATCTCTACTCTGAATCTCAGCTTTATGAGGTTGGAGCTGTCCTCCTATATCCTCTTCTCTTCTCCGGAAATGGATAAATAGGCTTTTATTTCTCTTCCTTTTGACTTCACCTTCATAAAATATAGTCTACCATTTATTTCCTCTCTGAAAGCCATTAATTTTACTCTGGAGGATACTTCCTTCTCTAAATTTTGAGGAACGCACTCCTTGTCAACGATTGCTAAAACCTTAGGAACTTCCCTTTCCTCGTAATATCCTGGGAGTTCACTCAAGAAATCTAAACAACTAATTCCTGTTTTCTTTTCAATCCTAGAGATTGGGAAGTAAACTATTTTATCCTTGCCATTTAGCTTCCTGCATATCCCCTTCAGGACTTTGAATTCCCATCTGCCGTCCCCAGTTATTACGTGCAGGACCACTCTCCTTGACTCCTGTGGAGAGGTGTCCCCAATTCAACTATCCCACCATCCCTGAAAGTAGCCTAGGGTCTTGGTTAGCTTCAATGGTGTCCTCTAATTCTTCTCTCCCCAAGCATTTATACTTGAGAATGTCTCCTTTATCCTTGTTTATTTGCAATACAGAGAATTTCTTGTTTATTTCCAATAACTCATATAGGACGTCTATGCTATGAGTAGATATTAACACCTGCCAATTTTCTTTAGCGAGTCACCTGAGGGTCTCTGATTCAAACAGTGTTGCCCCCTTGTGAAACCTCACAAGCACAATGTCGCTCCCTTCTTTTTCTTCCCCACGAACATAAGAGCCAAAAATACCTATGACCTCTGCCTTATATCCTTTTTTATCACTTCCCGCAATTTTCTTAGCCTTCCTTTAATTTTATCGTTTTTCATTCTTCTCTCTCCTCCTTAGTGTTCTTTTTGCTCTTCACAGCCTTTTGCGCATCAATGGCAAATTGAGAAACATCTAAACCTTTTGATAAGGCATCTCTTACAACAACTGAACTTTCTTTCAAATGCTCAAATTCCTCTTCAGTATAGCAAAGAAAATCTATGTGTTTTTCGAATTTTATTAGTTTTAAAAGCATGGGCATTCTTTCGAGGAAATCGACGTTTTTAAAAAAATTAGAGACAA
>QMUK01000125.1 GCA_003660555.1 Thermococci archaeon
AGGGAATAGAACTAGAGTTTGGGAAAACTGAGCAAATAGTAAAGAGGCTAGGAGAGGAAAAGGCACTTTTTGCTCTACATCTCACCTGCTAGTCTTTATTTTTTTACTTCGAACTTAATTTTTCCTGTGATTAGAAAAAATAGAATAGATGTCACAGGAGTAAGTCTTAAATATTAGTTAGTTCTTAGCTTGACGTGGGGTGTTTGACTTGAACGTGATGAGGGAAACACTCTCCGTAGTTCTGGTCTCATTGGTATTGGTGGGACTCTCCGCTCCGCCCTCCTTCTCAGAAGAAGGAGAAACAGAAGGAGAAACCTGTCTAATAGACTTGGAAGTAATAACCCAGGAGATCCAAGACGAAGAAGGAAACAGAACTGTCTTGGAGAAACTAATAGTTAGAAATCCATTCCTCGAGGCTGAGATTCTCCCATACAATGGTTCTTGGTTTTTAAAGAGCCTAAAGCTTTACACAGGGGAAGATCAAGACCCAGAACCAGAGTACTGCGAGATATTGGACTATCCCATGGACCTGGGAATCCCCTCTGATTCAGAAGCTTGGATAACCCATTACGACTGCTCAAAACTACTGGAAATAACCTTCTTCCGAAGAGAAGACGGAGAGAAATGGGAGTTACAAATTGGCTTGGATCCCGTGATTAGATTCCTGACTAACCAAGAAGAGGGGAAGGAAGTCAAGCTCTTCACCTCCCAGGAGGAATTCTTCACCCACCTAAACGAGACCTTCTATTTCCAGGACTATCCAGAGGAAGGGGAACTCCAGGAAGGAGAGGAATACCAAAGGGGAATGCACTACCTCTACATCAGGAAGGAGTGCTCTTCCCTTGGGGTTAGATTGGGCTTAATAACAGAGCCCAGAGCATCTGCTAGACTATTAGTTGGTAGAGGGGAACCACCTCTAATAATAGAAGAAGAAAATCAAGAAGACCAGGATGAGGGAGGAGGACTAGCCAATTACATAGGTCTTTCTCTAGAGGGAGCTCCAGAGACCAGCAACGGAGTAACCCAATACTGGCTGGTAGTAGACCCCTTTGGAACAGGAGATGAGGAGGAAGACCAAGTCAGCAACTACCTCGAGAGGGTTTTCCTATCCACGGGAATAAAGAAGAGGCTCTACTTGGAATACAACGGAACTCTCTTGGAAGGAGAGAACCAATGGTTCACCTTCGATTGTTCTAATCCCGAGATAGACCAGGAATCTGGAATAAGTTGGTGTCCCCAAGATCAAGACCAAGAGCTGAAACTAATTCTCAGAATAAGAACTCCCAGTCGAAGTGAAGGACTTAGACTTAGAGGGCCCTTACCTAATAGCAGACGGAAAGGACTATTCCCTAGTGGTGGATCCCCTCTCCTCAACTGAAATAATAGAAGAAGAACTGGAATCCCTGGAGGAAACCATTAAATCTTGGAAAATAAGACTAGGGGTACTCAAGAAAGGAGAAGGATCAGGGGAATTCCAATCCATAGCGGTGAACGGTAAGGACCAAGATCCAAATCCATGGTCTTATCCGTTGCCTCCAACAGAGGACTTGCAATTCCTCCCTGGAGCAGCACCAACTCCACCTGAAGACGAGGGATACCAATGTTCCTCTGAAGTGGAAGAGGGTTGTCCCCCAGTCCCACCATCTGAACTACTGGAAATGGGCTCTGGAGTAGGAGGAAACGGAATAGGTCCAATCGGAGATACTATATTATCCTCGGGAGGGAATCCTCAAGAGTGTCAGTCTAATGAAGGAGATGGAGGAGAAGATGAAGGAGAAGATGGGGGAGAAGGGGAAGGAGAAGATGGAGGAGAAGGGGAATACTGCGTGAATTTAGAGGAGGTGAAAGATATTCTCTGCGAAATATGCGAGTACTTTAAAGACTTGGAGAAAAGATATCCTGCAAGTCCAAGCCTAAGGACCCAAGCAGCAGGTCTTAGATTAAGATATAAGCCAAGCCCCAAGGAAGTAATGAATTTAATTTGCGCAGCATGCGAATACCTCGAGGAGAGAAGTACCTTCTGTTTCAACGTCCCAGATACTCCGGAATACCCTGGACACTCTGGAACAGGTGATCCAGATAACCTGAATAGCTAAGGCAAGGTGAGTTGAGTTGAAGACACTCCTCCTAATCCTCCTGAGTTCCAGCGCGTTGGGAACAACAGTAGTAGAGAAGAACAGCAACATAATATCTTATGAATTCGCTGACGAAATTAGAATCGAGATGAAAGACCTAGGAGTCCTAATGGAAATCAAGGGGAATGGTGCATTGAACTGTCCGGAAGGTATTGGTGTTTACTCCTTCTCAATTGAAGTCAAGCCCCTAGTGAGAAAATGGAAGATACCCATACCCATAACTCTCTACAGAGGAGAGAGATACCTCTTCGGGAATCACCTTTACTCCAGGGGGACTCTCTTACCGAAGCTCATCCCGAGAAAAGATGAAAAAATAGAGAAAATAGGTAATGCCTGCATTGGACCTCTGGAGGAGTTCCTACCTTACCTAGAGGGAGAAGTCGAACTAATCGATAGAGAGGACAATGGATACGAGCTTAGAGTCCAGAGGAAAATAGGGGAACTACTAGGACCCGAGTGGTGTGCTCTGCTTCCTCCAGAGGAAAAAGCAACTCTGAGATATTACGTCACACCCGACTTCTTGGTAGAAGAGATCAGAATAGAGTGTTCTCTGGAGGGAGAACTGGAAATCTCTGAGGAAATTAGATTCAGCAACTGGAACTCAGCTGAGGTGAAGATCCCAGAGGAGGTAATTAATAGGATCAGGGAGCTTGCCTTGGATTCTAAGACAGACAAAGTTTTTATCTCTCCTTGAAATAACTGAGATTTTCGGTAGGCTGTGTCCTCTACGCTAAATACGGAGGGGATTGAGATGGACTATTGTCTCTTGATAGCTTTGGCAATCCTCTCTTCCATAGTGATGTTGAACCTCTACCTTTTTCGCAAGTGGCCTACCAAGGGAAAGATCCCCAAGG
>QMUK01000126.1 GCA_003660555.1 Thermococci archaeon
ATAAATCATGCACACACGGCAACACGATATCCAGATGTTGCAGAAGAATTTGGCAAAAAAGAGGTAGAAGATTTAATTAAAAATGCAGAAGAGGTGATGGAATGGGTAAAAAAGAGGTTGATTTAAATAAAGTCGAAGAGTTCCTTAAAAGAATTGGCAGAAAGTATCGAATAAAAAAAGCAGTGATTTTCGGCTCATCTGTTAGGGGGGAGCTTGGATGGGGTAGCGATATTGATTTGATTATTATCAGCGATGAGTTTGAGGGTATAAGCCCACTGAAACGTCCGGTCAAGCTGTATTTGGAGTGGGATCTCGATTATCCAGTTGATTTTATCTGCTATACTACCGAAGAGTTCGAGAGGCTCAGCAAAAGGCCGAGTCTGGTGAGAGAGGCGTTAAAGGAGGGAAAGGTAATTGAGTTGGGCTGATCTCATAGTTTCTGAGGCCGAAGGGAGTAAGGGTTGTTGGAAATCGGATATAGGTTTTGGGAAATCGTAGGTTGGGATGTTGAATGATGTTGATAAAAGAGGTTTTCGTAAACTAACAGGCGCCAATCACTACGAATACCAAAAATAGTCATGGAGAATTTAGTAAAAGATAAATCACTAATTATTATAGCTCCCACAGGTCTAGGAAAAAACTGAATTGACCTTAGTTCCTTTTATTTATGGTCTCAACGATTTTCTGTCTTCGCAGATAATTTATTCACTTCCAACCGAATCTTTAGTTGAAAGTAGTAGTAAACTAGCGACAAAACGAGAGTTCATCGAGAAGTGTGAAGGTTGTGACTTCTGAAAAGTTCAGAGGGGGTATTTCTCAAGGAGAGCCGTATATAGTCTATCCAGTAAAGGACACAAAGAGAGGGGGCAAATTTGAACAAACAAATCCACACTCATGTAGATCTGGGAGAAATGTCTTTGAAAGAATGTACTATTAATTTAGGCTAAAATAAAGAAAGGTAAAAATTGGAAGGTCTTAGAATTCAATGAAATACACAGAAGTCAGGAGGTAACTAACACGTCTTTTGAATCCTCTTAAAACTTTATATCTTGCTATCTAGAGGTAAAGAGACATCAAGAGTGGGTGACTTGTCCCCAGAGGAAATGGTGATAACTGGAGTACAAGTGAATTACTTCCTAGTTTGCAAGACTAAGCTTTGGTTCTTCTCGAGGCACGCTACCATGGAGCAGGAGAGCGACTTGGTTTCCCTAGGAAGACTGATACACGATGGAAGCTATACCAAGAGCAAGAGGGGGGAAGTCAAAATAGGAAGAATAAGCATAGACTTCATCGTGAAAGGAGACACCCTAATAATACACGAAGTCAAGAAGTCCGATAAGCTGGAGAAAGCCCACAAATACCAATTGCTCTATTACCTGTATTACCTGAAGAGAAGGGGAATAAAGGCCAAGGGAATAATAGACTATCCTAGTAGCAGAAGGAGGGTGAAATTGGAACTCTCCGAAGAGGACGAATCCGAAATCGAGAGGATCCTAAATGGTGTGAAGGAAATAATCTCAATGGAGAATCCACCAAAACCAGAGAGAAAGCCATATTGCAGGAAATGTAGCTATTTCGAGCTCTGTTGGGTGTCTTGATGACCAAGAAGAGCTATTACCTAGTTAAGAACGGGAAACTAATCAGCAAGGAGGGAAACCTGTACTTCTTGACAGAAGAGGGAGAAAAGATACCGATTCCAGTGGAGAGACTCTATTCAATTTACGCATACGGCAGCGTCTCCCTCACTTCCGGAGCGATAACTCTTCTCTCCAAGAGCGGAATACCCGTGCACTTCTTCAGCAAGTATGGCTTCCCAAAGGGAACCTTTTACCCTAGGGAGACCCTAGTCTCTGGAGACTTACTCGTAAAGCAGGTCTCCCACTACTTAGACGAGGAGAAGAGACTGGAAATAGCTAGGGAAATCCTGAGGGGAAGTTTTCACAACATGAGAAGGAATTTACTGAGATACAAGCTCGAGGAAGCTTCTGATGAAATAAAGTCCCTAGAGGGGAAATTAGAGGATATGGATTCCATAAACAGACTCATGAGCCTCGAAGGAAAGGCTTGGGATATATACTACAACTGCTTCAACTACATACTCCCAGAGGGATTCGAATTCGATAGGAGAAGTAGGAGACCTCCCCAGAACATGGTAAATGCCTTGATAAGCTTCTCCAATTCTCTGATATACTCTACTGTCCTCACCGAGATATACAACACCCAACTCAATCCTACGGTGAGTTTCCTCCACGAGCCATCCGAGAGGAGGTTCTCATTGAGCTTGGATCTCAGTGAGATATTCAAACCCTTTCTAGGAGATAGGGTGATATTCAAGGTCTTGAACAAGGGTATAATAACCGAGAAGGATTTCTCCAAGGAGTTGAACTACTGCCTACTCACAGACAGGGGTAAGAGGAAGTTCCTGATGGCCTACGATGAGAGGTTGAACAGGACTATAAAACACAGGTCCTTGGGCAGGAAGGTCTCCTACAGAAGGCTAATTAGGTTGGAGTGCTACAAGTTAATAAAGCATCTCTTGGGGATGGAAAAATACGAGTCCTTCAAGATGTGGTGGTGATGTACGTAATAATTTGCTACGACGTCGGAGTCGAGAGAATAAACAGACTCAGGTCCTTTCTCAGGAGATATCTCTACTGGGTCCAGAACTCGGTTTTCGAGGGGGAATTAACCCCTTCTGAGTTCAAGAAAATAGATATGGAGATAAAGAAGATAATAGACCCGAAGAGGGATTCAGTCGTAATATATAGATTTAGAGATTCGAAATTAGTGAAAAGAATCGTTATAGGTGAGGAGAAGTTTGAAATATCCCGAGTGATATGATCGCAAATCCCACAGGGGAGTTCCCCTATTCGAGGTCTGCGACATAACTTCTCATCAGAGGGGAGGAAAGGCTTATTTGAGGGAGCATACTTGGGATTTCTGTGGGCTCGAATAAGACTAAGATAGGATTGAAA
>QMUK01000127.1 GCA_003660555.1 Thermococci archaeon
CCTGAGTAAAATAGCTCCTAAGGGCTTCCTTAGGTTCTTCAATCTTGCTTATCTCTATCTCCCTTACTTCTGTCATGTTGCCACTCCACTTTTCTAATAGTTATAGCTCCTTTCTGAACTGAAAACCAGATGTGATCACCTGGTTTGAAACCAGCAAGGGAAAGAACACTTTTAGGGATGGTGATCAAAGCATATCCTCTACAATTTCTGATTTTGTAAAATTTCTCGTTCCAAATCATCTTGCTATCATTATAATCATTAATTTCAAAATGTCAAGAGGTAATTTTTTAGTTGAAAAATACTTGACAAATCATAAAAACACATCAATTTTTAAACACAAGAAAAAAACTAAAAAAGGAGGTGTAAGCTATGCCTGCAATTAGAAGTGCTTCAGAAATAGCCGAAAAATGGGCAAGAGTAACACCTGGTCGTGCCCCAGACTATGAGGCTGGGGTAAAGAATCCAAAAAAGGATTGGGAAACCCAAACTCTCAAAGCTGCTGATGCTTACAGGGAAGGAGTTCAGGCTGCTATAAGTGAGGGTAGATTTGAGAAAGGAGTTCGCAAAGCTGGAACTGGCAAGTGGCAGAATAAAGCCGTGAAATTAGGAGTTCCAAGATGGGGTCCGGGAGTTGCTGCTGCACGTGATGCCTATGAAAAAGGATTTGCACCTTACAGAGACATTATTGAAAGAATTGAACTTCCTCCTCGCAGACCTAAGGGTGATCCTGGTAACATCGACCGCGTAAGAGTTATCGCTATGGCTTTACACGAAGCTAAAGTAAAAGGTTCAGGTGCTTAATTAAAACCTTAAAAGGAGGTGTAAGCCATGAAGTATAGGGAAGTTGAAGTATACGCACCCACTGACTTGGGTGCTGCAGGAACAAAAACAATCGACATAAACTTAACTGATATAGTTTCAAGCTTAGAGATAATTTGGAAGTTTACCGTAAATACTGGTGATGCTTTAACTGCTCCTATTTCTGATTGTATAAGCAAAATTGAACTCGTAGATGGTTCTGATGTGCTTTTCAGCTTAAGTGGTTCTGAAGCCCAGGCTTTAGCTTTCTATACAACTGGTAAAATGCCTCATAATTATATAACTCTTGTATCAGGTGATGAGGCAGTTTGTGTAATTCCTATCTATTTTGGTTATAAGCTTTTCGACCCTGAGTATGCTATGGATTTCACCAAGTTTAAGAATCCTCAGCTCAAGATAACCTGGGACGAGGACGCAGCTAATAGTGGAGTAACTACAAACAGCTTATCTGTGAGGGCCTGGGCATTTGACGAGGTTCAACCAAGACCAAGAGGTTTCTTAATGTCAAAGAATATAAAAAGCTTTACACCCTCTGCTAATACCTACGAGTATACTGACTTGCCTTTAGACTATCCTTATCGCTTAATGCTTCTCAGATGTAAGAGTGACGATTTAAGCCCTGTTTCTCAGCTTTCTGAGATTAAGCTTAGTGAAGAACATGATAAGAGAATTCCTTATGACATTACACCAAGCGAGTTATTCCAGAAAATTATAGCTCCTCTTGGTAGAATAGAAGAATATGTCAGGCTTGGTGAAAGTGCTAATGCTCAGACAATTTATACTGCTGTAACTCATTTACATGATGGAGTTATAGACCTTGCTTATGCTGACGCTGACACTGGAGCAAGTGGAACTCCAAGCCCGACATATTCTGCTAACAAGGTTTCTATAGCTGCTAAAGCAAACTGCACTTACTACAAGATGGTTGTTACAGGATATTGTCCTCACTTCTGCTTATTACTGCCCTTTGGAGATATTAGCGACGACAGAGATGCTTACGATGTGAGAAAGCTTAAGAATCTCAGACTTACCTTAAAAGGTGCTTCCAGTGTAGGAACTAACCCTGAAGTTTCAATTATTCTGCAGCAGCTAAGGTATTACTAAGCATAGAGCTTTTTTGAGAAATTTTTAGGGGGTCTTCTATGTGGGTTGCAAAAGGTAATGAAAGTCTGGTCAATTTTTCGAATGTCGCAGAAATAAGGCTTTGCTGCACAGAGGGAAAATGGTCTGTCATGTGGCGAGAAGCAGCAACTGGTGAGTGGCATACTTTTAAGGGTGGACTTACAAAAGAGCAAGCAGAAAATATCATAGCTACACTCAAGCAAGAACTACAGAACGGGGGAGAATATGTGTTTGAGACGTAGGTTTAAAAGAAATGAAGAGGCTACAGTTGCAGCAGGAGCTAAAGAACTGGTGCTGGATTTGGAGGAAAGATGTTGTATCAGACAGCTTGCTGTCAGTGTCGATATGGATGATACAACAGGGACTGATGATTCAAGATTAATAATCAAGGTAGATGAAGATGAAGTACTTAATGAAAGTTTGTATTATCTGCAGAGGTTTTATAACACATGGGCAACCAGCGCACATTCAAACAGACCTTTTCAATATACAGCGTGGGATGCTACTAACAAAATTTATAAAATGATTTTTATCGACCTCGGTCGAGTTGAACGCCGCTTTGCTGTCTTCTTTGAAAATAAAGACACTTCGAACACAGCTATAGTAGATGTAGGCGTAATTTACGACATTTTAGAAGACTAAGAGTGAGCGTAGATGATTTTTGAGTATGACTGCACTATACCCGCTGTAACACCTAAAGAATCACCTTATAAGAAAAGACTAAAGCTAACCTGGGGAATTATACACAAACTTGAAATTATCTCGAGTTATGCTTGTGCAGGGCTTGTGTATTGTAGTATCTGGCAAGGTGAGCATCAAGTCTTTCCAACTAACCCAGACCATGCCTTCAGACTTACAGGAAATCCAATAAGTGGTAAAGAATTTTTTGAACTTATAGAACCACCTTGGGAACTGGAGTTTCGAGGCTGGGCCCCGGATGCTATATATCCGCATACAGTTATAGTGCGTTTTTGGATGTTAAGACCACATCAACTTATGCCTTTTAGTGAGTATCAATGGAAAGCAA
>QMUK01000128.1 GCA_003660555.1 Thermococci archaeon
AAGAGGGAAAGATATCCAGAATAATAACTGTAGATGCGGCCTTGAAACTAGAGGGAGAAGAGACGGGAAGTGTGAACGAGGGTGTGGGAGTAGCCATGGGAGGCCCCGGGGTCCAGAGATGGAAAATAGAGAAGTTAGCAGCAGAGATGGGAATTCCCATAGATGCAATAGCTATAAAAATGAGTGAAAAAGAGGCAATCTCCCCCATGAAAAAGAAAATATTTGACTCGATAGAGGAGGCTAGAGAAAGCATATTGAGAGCTATTAAGAGAGCTCCACTAGGATCAAGAGTAATAGTGGTCGGAGTAGGAAACACATGTGGAATAGGCAATAATAAAGACTACATAAAGAAAATAGAAGACGAAATCAAAGAAGAAGAGAAAAAGAAGAGCAAAGAAAAGGGGAAATGAATTGGAGGGGATAATCTGCACGACACCCCCTGGGCTAGAGGACATCTCCTCAATGGAAGTGAAAGAACTGACTGGAGAGAGACCAAAGGAAAGACCCTTTGGCTTGAGAGGCAGAATAATGTTAAAAGAGGGAGGAATTGATAGAGCTTGGAAGTTAATAAGAGAGAGTAGATCTTTGCACAGAGTCTCCCTTTTGCTCTCTCAAGGGTCCGTGAGTAGAGGAAGAGAGGGACTCTCCGAGATAAGAGAACTCTCTGCCGTTGCTTCCGATTTCCTCTCTCCCCATGACACATTTGCGATAAGAGCTAGGAGAATAGGAAAACACGAATATACTTCTTTGGACATAGGGAGAGAAGCTGGAGAGGAAATAAAGAAAAAATCGGGAGCTAAGGTCAATCTGGACAATCCTTCTGTTGCAATAGGTGTGGAAGTCATAGGAGAGAAATGTCTCGTCACGATAGAGCTTACAGGAGACCTTTCCTTACACAGGAGGGGTTACAGAGTCTATGACCATCCCAGCTCGCTTAAGCCATCCATAGCACATTGCATGTTGAGAATTCTCGATCCAGAAGAAGAATCTAGAATAGTGGATCCAATGTGTGGTGGGGGAACAATACCAATAGAAGCTTCTCTCTTATCAATGAATTTGAGAATATGGGGCATGGAGAAATACGAAAAGCACATAAGAGGAGCGATACTTAATTCCTATGCAGCAGGGGTAAGAGATAAAATAAAATTCGTAGTGTGGGACGCCACTAAACTAGATGAATTCAGAGAGGAATTTGATTACTCTGCAGTCAACCCACCATATGGTATAAGAATTGCTAGGAAGAAGATAATACCAAAGTTGTATGAGGATTTCTTCTACGCTCTTGAAAAAGTTGGATTAAAGAGGTTGTGTCTCATTACAACAGAGAGAAACCTAGTTAGGAACTTATGCTCTGGATTCGGTTTGAAAATAGGGGAAGAGAGATGGATAATGAATGGAAACCTAAAAGTCTGCCTTTTCTTGGTGAACTTCACATGATAGGTTTGAAAGTGCACAAAAGTGAAGCAGAAGCTGTGAGAAGAAAACTGCTCTCAATGAGAGCTCTTTCAAGAAGGTTTAAGTCATTAAGAGTAGGAGATTACGTCGTTTTTCCCCTTGAAAGAGAGGTCAAAGGCTTAGGAGAAATAATTCATGCGAGCTTCCAAGAGAGAAAGAGAACACCTCCTGAGATAGAAGGCAAATTCGATATAATAGGAGATATAGCCTTAATTTCGAGAGCAGAAAACGAGCAGGAGATAGCTAAAGAACTGATGAAAAGAAAAAACATAAGAGTGGTTGCAATTAGAGCTGGACACAGAGAGGGAGAATTCAGGAAGATGAAAATCAGATTACTAGCTGGGGAGAACAGATTAGAAACTATTCACAGAGAGAACAAGTGTGTCTTCAAGGTTAACATAGGAGAATGCTTCTTCGATCCTAGGTTATCCTATGAGAGACGAGAAGTTGCAAAGGAAGTCAAAGAAAACGAAAGAGTACTAGACATGTTTGCTGGAGTTGGCCCTTTCTCAATAGTCATTGGTAAATTGTCTTCCCCAAGAGAAATAATCTCTGTAGAGAAGAATCAAGTGGCTTTCTCATACTTGAAGCATAACATCAAATTGAATAAGTTAGATGAGAAAATAACTCCGATTTTGGGCGATTCCCGCGATGTGGTTCCAGTGCTGCCAGGTAAGTTTCACAGAATAATAATGAACTTACCAGAGAGATCTAAGGAATTTCTTCCTATAGCTGAGGAGAAACTGGCAGATGGAGGAGTAATTTACCTGTATTCAATAGGAGAGAGCCCAGAGGATGTTTTAAATGATATTCATATGAGAGTCCTTGGTGTTAGGAGAGTTAAGAGCTATTCTCCTAAGAGGTACATATTCAGGGTGAAGTTGACACGCTGAGTATTACATGCTTCACGTACGTACAGATACATAAAAAAATTACGCAGATAAAAAGAATGGGGAGATCAGATTGGACGAAGTAGTTGAAGTCTTGGAGTTCAGAGAAAATAAGTTGCTCTTCTTAGGAGTACCTATGATCTTGACTACTAGGAAGTTCATGGCTACAATACAGGAGACCATGGAGGAAATCCTCGGAAGAAGAGGCGCTATGGCTCTCATGGAAAGAGCTGCCCATAAAGCAGCATATGAATTTGCTCTCTCCCAAGCAAAATCGTTTGGACTGAGGGGTGAGAAGATACTTAGGAAATATCTTAGCATAGCATCCAGAAGAGGGTGGGGGAGATTTGATATAAAAAGCATAGACTTAGAGAGCGGGAAATGTGAAGTAGAGATAAGGAATTCATATTGTGAGGAATTCAAAAGAGGGACTGAGAGTAAGGGATACGTCTGGGTCGGAGCTATAAGGGGCATAATGGCTTACTGTTTAGAGTCCA
>QMUK01000129.1 GCA_003660555.1 Thermococci archaeon
TCATACCATTCTGGGAGAGGCCTATTCCAAGGATCTAGCTCTGTTCGATTTCTGCATTTCCCATCTGAGAAATAATCGAAAACTATAGGGGCTTCTTCTCTCCTAAGAGTTGAAATAACCCATTCCATATGATCTTCGCCTTTTTCATTCCAAGCTCTGACATGGATCTCCCAAATTCCCTTCCTTTCAGGAACATTAAACACATAGGAACTTGAAGTTTTACTGAACTCCTCAAAAACAACCGCCTTATTTATTTCCCAAGTGAAGTTGGAAACTTCATTAACTGTTACGCTAAAGGTTACAGAATCACCTTCATTAACTAAGTACATGAGATCTTGAGGCCCATCTTTGTTAGATGGATTTCCACCGGTCGACTCCCAGCCTATTATATGTGGAGGTTGAGCGCTAACCAATAGTGGACGGTTAGGGATTGAGAGTATTCCTAAAACTAAAATGATCAGGGCAAAAATAACAAACAAAATTTTATTTTTACCCATTTTCTTCGCCTCTCTTAGTTTTTCTTTTTAAAAAACAATAAAGCATTGTCAACAAGAGAATCGCCGATAAGAATATGTAAGAAGCCGGAAACTCCGGAACAACCCTATAAACGTAGTATTCATCAAAGTTGCCGCTTATAGCGTAGTTGCCCGCATAATCATATGCGATAATCCTGTAGTACACTATAGTGTCTTCCGGAAAGCCCGGTATTTGAGCCGTATAACCATTCTCAGCCAGATTCATCGTGATGTTTTTCCATGTTTTTCCTTCGTCAATAGAATAGGAGAGTATGGCTTCTGCCAGATGTTCATCCCAGATTTTTGCGTAAACCGTCACGTTTTGGTGGGGTTCAACTGTTTGGGGTTCATGTCTTACCTCGCTAATTTTTGGTGGTGTGGAATCTGAAATTGTTTCTCTGTAAATGTCCATTGGCGTGAAAACTTCGGTTGGAGTATTATCCGTTCTGTCAATCATGTACATTACAAGGTAGTCGAGGAAACCGTCGATGGGACTTGTAAAAGTGAAGTTTTCTCCTTGATTAACGGTTACTTCGCTGAAGTATTCGGTAATGTAATGGTCGTCATCGCTCATAACTGCGAAAATTCGCCATTTTCCAGCATAGGTGGCTGTAAAAGAGCTAGTGTATGTTTCTCCAGCAGAAATGGGCTTTTTCACATCTTCTCTTTTCCAGATGTCTCTGTAATGCAAAACTCCTATCACAACCTTCTCATCGAGATAGGCGTATTGAGCGCCGACAGATGGAGCACAAGGCTTACAGTCCCATTCCCAGTACGGATCCGGATAATGAATTCCTTGATACGTTAGTTCACTGTTCTCTACTCCCGGTGGAAAAGTCAAAAACCACATAAAGTCGTAGTCTATTGAAAAACTGTAGGTTCTGTGAAGGTTAAGCTCTCCAATACAGCCTTCGGGCGGATAAATGTTCTCTGAAAAGTTTCCATGCTTCTTACCGTCTAAAAGAATGTCGCCGGTTGCGTTTGGAAAAATGAACGCTGCAAGTCTAGTTTTGGAATGCATCCCTTGCTGGTTAACGTTCTCTATAGGTCTAATTTCGAGCCACGGTCTTTTTGGAATTCTGTACAAAGTTGTTATTGGAATTGGCGGAGGCCCGAATCTTAAGCCCTTTTCGGCGGATATTACAATAACTTCATTCGGTGTGTTCTTGACGATTTTTGTCCACATTCTTCCCATTCCAAAGTTTCGGTAGCCAGTATCATGCACCTTGTAGATTTCGTTCTGCCAGTAGTTTCCATTGTCAAGTTTCGCTGCTAAGGCAGGTGAGTCTTGGTCGTTTGAAAATAGGAAAAGGTAATAATGCTCATTTTCTATCATTGGGTCTCCAATAAATGTGTAGTTGGTTAAGCCGTAAGGCACTTGAATCCAATTCTCCTTTTCAGCTATTGCATTTGAGAACGGGTTCTTTTCAAAATAGCATTTCATTGTATCCCATAAGACAACGTCAGATTCAGAAGGCCCTTCGAGAAGCTTAAAGTCGAGTCTTAAGCTTTCTCCTTTTGAAATTTTCACTTTTGCAAATTTACTTTTATATCCATGTTTTCCAGCTACCACGATATAAGTGCCTACTGGAAGCTGAAGCGAATATTCGCCGCTGCTATTTGTTAAGGCTACGAATCCTCCGCAGACTATTTTTGCTTCTTCTATTGGGAAGTCTGTTTCATTACTGACTTTTCCGAAAATTTTTCCTGTTTCTACTCCAGAAAAGTAATGGTCTTGAATTTCATCTGTTGTTAAAGCTCTATTGTAAATTTTGAGTTCGTCTATTATCCCTCTGAAGTAGGTGTTGGTTTCGTTTGGCGAGTAGTTCCATGCGCCTATTTGGAGAGATTTATTAGATGAATGGAGACTTTTGGGGGCATCAACAATGTTTGGATCTTGGATTCCGTTTACGTAAATTTTCATAGTCTCTCCGTCGGAAACCGCTACAATGTGGTTCCAAGTGTTGTTTTCGACCTTCATAGAGGATTCTACCCAAATTCCGTCGCTTCCATCACTGCTTAAGCCAAAATCCACCCTTCCATCAGCTTCAACAGTAAGCACGTAAACTCGATCGTTTATTGGAATCTCATACTCATAGAACCATTTACTTATGATAGCTCCTCTTTCACCCAATATGGGGTTAACCCAAACTTCAAGCGTTATTTCTGCAAAACCATCCAAAGTTTCAGAGTCCGGCACCTCAATCCACGAAGCACCGTCAAAGAAAAGGGCTTTCCCAAACTTTCCCTCAACCCAAGAAGCCCCGTGGATTTCTCCGTCGTTGCCATTACCAGAATAGTCA
>QMUK01000130.1 GCA_003660555.1 Thermococci archaeon
CGAATAAGACTAAGATAGGATTGAAATGTGTTCGGCGAGAAAGTAGACAATAGAACTTGGAATTGGGCTCGAATAAGACTAAGATAGGATTGAAATGGAGCTCCCGGAATTACCAACCGAGACAGCTACACCAGTGCTCGAATAAGACTAAGATAGGATTGAAATGAGAAACATCTTCGTTGATACTCTGACCATATCTGGAGGGCTCGAATAAGACTAAGATAGGATTGAAATATTAAACCCTCCTCTCAAGTAGTACCAGAGCATTAGAGCGCTCGAATAAGACTAAGATAGGATTGAAATAAGATACGCAGAGGGAACCGTTGACGACCTAATAGAACTGCTCGAATAAGACTAAGATAGGATTGAAATTTGTAAACCGCTAGAATTAGCTGTCCTTTAGCTATTTGTGCTCGAATAAGACTAAGATAGGATTGAAATCTCAAGGGGGCCCCATCCTTGGGGGCTCGGGCTCTTGCCCCGCTCGAATAAGACTAAGATAGGATTGAAATATGTCGATGGTGAAGTCAGCATTCGCCCCTATCTCTTTTAGCTCGAATAAGACTAAGATAGGATTGAAATTACGCTCGACTAAAATCGAGAAAACCCCGATGGTAAAGAGCTCGAATAAGACTAAGATAGGATTGGAATGAGGTAAATAGCGAGCTGAACACTACCCGTCAACTCTTTAAGCTCGAATAAGACTAAGATAGGATTGAAATAAGTGTTCTTCCTAGGACTCCTTATCCTCTTCTACAGCAGCTCGAATAAGACTAAGATAGGATTGAAATGTCATAATCGTCTATCCTTTTGGCGAGACGAGGAGCTTTGCTCGAATAAGACTAAGATAGGATTGAAATAGGCTAGCTTATTTTTCTCTCTCATGCGGTCCCCCCCACGGCTCGAATAAGACTAAGATAGGATTGAAACATAGTTTTTGTTCCGAGCAATTCGATCTGCGCTCTCAGGGGATCGAACAAGACCGAGATTATTGAAAGGAGTTAGTTGTAAATTCTACAAGAGGTCAATAAATGGATCCCTGCATTTACATCCAAGGAGTCTAAAATTGGAAATTCTCGGAAATATGGCCTAAGGATCCCTGTTTTAAACTCAATCCTTGAATTGGCAATTGGTGCGCAAATCCACCTGTAGACGAAACGAGTCCGAATGTGTATTTAAGAGAAGTGTTTCATCATATTTGGAGACTCTTTCCTAGTTTAGACGCAACTAGGTTAATCACTCCCCTAATTACTTTTCTAAATAGGAATCTGTTCTCAATCAGATTTCTGATCATGACCCTAGGCCTTAGGTAGAATGAGATGTATGCCTTCCTGAGAAGTTTCGAAATTTGCTCAGGAGTCAAGTGCTTGAGTCTCATTACTGGATCCAAGGTGGTGTATTTCCTCCAGTCGAACGTGAGTATTATTTTCTCTTTGACCGCGTATTCCCAAAGCCTAGTCCCTGGGTATGGTGTGGCTATCGTGAACTGGGCGAAGTCGACTCCCACTCTCTTGGAGAACTCTATCGTCGTGTTGATGTCTCTAATGGTCTCCTCCGGAAAGCCTATTATGAAGGATCCGAGAACGCGCAATCCAGCTCTCTTTAGTATTTTGACGGCCCTGATGGAGTCTTCCAATTTTATTCCCTTGTCTATGAAGTCTAATGTCTTCTGGGAGCCAGACTCTATTCCCAAGTACATGGTGTGACATCCTCCCCTCTTGACCTCTTCGGCCAAATCCCTATCGATCGTGTCGACTCTGGAGGAAGCAGACCAACTTACATCTAAATTCTCCTCTCTGATCTTCCTGGAGATTTCCACTGCTCTTTTCTTGTTTAAAGTGAAAGTGTCATCCAAAAACTCTATCTCCCTTATTCCGTATTCGTTTCTAAGTATCGAGAGCTCCTCTATTACCCTTTCTACGCTGTGACCTCTCCATACCTTCCCGAACTGAAGTGAGGAGGAGCAGAATATGCAGTTGAATGGGCAGCCCCTGCTGGTAATTTGAGTCCCGAAGGGAATTCCCTCAGCCTTGTATTTCTCCATGGGAAGGAGATCGTAAGAGGGAATTGGTAAATCATCCAAGTTTTTTATCAGGGGCCTAGGCCCCTCGTTTATTATTTTCCCGTTTCTCCTGTAGGATAACCCGAGTATTCCTTCTATTTTCTTACCGGAGTCCAAGGAGGAAATGAGTTCCCTGAAGGTTTCCTCTCCCTCCCCCCTGACTATCGCGTCTACTTGGGGGCATTCCCTCATAGTCCTCTCGGGAGTGAAAGTGACGTGAGGCCCTCCCATGACGACGAAAACTTCCTCGTTCAGTTCCTTAGCTATTCTAGCAACCGAATAGGCATCGTAAACCGAGGAGGTAGTTGAGGTAATCCCTATTACATCCGGATCAAATTTCTTAATCCTCTTAGACACGTCTTGGAGACTCAAATCCTCTGCGACACAGTCCAATATGGATACTTCGTGCTCATCCCTAATCGCTGACGCTAGATAGGCCAGTCCTAGAGGGGGGCCAGTTACACCCAAGACTCTCCTCACAGCGCTCTCAGTAGGAGGATTCATCAGTAAAACTCTCAATAGATCCCTTCTGATATTTGAATGCTCCCAACTTTTAATTTTTTCTACTATGTTTGTATTAACTCCTAATTCTCAATTCCTTCTTTAGGGGGATCCCTCTATTTTGCATTTTCTCACTCGCCTCCTTGAATTCCAATGGATTGTGGCATTTCGTCCATGATCTTCCTTAGACGAATTCCATTTTCCCATGGAATGGATCGTCCTGAATTCTGTTTTTCACATTTTGGAAAAGGGCAG
>QMUK01000131.1 GCA_003660555.1 Thermococci archaeon
GTGGAGACTGCCAAGCAAATAATCTCCAAGGGAAGAGAGATAGGATGGAGTAAAGAGGAAATAGAAAGAGAGTTGAGGAAGGCAGGAATATCCGAGGAGGAGTACTCAGGATTAGTGGAATATTAAAGAGACTTTCTCATCCTAGTCCAAATCCCCCATTTTCCAACTTCTGAGAAGCCCATTTTAGAATAGAATTCTTTTGCTATTCTGTTTTCTGATCCCACCCATAGTCCAACCTCTTTTCTCCCTTTAGAGGCCAGATATCTAAGGGAAACTCTCAGTAGAGAGGAACCTATCCCCATTCTCCTTCGTAATGGATCTACAAAGAGTTCGTGTATTTCTCCGATTTCCCTTTCCTCGAAGTGGCTGAACCACCTGGAATCAGAGGCGATGAATCCTAAAGCCTCTCCCTCGAGTTCATATAGAAAGAATCCCTCTGGATCTCTAGAAAGAAGCCAAGAGAAGTATCTCTTTACGTCCCTCTTCCTAGTATAGGAGTACTCTTCCAGTCCTTTATAGGCCCTCAGGTAGACTTCCACGAATACCTTGGAGTCCTTTCTCCTTACTCTTCTCACCACCGGCACGAACCCTTTTATATCACTTGGGTTTAAAAGAGATTGTGAACCCGCTGGAATTACTCAGGAAATTGTCTGAAACACCGTCCCCCTCTGGAGAGGAGGATGAGCTAGCCAAATTAGTCGTTGAATTAATGGAAGAGATTGGTTTAGAGGCAGAAATATTGGAGTGGAAGGGTACTCAAAACATCCTATTGAATTGCGAAGCTCCCTTCTGGATAATAACACACCTTGATACAGTAGAAGGAATCTCGAAGTTTCGAGTTGAGGGAAACAGAGCATTTGGCACTGGGGTTTGTGACGCTAAAGCTTCTATAGTAGCCATTTTGTTAGCTTTGAGGAGTATAGGAGATGAGAGGAACCTCAACTTCGGTGTGGCTCTTTTGTCTGATGAAGAGGAGGAAGGAAGAGGAGCTGAACTAATAGCTAGGGAGTTCTCGAGCAGGAAGTGTTTAGTGATGGAACCCACTTCCCTGAGGATATGCAGGAGGAACTTCGGCTCCCTAACTCTCAAAGCTAGATTCGAGGGGATTACTGCACATGCCTCTATGCCTGAGGTGGGAGAGAACCCCATAGAGGAAGCCTTGAATTTCCTTCTCTCTCTAAGGAAGAGATTAAGGGCTAGGGAGATAAAATTAGTTCCAATGGAATTTTCTTCAAATAAGGAGAATTATAGGTTACCTAGAGAGGCTCAAATAGAAGTAGAATTAGTTTTACCTCCAGAAGAGAATCCAAAGATATTATTTGAGGAGATAAGCAGGGAATTCTCTAGAGATAGGGTTAGCATTACTGGAGAGGATTGCACTCATGGATTCAAGAGCAGAGAGTCCCATATGTACTTAGAGAGAGCTTTAGAGAGATCTGGTTTGGAGATTAGATACTGGGAAATGCCTTCCACTACAGACGCGAATTTCCTTTGGGAGAGGGGATGGGATCCAGTGGTCTGGGGCCCTGGATTCTTGGGAGACTGCCATACCCCTAGGGAAAGCGTCTCTATTGTGGAAATAGATGAGGCATCAAAGGTCTTATTTAATTTGAACTCGATTGTTTCCGAGATAAGGTTCTCTCGCGAATAATTTCATGGAGAGATCCCTCATTGAAAAATCAAGATCTTCCACAAAAATAGATTGGATCTCACGAGAGCGAGTCTTAAATATTAGACCTAGAGAGAGCTCCAGAGATCAACAACGGAATAATCCAGTATTGGCTTGCGCCCTATCCCTTCGAACAGGAGACGATGAAGATCAAGTCAGCAACTATCTCGAGAGGGTTTTCCTATCCCTGGGAATAAAGAGGAGGCTCTACTCGGAATACAACGAGACTCTCTTGGAAGGGAGAATCAATGCTTCATTTTGACTGCTCCAATCCCTAGCTCTAGGAATAAGCTGGTGCTCCAAGATCAAGACCAAGAGCTGAAAACTGATTCTCAGAATAAGAACTCCCAGTCGAAGTGAAGGACTTAGACTTAGAGGGCCCGTACTTAATAGCAGAAGGAAGGACTATTCCCTAGTGGTGAATCCCCTCTCCTCAACTGAAATAATAGAGGAGGAGCTGGAATCCCTAGAGGAAACCATAAATCTTGGGAAATAAGACTCGAAGTATCAAATAAAGGAGAAGGATCAGGGATTCCAATCCATATCGGTGACTGTAAAGACCAAGATCCAAATCCTTGGTCTTATCCGTTGCCTCCAACAGAGGACTTGCAATTCCTCCCTAGAGCAGCACCAACTCCAGGCGGATACCAATGTTCCTCTGAAGTGGAAGAGGGTTGTCCTCCAGTCCCACCATCTGAACTACTGGAAATGGGCTCTGGAGCAGAAGGAAACGGAATAGGCCCAATCGGAGATACTGTATTATCCTCGGGAGGAAACCCCTAGGAGTGTCAAGGCAACGAAGGAAATGAGGAAGATGGGGGAGAAGGCCAGGAGGGAGGAGAAGACATTTGTGATTGATAAATTAGAGGACACTAAAGACACAGGACAACTCCTAGAGAGGTCGGGTGGAATTCTCATGGGAGTAGGAGGCATAATACTTGAAGTAGCTACGGAGGAAATGCCCTCTGGTTTGCAGGCCTTGCCCTAGGGCATAGGATTAGCGTTAATTATAATAGGTCTCACCACTTGGTCCACGGTAGACGTAATAATGGACGAAACTCACGATGAGTGCTGAGCTTAACAGGAGGATTGAATGGAATGAATTGCGATGAGCTCCCCTTATATCTAATGCCCTCTACAGCACTA
>QMUK01000132.1 GCA_003660555.1 Thermococci archaeon
CAGAACTCTTTCCTTAGGGAAATTCGAAGTCAGTGATGTACTTTTCGTTGTAGACGAGGAAGGAAAACTTCTAGGATATCTCAAAGTATTGGATCTCTTGAGAGAGGATCCGGAATCGAATTTAGGTAGGATATGCAAAAAAGACTTGGTAACAGTTAATCCAGAGGAAGATAGAGAAGAAGTAGCTAAATTAATGGTCAAATACGACATAAGCAGACTTCCAGTAGTGGACGAGGAAGGAAGACTCCTAGGAGTAGTGACGATAGAGGACGTGGCCGATGTAATAGTGGCAGAGCACGGAGAGGACTACCTCCTCCTAGGAGGATTACCTAAGATGGAAGATTACAGATACCTGACTGCCAGGCCCACCTCTCTCTTCAGGAAGAGATTCCTGTGGCTTTTAGCCATTTACTTAGTTGAGAGTGTGACAGCCAGAATAATAAAGGGATTCGGAGTGATGATATCAGAGACAGCAATAATAGCTGCTTTTATACCACTGATACTTGCTACAGGAGGGAACGTTGGGTCTCAAGCCTCTACTCTCGTGGTGAGAGCATTAGCATTGGGCGAAGTGACCCCTAGGGATTACTTGAGAATAGTTCTGAAGGAACTGTCTACTAGTATACTGATATCTCCTGCAATAGCTTCAGTTGGATTTGTCTTCGCTTATACCATATCCTTGGACCTGAGGATTTCGCTAATAGTCTCCCTTGCCTTAGGATTAGTGACAATAACTGCAGACATCACAGGAGCGTTGCTCCCTCTTTTAGCAACGATTTTCAAGGTGGATCCAGCTACTATATCTTCTCCATTAATAGCGACTATATCAGATGTTTCAGGTCTAGTAGTTTATTTGACTTTAGCTTCCCTTCTATTGGGAGTAGTTTAACGGAGGTGGTTTCTTGATATTGAACGAAGAGGCAAGGGAGTTTCTAAAGAAGAAGTTCTCCAAGATGAGGAGAGAAGTACCTATATACGTCTTCTTCAAAAAAGGAGTGAACGACAAATACAATGAATTCTGCATTCAGCTGATGAAGGAACTGAGTGAAGTAACGCCCAAGATAAGAGTCGAAGTTCACGAAATAGGAGGAGAGCTTTCTAAGAGATACAAGGTGGATAGGTCACCCACAGTACTAATAGACCCAGAGAGATACTGGATAAGGTTCATAGGGGCACCTGCTGGAGAGGAAGGAAGAAGTCTAATAGAAACTATACTGAGGGTCTCAAAAGATGATTCTGGGCTTTCTCAGGAGTCTAGGAGGATTCTCTCAGAATTAAAGGAAGAAAGACACGTCATGGTATTCGTAACTCCAGCTTGTCCCTACTGCCCGGGACAAGTACTTAATGCATTCTCTTGCGCAATAGAGAATCGAAAAGTAAAAGCTGAATGTATAGAGAGCGAAGAGAACATTGATTTAGCCGAAGAGTACGGTGTAGGAGCAGTTCCACACACAGTCGTAAATGGAGTAACTACCTCCATAGGACTGCAACCTGAGGATGAATTCGTAAGAGATCTACTGCATCTTAGACCCTATCACGAACATAGGGAAGTAATAGAAGAAAGAGAAGAAGAGGAAGAGATAATAGAAACAGATCTACTGATAATAGGTGCTGGACCAGCAGGCCTTACAGCAGCTATTTACGCCTCTAGAGCCGGGATGAATCCCATAGTAATAGAAAAGGAAGTAGTTGGAGGATTGGTGAAATTAACCCCAAGCATAGAGAATTACCCTGGATTCGAGAGAATAGCTGGGAAATCCCTAGTGGAACTCATGAGAAGGCAGGCTGAGAAGTACGCGCACATACACGAGAACGAGGAGGCCATAGAAATAAAAGTCGGGAAGAAAATAGAAGTGGTCACCACTAGAGGAATATACTTGGCCAATGCGGTAATAGCTGCAATGGGGACTAGGCCCAAGAAGCTTGGGGTAAGAGGGGAGGAGGAATACTACGGAAAAGGAGTCTCTTACTGTGCCACTTGTGACGGATATCTCTACAAGGGTAAGAGGGCCATAGTAGTTGGAGGAGGGAATACAGCTCTCACAGACGCTCTATACCTGAAATCCATAGGCGTAGACGTGAAAATAGTTCACAGGAGAAATGAGTTCAGGGCTGAGAAATACCTGAGAGATGCCATCCAGAGGGAGGAGATACCTCAAATGATGAGCAGTGTCATCAAGGAGATAAGAGGAGACGGGAGAAGAGTAAAGGAAGTCCTAGTGGAGAACTTGGAGACAGGCGAGAGGAGGGAAATTAAGACAGAGGCAGTATTCATAGCCATAGGGCATGAACCCAATTCCGAGATATTAAGGGAAATAGGAGTGAAATGCGACGAAAAGGGCTTCGTGATAGTAGATAATAGGCAGAGAACTAACATTCCGAGAATATATGCTGCAGGAGACATAACCGGAGGAGTCATGCAAATAGCCACAGCAGTTGCAGAAGGAGCTGTAGCTGCAATAACCTCTTTCGAGGACACGTATAAGCCCTATTGGAGGGAGTGGGGAGAGTAACCTATGGCAAAGGGACTGAGGATCTACTTATTCAGCACACTCCTTTTCTTCCCTAGGAAGTAGGGCTAAGGCATTTCATCTTCGAAAATAAATGAAATGAAAAAGATAGGAAGAAGAAAAAGGTCAACTAATTCTATTACACTTTTTCTTCATAATATGTTAATACCGTTATTTCACTACTTCTTCACCCATCCCCTGTCTAACATTGCCCTGTACACTCTCTCCACTGCTAGAACGTAAGCAGCATCTCTCATGTGTATGTCCTTCTCTTTGCTTATCTTGTAAGTCTCGTGG
>QMUK01000133.1 GCA_003660555.1 Thermococci archaeon
CAGAGGATCCGAAGAAGAAATGGGCGGAGGAAAAAATCTGCTATTAAATGAAAAAGAGAAAAAATTGCTGACGATCCTCAAATCCCGGGCCAAAGGGAACTGCTGTCAGATCAGCCTGCAGGAGCTTGCCTCCTTAACAGGTTGGGATCCGAAGACAGTTGGGAAGTACCTCCGCACGCTTGAGAAGGCAGGGGTTATCGAGGGCAAGCGGAAGCGCAGGGCTCCGAAGCTTTACAGGATCATTGACCAGAACGTTTTTCCCGATCAAGTTCCCAAAGCCGGCTTCCTTGATCAGAAATTCGAAGGAAGTTCCTCCGAGGAGCTCCGTTCAACGATCAGAAAAGGGGGGAGGATTCTCCTCGTCGGGTCCGAGGGGTGCGGGAAGAGCCACCGGCTTCAGGCGATCCAGCAGGACGGCTTCTCGCGGGATTTCGAGGCGATCCTTTTGCTTCGGGCCGGCCCACCGAAGGAGTTCTTCCTCCAACTAGTGACCGGTCTCTTGGAGGCCGGACTCCTGGATCCTGAGGAGGCCGAGGGAGTGAGGTCCATGCGGGTCCAGGAGCTTCTGGAGCTAGCAAGGGAAGCGGTGAAGGGACGTAGACTTCTCTTGCTGATAGACGACCTCGATCGGGCCACCCCGAGGCTCTTGCGCGAGCTCCACGGGCTTTTGGAGGAGCCAAGGCTTTCCGTGGTGGCAACAGCAACGGAGGAGGAAAGGCTCGGAGGGCTCAGGGACTACTTCTTCGTCCGGGAGATCCCGCCACTCTCCAAATCGGAGGTCTACGCCTGGGTGGACTCCTTCGTCCGCGCCCGGGCTAGCGTGGTGGTAGGTGGGAAGAAAGGACTGGAGAGGCTCAAGGAGCACATCTACTCCCGCTCCCGGGGCATCCCCAGGAAGGTCCAGGCCCTTTTGGCAAAGATGGAGGTCCAGGGACGCGTCGATCCCAGGTTCCTGAGGGAGGAGCTCGTAATTGGAGGCCCTCGGTTCATCGACATGACCTGGATCATCGTCCTTACGGCTGCCCTTGCCCTGGCAATACGCTACCTCTCCCTTGGGCTCCATGACCGCCTGCTTTACGTCTTGGCTGGGCTCTTTTACGCCGGGTTCTTCGTCCTGCGGTACTTCTCGTATCGCTGGAGGCGCAGATGAGGGTGTGGACGCATATCGCCGGAGGGGAGTCCTCCTGGCTCCTGGTCCGGGCCATGGGTGGAGGGGGTGCCGTGGATCCTTTCTCCTTCGCTTTCTCTGCCGTGGGTTCCCTGCTCCCGGACATCGATACCCCGGAGTCCTTACTCGGCAAGCTCTTCCCCGGCTCGCGGTATCTCTCAGAGAGGTTTGGTCACAGGACCATCACCCACTCACTCTTTGGAGCCTGTTTCTTTGGGGTTCTTTCCTTGCCGCTTTGGCTTATCCTGGGACATTTCCAGTGGTGGCTCGCTTTTCTGGTTGGATACCTCTCGCATCTCCTTTTGGACATGGCCACGGTGGAGGGGATCGAGCTTTTCTGGCCCTTCCCGGGGCGGGCCGTCTTCCCGGGGAAAGATGAGCTCAGGCTCGATCAAAGCTCCCCGGCTTCGGTCAAGGTGGAGGGGGCGGTATGTGTATCCTTGGTTTTCCTCTCCGGGGCGCTCCTTCCGCTTTCCCAGGTAGGGATCACGGGTGCCCTGCGCCGCGCCATCGGGGGGATAGAGGCTACGCTCCCGGAGTACAGGGAGTTCTCTTCGGACTACTCCCTCTTCCTCTCGGGCACCCTGTGGGCACGGCTTTCGGGCGAGGTGTTCCAGGGGGAATTCCCGATCGCGGGGACGCATGGAAACGGCTACGTGATCCTGGTCGGCGATACCCTTTATTCCGTTGGGGAAGGGGAAGAGTACGACCTCAATCCCGCAGGGAAGGTCCGTTTGATCAGAGGGCCACCGGCCAAGGAAGAGGTCCTGCGAGTAGATCTCTCCGGAAGGCCCCTCGGGGATCTCTTCTCCTATCTCGGAAGCACGGGGTACGCCTTCGGCACTCTGGAACTTGAGGAGCCGATCTCCCCTCCCATCTTGCCCGACTGCTTCAACCCTATCCGTGGTTCCTCGAGGATCACTTTGGAGTTCGCGAGGGAAAAGGACCTCCTTCCCTTCGCCGATTCCATGGTGAGGGAAGGGGTTGTTCTCGTCCGCCGGAGGGTATCCAGGGAGGACCCCGTGCCCCTTCCTCCGGAGACCGTGGTCAACTTTGTCCGTCCTGTTTCCTTTAGGCTCAAGGTGGTTTCCCTTTCAGATCTTTGGGTCAAGGAAGGGGACGAGCTGGAGGAGGGGGATCCTCTGTGTGTCCTCGCCACCCCAGAGCTCCGGGAGGCCCACAGACAGCTCGTCCAAGCCAAAAGGATCGGCGGCCTTTTGGGGGCGCTCTTGGAATGGCTCGCTGGGATGAACCTCGAAAGCTTGAGACAAAAGAATCTCTTCCTTTCTCCGATCGTGGGTACGGTAGAGAGGATCGAATTGGAGGAAGGGGATGAGGATGGTCTCACTGTTCAGGTGTACATCCGCCCTGGCCGCCTCGACCTCAGCAGAACCGGGGAAGGAAACCCCGGGGATAGTTCCGCCTGTGATATAGACTCCTATTTCGTCTCCCCCCGGATCGACCACGTGATAAAAAGGGTCCTCCTCAAGCTCATAGATTCGGCAAGGGAGACGATAGATA
Source organism: Thermococci archaeon (assembly GCA_003660555.1). Lineage (GTDB taxonomy): Archaea > Hadarchaeota > B88-G9 > B88-G9 > B88-G9 > B88-G9. Next base: position 2,690 of record QMUK01000133.1, read on the forward strand.
TCGCCATCTACTCCTTCACCGATGACGACCTGGGGGAGGCGATTGTGAGGGCTTTCCGGAGGGGGGTGAGGGTGCGGGTAATCATGGATTCAGGCCAGCCCAAAGCACGCGGCGG
>QMUK01000134.1 GCA_003660555.1 Thermococci archaeon
GATTCAAAAGTAACGTATAAAGAAGCAGAACCTTTCACTACAAGAATAAAGACGCCTGATTCTAGCAAAGCTAAGCGGGATCTAGGCTTTAAACTGACGGTTCCACTTGAAGAAGGTATACCTAGGACTATTGAGTGGTTTAAGAAAGTTTATGGTTTTAAGGAGTGATTATTATGAAATTTGAGGAGGTATTAAGCCATTATACGGGAAAAAGGATTTTGGTAACTGGTGGAGCAGGTTGCATTGGTAGCAATCTCGTTAAAACACTCTTAAAGGCAGAACCCGAGAAAATTATCGTTATAGACGATTTATCAGCATCGTATGAATGGAATTTACCTAAAGATCCTAAGGTGTTCTTTGTACATGGAAGTATACTTGATGATGAAAAAATGAAGAGAGCGTTCAGCTTTAAGCCTCACTATGTTTTTCATTTAGCAGCTCATTTTGCAAATCAAAATAGTGTTGACCATCCGGAAACGGATTTACTTGTAAACGGTCTCGGGACCTTGAAAACATTGCAATACTCACAATTGGTTAGTGTGGAAAAATTTGTCTTTGCATCTTCGGGATGTTCCGTTTATGGAAGCCAAGCCCCCTTGCCGTTCAGAGAAGAATTTGTGTCGTTACATTTGGATACTCCGTATCAGATACATAAGTTGCTTGGAGAACTCTACTGTAACTACTTTCATGACTATTATGGGCTTCCCGTAACCATAGCTAGATATTTTAATGTTTACGGTCCTGGAGAAGTACCCGGTAAGTATAGGAACGTTATACCCAATTTTATGTGGTGGGCTATGCATGGACAGCCATTACCAATCACAGGGACCGGAGAGGAAACGAGAGATTTCACCTTTGTTGAAGATATAGTGGAAGGAACCCTTAGAATGGGAGTTATACCAGAGGCTGTAGGTGAGGCTATAAATTTAGCATCAGAAACAGAAACTAGAATAATAGATCTAGCTAATATGATAAATGAAATTACTGGTAACAAAGCTGGAGTTGTTTTCAAGCCAAAGAGAGATTGGGATAGATCGACAAGAAGGAGAGCATCTATAGAAAAAGCAAGAAAAATACTTGGATATAACCCTAAAACTGATATAAAGACCGGGCTAAGAAAAACCTATCAATGGATGCTAGAAAATAAAGACCGAATAGAACGTATAGTGAAGTTCTAGGTTAGGCGTGTACAAAATGCGAGTACTCATCATAGCCCAATACTTCCCACCAGATATGGGTGGAGGAGCAACAAGAGCCTTTAATGTAGCTAAGGGATTAACCCTTGCAGATTGCCATGTAACAGTTATAACGGCTTTCCCTCACTACCCCACGGGAAATATACCTAAGAAATATAGGAGGAAATTATTAAGTATAGAGTATGAGGGAAACATAAAAGTCATTAGGACCTTTGTTCCTCCGCTGGCTTCAAAAGGGTTTGTCAGGCGTCTTATCCTTTTTGTAACTTTCATGATTACCTCTCTTTTTGCCTTTCCATTAGTTGGAAAAATTGATGTAGTATGGGCGGCGAACCCGAATGTATTGTCTGCATTCCCTGCGCTGTTTTATGGTATAATAAAGCGATGCTCTGTGGTTCAAAATGTGGATGATCTTTGGCCTGAGGAATTATATGAACTGAATATGCTCAAGGAACGATCTTTTATGGCAAGACTGGCAGAAGTTTTTGCAAGAATCGCCTATAATGCGGTGGCAGCTATTACACCAATAAGTCCAGCCTACGTAAACACGATCGTAAGCAAATACCGAGTAAGTCCCAGAAAAGTGCATGTAGTTCTCGCAGGAGTAGACACAGGTAGATTCTCTTTTGACACAAGTATTACAAGCAAAAAAGGTAAAGGCAAGTTTATAGTCTTGTATATAGGAGCCTTTTCTCCCGCTTATAACTTTGACCAAGTGTTTGAAGCCGCAAAACTACTAATATCGCATCCAGATATAAAGATAGTCATTCAAGGTGGAGGTGAATTAGCTCCGCTTTTGAAGTCGAAAGTGAAGAAAATGAAGCTTACAAACGTTGAAATTATAGATAAAATTGTAAGTCGAGAAGAGGTAGCAAAAATACTCAGCGAGGCTAGCGTATTGTTATTACCGTTAAGTGGTTTAGGATCGATAGAAATGGGTATATCATCTAAGCTTTATGAATACCAAGCTGCAGGGAAACCTATAATATGTTGTTCGAGTGGACAACCTGGACGTTATGTTTCAGAAACTAAGTCGGGAATTGTTGTTAAGCCCGGTGATTACAGGGCATTAGCAAAAACCATACTTTATTTGAAGGAAAATCCAGAGATCGCCGAAAAACTTGGTAGATCTGGGAGACAGTACGTGGAAAATAACTTATCAATAGAAAAAATAGGATTAAAAATGAGAAAGATTTTTGAGACACTAATTCAAAGAACTAGATAAAAGGAAAAGAACACTGTGCTGTTACACTGACCCCCACTGATACATTATAAGGTAATTAACTTGTGTAAATATGTAAATGATGATTATAGAGGAGAACATAATGACTAAAAAAATTCTTTTTATAACGGAGCATCACACTACATGGACAAAACAAGAGATAGACATATTAAAAAAAATCGGATATGAAGTGCTACCGTTATATCTATACGAAGATTATAGGAAAAAAAGAATGTATCATGGTTTTTTATTCAAATTATTTTCAAACAATCAATTGCTCGATTCTATTATGAATAGAATACATTTGATTAAAAGAGCTCTAACTATTGTAAAGAATATAGATATCATTTATTGTTGGTTCGCCTTTCCAA
>QMUK01000135.1 GCA_003660555.1 Thermococci archaeon
TGCACCTCTACTGTCAGTTGTGCCATTCAAAGTCTGATTTATGAAGTAGGTTATACTCTCATTCCTTATCCCGAACAAATTCAAAAGCCAATCCCAAGCACCTGTTGTTGTGGAGATTGGCGTTGCCTCTACATAAACATTTGCGAGAGGATTTCCAAACAAATCAACGCAAGCAAACTCAACTTGGTGGGGCGGATATGAGATACCAACACCTTGCTCCGCTGCTGTCGTTTCAAGTGGTGTGAGATAAACAATCTTCTCCACATCTCCATACACATACACATACTCAATTGCAGAATAGTAGCCATCTGCACCAACTTCTACCTTGTGAATGCCATACTCCACACCTGTGAAATTGAGCCATCCTGATGTTGTTTCTTTTGTCTGCTCTCCATCATTCAGAGTTGCCTTGAAGTTGAAAATTGTTGCATGTGTTCCAGCATCTCTTGCCTTTACTGTGAGATTATATAAGCCATGCATCAGGATGTAAACATACTCAATCTCTCCACTTGACAAATTCACTTCATAGGTTTCAGAAGGCTTGCATTTGATGTGAGTGGCATTCAGGTAGTATGTCCCCGGTGAAAGGTTTTCAAAGGCAAAGTATCCCATGCTGTTTGTCGTTATGCTTGCACTCCAAGTCTCATTCCAGATGTTCACCGTTGCGTAGGAAACATTCTGATGGAAAGGATATAACTGTGTCAATCCGACAATCGCAGGTGCTGTGACATTAATATGAGATGCATCTGGAAGGAGGAAGAGATTAATCTCATAAATTCCTCCTTTGAGTGGTGTGAATGAGAAGTTGTTGTGAGTATAGTTTGTTTTTGATGCATTCATCTGAATTTCCATGTCAACACTCAATTTTGAGATGTTGTATTCACCTGTTGTCTCATTTGTTACTGTCTCATGGCTCACAGTGTTCTGAATAGCACTCACATATACTCCTCCAAGTGCAGTTTCGGATTTTGCATCATAACTCACTCCTTCAATATCCACCTCATCACTCACACTTGTCGTATCCCATGCTTCTTCCCACTCAAATCCTGTGTTTTTGTTTCTGATTTTGAGAATTGCATAATACACGCCTGTGTCATAATCAGTTAAATCAACTTCATGCCACTCATCAGCACTTGTTATTGTCCATTCCTCCTTTTTGTTGCCATACACATCATACACATATCCTTTATACACATATGTTGTGAAATCAGGGTCTGTGAGGACTGTATGAACTTTTGCTGTGCATCCGATAGGATAACTGTCTCTGTCCCATGAGATTGTTCCAGCAGGTTTGTTCACAGCATCCCATGTGTAGAAGAAGCAATCATGAGCAACAACATTTCCATCCCTCAATAACTCCACGAGATAAAGCCCATACTTGTCCTTCTCTTTGTCCTCATGGAAAAGCATTTCTGTGAAATTGTAATAGATTGTTTTGTATCTGTCCGAAATTGGTGTTATATTTACCACTTCTCCTGTTGTGAAGTGCTTAATCCTTATCTCATCACAAGCATCACATCCGATATACGGCACAACATAGGAAATAGTGAAGTAACTCTCATTTACTCTTGAGCCAGTCTCATTAAAAACACCAGATGTTTCAGGAGCATCCCAATTTCGGAGGACATACCAGTCATGCGGAATAGTCTCAATAACACCATCACCCGTCATAATATCATCAACATAAAGTTCTGACGGATATGATGCGGATGTTGTGTAAGGATACAACTTAATGTAGCAAGGCGTTCTATTGTATGTTCCACCGACATCACATTTATACTCTCCGTTAATGTAGAGGAATATGCTCTCTCCACTTTTTACAAATTCCCATACACGAAAATCTGGATATGGATGATGATATGTGCCTATGTTTGCTGTCGTGTGGTTTATCAGATTTTTGTTTTTGTCATAGAAATACACACGAAAATAGGTCAAACTTGAGGCAACCAGCATACTCCAGTGATTTGAGCAACTTTCTGGCGCTTCTAACATCATTTCAGCCCACATACATCCTCGCAAACGCATATATCTGTTGTTTATATCCCTTGTTTGCATCACTACATAGCCATATCGTGTATCATAATCATAACTCCAGACAACACCATTCTCATCTGCCAAAGAAATGTTTTTATTTGGATGGTTTTGAAATGTGTCGTAGGTGGCAGTAGAAGGAATTATCAGTAAGACTGCCCCAAAACTAATGAGCAAAAAAGGAAGGATGTATTTCTTCACCACTCCTCTTCTTCACCTCCCTGCTGGTAGTAAGTGTATCTGTGTCTCTTCACAATATACTTAAACAGCCATACAAACATCGTGAAGATGAAGATGAGTGGGAGGTAGAAGAAAACATTCACAAGGTTTGGCACAACTGTGAGTGCTTGTGCAAATGGTGTTGTCTCATCAATACCAACTATTGATGTGAGAGGTGGTAAAATTCCACACATCACTGAACCTATGAGGAAGAAGAAGATGATTGCAAATACGATATTCAGCATCACAACAAAGATTGCAGTGCCAATTCCTATTCCTTCCTCATCGCTCATTCATCACACCACCTCTCCACTTCTCTTCTCAATTGCTCTTTTGATGAGCCATACTAACAAAGCAATAAAGGCAAAGAAAGGAAATGCATACCACGCTCTGAAGAGCCAGTTCATCGCTTGTGTTTGAGCATTTGTCCATGATGTTGCATCCGCTACTGTTGGAATGACATCCTTGATATTCTGCACAATTGGTGAGACAAAGATGTAGGCAAATGCTACCATGAACACCAAA
>QMUK01000136.1 GCA_003660555.1 Thermococci archaeon
CTTTAGCCGAAGGATCTATTGCGCCCAAAGCATCAAGGACTGTGTCAATGGCATCTCTCATGGAGGGAACATTCTTTATACCCAATACTTTTGGAATTATTGCATTCATAATTATGGTATAATTTTTTAAGTCTAAGTCAAAGTAGCTAACGAGTGAATATCCAAGACCATTCAGTAATGTTGTAAATATTCCTTGAAAGGAGTTGTCTTTTATATAGTTAAGCATTTGAAATACTATTGAGGCAACATCAGAACCTACTTCAATTTTTGACTTAATTGAGTTATATGTTGAAGAGGATAGAGTCTTCTGCAAGACAAAATCAACGGCTTCGAACAAAGTTTTCTTTATAAAATCATAATCGCTGATCAGTTTCTCAGCATTTTTTACAAGATACTGCTTAAGATTATCATCGTCTTTAACAACAGCAATAACTTGGAAGACTATTGTCAATGTTTTATTAACAGTATCAATAATATTCGTTTTGTCTGCAGCATACAAGCCAGAATAATCACCTGGAAGGACATAATTCAAAATACTAACAATCAGGGAGCTTAAAGTTGGTAAGTCAGCCTTTGAGAATCCCTTGTTCATTACTCCACCTATAAGTGCAATAGCCTCAACGATTAAGTTCTTCAACTCTTCTGGGATCGCATTTGTACTTGTCAGATGTTCTTCTATCTTTTGTCTTACAAAGTCCTTAAAGCTGTTTAAATCGGATAGTTCCTCTTTTATTGCACTATCTATTTCCGAGATTATGTCTTCAGCTAACTTCTCTGCGCCTTCAAGCCCTTCAGCAAAATTACTAACATCTACAAATTGTGTTAGAAGTTCAACAACAGCACCCTTAAGAGATTTATCAGAATATCCTGCCACAACCAAACCCAGATTTATAACAGCATTTATTTTGTTTAACGCATCCTCACCTACACTATCTTGGAGTAGCTGGAATGCTTCTTGTATTAAGTAATCCTTAACTTGAACCAAGAATTCATCTAAGTCAAAATTTGTGATGAAATTAATTGCGGTTTTAGCAATTCCGATTACCCTGTTTATCGTTTGTGTGAGTTCGGTTCCACTCAAGCCCAAAGTACTCTCTAGAAACTTAGAGAAAAGCTGCTGAGAAACTTGCGATGTAAACCAATCTAGTAAAGCATCAAGAATATTCGAGGAGTCTTGTAATATGTTATAGAGTTCCTCGCCCATGCTCAAAGTCTGGTTAAGGATGGATTTCATAGTCTCAACAGTAGACCCCAAATCAGGAAATAGTGCATCGATGACACTCCAAATGAAATCAACAATGTCTGAAAAATCACCTCGTAAAATGTAAATCGCATCTACAACCAAATTGAAGTACTTCTTATACTCCTCTAATACTGGAAATTGGTCTGCAATCGAATCAATCAGTTTTTGAAGAGCAGACTTTTCTTCGGGATTTTGAATGAAGCCAAGAATTTCCTTAATTATCTCAAAAACGTTAAGTAGTTGTGTTATCTCCTCGGTGGGCAAACCTATAAAGTCACCAATACCGATATCAGGGTCTAAGAGAACACTCAATAGCAAGTCAACTACTTTCCCAACTGGTCCGTCAAGACCGGATTTTATAGGAACCTCTGAGATAGGAAATACATCGAGTGTGCTAACCTCCTTCTCATTTAGCAACAAAGCTCTGGGCATAGGATAATCTGAGGACAAGGAAGACAAACTCTCGATAGTTGTCGATTCATTCATGTGCAAATATTGTGATAAATCCAATTCACCAGGTGGTGCTGGGGGTAAGCGTTTAGCACCTACTGGAAATCTACTTAATACCTTTTGTTCAAAAATTTCTTGCTTTGCTTCTAGATCTTCTACACCGAAGGGAAGTTTTGGATCTATTGTACGTGAGAAAATTTCATTAAAGTTATCTGCAAATATCTTAAGACCTACTCGTCTGAAATCTAAAGACGCATTCTTGTATGATTGACCCGCCTTATCAAGAATTTCGCCTATTGTCCAAACAGCATGCATGTAGACCAATAATGCATCGATTCTTTCTGTATCGCTAATATACACGTTATTCAATTCTGCGACCTCGTCCTTTAGTATATGCGTGTTACCGAAACTAAGAATATGATTTGTTCCTTTCAGATCAGATACGAGGTTAACTAAGGAAGCCCATGCTAAGATATCAGGGCCTATAACCATTCCATTGAGAGTGGTATTAAAAATATAAATGGCAATCCATGCATAATCTGTTGATAGTTCTCTCTTTAATTCATCAGCGCTTGAGACACCTTTGAGTTTTACAGGGGAATACAGAATTGATACCGTAGAGAATATGTCTTTAGCAACCTTAGCTGAAACAGAATTATATTTATCGTAAAGTATAACCAGGCTGCTATCAAAATGATAAGGCCAACAAGAAATAAGCTCTCTCGTCTTTACTTCTGGCATTTCAGAAACGTATTCAGCTCTTTCTTGTATGTTTGAATTGGCAACAGATATCGCTGTGGATGATGTCAGGAGAATTACTAAAAAGAATAAAGACAGGAAAACTAAATTTTTGCGTTTATAATCACCCATCTTTTTCCTCTCATGGCCTTCGTATTCTTTCTTACACGTACTCTGGTTTTATAGAATTCTACGATGATTTCAATTGCGACCAAAAGGTCCCCCGTAAAAGTCAATATGTAAGAAAGAATGTACAATAATAATTATA